>NZ_JBEZDT010000031.1:0-122060 GCF_040648455.1 Catellatospora sp. NPDC049133
TCAGCCCCACCCCACCCCCCCCCCCGCCCCCGCCCCCCGCCCCCCGCCCCCCGCCCCCGCCTCGGCTGCGCTGCGCCGCGCCGCGTTGATCATGAACTTATGGCACGGCTCGACGGCGAGTCGTGTCCACAACCTCATGGTCACCTGACGTGCGGTCCGCGTACGCGATCGATCATGAAGTTGTGCCACCGCCACGCCGCTGAGCCGTGCCATAAGTTCATGATCAACGCGGCACCGCACGGCACCGCACGGCACGGCACGGCACCGCACGGCACGGCACCGCGCGGCGCGGCGCGGGCGGTGAAAACACCGATGCCCGGCTCCCATCGGGGAGCCGGGCATCAGGTGATGTCTTGGCGGTGCCGGGAAGGCACGCTGCGACGATCAGGCAGAGAGCGAAGCCAGCTTCTTGGCGATCGACGACTTGCGGTTCGCCGCCTGGTTCTTGTGGATCACGCCCTTGCTGACGGCCTTGTCCAGCTTGCGCGAGGCGTCGCGCAGCAGCGCGGTGGCGTTCTCGACGTCACCGGCGGCGGTCGCCTCGTGGAACTTGCGGACAGCGGTCTTCAGCGACGACTTGACCGACTTGTTGCGCAGCCGGGCCTTCTCGTTCTGCCGGTTGCGCTTGATCTGGGACTTGATGTTCGCCACGCGACAGCCTCGTCCTGCTCGTTTCGGTTGACTGGTTCAAATGGGCCGGCGCAACGAAGCACCAGCCGCGACGTGCCAGGTTACCAGGTGGCCTGGGCATCGGCCAAAACAGGCCGAGGTGACACCCGTCGCGGTGCCCGACCCGGACAGCCTACCGCCCCGCCCGCGCCACCCCTCCGGCACCCGTGGTCGGCCCGTGCGCGATGTGCATGATCGTCGTTTCGGGGCGAAAAGTGAAGCCGGACCACACTTCCCGACCACAGACAACGATCATGTGTGCTGCCGCGTGGCGGCCGGGCCAGGTGACCTTTCCGGGTGATGGGACGCGACACCCGCTCGTAGATCGAGGGCGGGCGCGGTCCGGATGGCAGACTGTGTTGCTGTGGACATCGAGCGGTTCTGGGCTCTGATCGAGCAGGCGCGTACGGACGTCGAGGGTGACATCGGCGAGGACGGCACCGGGCTGGCCAAGGCGCTGACCGCGCGGCTGTCGGCGCTGAGCCTGGCGGACATCGCCGGGTTCGCGACGCGGTTCGAACAGTTGCGTGCCGAGGCCGACCGCTACGACCTGTGGGGCGCCGCGCATCTGATCGGCGGCGGCTGCTCCGACGACGCGTTCGTCGACTTCCGCAGCGGGCTGATCGCGGCGGGCCGCAAGTGGTACGAGGCGGCGCTGGCCGACCCGGACGCGCTGGCCGGGCACCCGTCCGTGGTCGAGGCCGTGGAGTGGGACGACGACAGCGCGATCTTCGCCGAGTTGGTCGGGTACGCGGCCGCCGACGCGTTCCGGGAGGTCGCCGGGGCGGAGCTGGTGCTGCCCGAGGTGGCGAAGGCGCCGATCGCGGGCGAGGACTGGGACTTCGAGGACGACGACCAGATGCGCCACCGGCTGCCCCGGCTGAGCGCGCTGGTGCTGGGCTGGCCCGCGAACGAGGGCTGCCGCTGCTGAGCGAGGCCGCCGCGGGAGCGTCGGCGGCGGTAACGTTGAAGCCCGCTTCGGCACGGTCGGCGGGCGTGGGATCATAGGGGCGGCAATGACCGCCTCACGCCGAACGCGGCCCGTCGCCTGCGACCCGCTTTCCGCGCCTCACGCCCTATAGAACGGATCACCGTGCCTCCGCTGCTCGGATCTAACAAGCCCGGCGACACTGACCCGGCCGCCATCCGCAACTTCTGCATCATCGCCCACATCGACCACGGCAAGTCGACGCTGGCCGACCGCATGCTGCAGATCACCGAGGTGGTGGACCCGCGGCAGATGCGGGCGCAGTACCTCGACCGGATGGACATCGAGCGCGAGCGCGGCATCACCATCAAGAGCCAGGCGGTACGCCTGCCGTGGACCGTGCGCGAGGGCGAGCGGGCCGGTGAGCAGGTCGTCCTCAACATGATCGACACGCCTGGCCACGTCGACTTCACCTACGAGGTCTCGCGCAGCCTGGCCGCCTGCGAGGGCGCGATCCTGCTGGTGGACGCGGCCCAGGGCATCGAGGCGCAGACGCTGGCCAACCTGTACCTGGCGATGGAGAACAACCTCACCATCATCCCGGTCCTCAACAAGATCGACCTGCCCGCGGCGCAGCCGGAGAAGTACGCCGAGGAGCTCGCGCACCTGATCGGCTGCGAGCCGGAGGACTGCCTGCGGGTGTCCGGCAAGACCGGTGACGGTGTGGCGCACCTGCTCGACGAGATCGTCCGGCAGCTGCCCGCCCCGACCGGCGGCGACCCGAAGGCCCCGGCCCGCGCCATGATCTTCGACTCGGTGTACGACGTCTACCGCGGCGTGGTCACCTACATCCGGGTTATCGACGGCCGCCTCGACGCCCGCGACCGGATCAAGATGATGTCCACCGGCGCGGTGCACGAGCTGCTGGAGATCGGCGTGATCTCCCCGGAGCCGATCAAGGCGGGTTCGCTCAGCGTCGGCGAGGTCGGTTACCTGATCACGGGCGTGAAGGACGTGCGGCAGTCCCGGGTCGGCGACACCGTCACCCTGAACGCCAAGCCGGCCACCGAGCCGCTCGGCGGCTACAAGGACCCCAAGCCGATGGTGTACTCCGGCCTCTACCCGCTGGACGGCTCGGATTACCCGGAGCTGCGCGACGCCCTGGACAAGCTCAAGCTCAACGACGCGTCGCTGGTGTACGAACCGGAGACGTCGGCGGCGCTGGGCTTCGGCTTCCGCTGCGGCTTCCTCGGCCTGCTGCACCTGGAGATCATCCAGGAGCGGCTGGAGCGCGAGTTCGGCCTCGACCTGATCGCGACCGCGCCGAACGTGGTCTACCGCGTGGTCACCGACGACGGCAAGGAGATCACGGTCACCAACCCGAGCGAGTACCCGCACGGCAAGGTCGCCGAGGTGTACGAGCCCGTGGCCCGCGCGACGGTGCTGACGCCCAACGACTACGTCGGCGCGGTGATGGAGCTGTGCCAGGGCCGCCGCGGCGTGCTCCAGGGCATGGACTACCTGTCGGCCGACCGTGTCGAGCTGCGTTACACGCTGCCGCTCGGCGAGATCATCTTCGACTTCTTCGACCAGCTGAAGTCGCGTACCAAGGGCTACGCCAGCCTGGACTACGAGCCCAGCGGCGAGCAGGCCTCCGACCTGGTCAAGGTGGACATCCTGCTGCAGGGTGAGCCGGTCGACGCGTTCAGCGCGATCGTGCACAAGGACAAGGCCTACACGTACGGCACGACGATCGCCTCCAAGCTGCAGAAGCTGATCCCGCGCCAGCAGTTCGAGGTGCCGATCCAGGCGGCCATCGGCTCACGGGTCATCGCCCGCGAGACGATCCGCGCGATCCGCAAGGACGTGCTGGCCAAGTGCTACGGCGGTGACATCAGCCGGAAGCGCAAGCTGCTGGAGAAGCAGAAGGAAGGCAAGAAGCGCATGAAGATGGTCGGCCGGGTCGAGGTGCCCCAGGAGGCCTTCATCGCCGCGCTGTCCACCTCGGAGGCACCCGAGGGCGGCAAGAAGAAGTGACGTTCGCGGGACACTGCTTCCGCTGCGGCGCGGCCCTTGCGGCCGCGCCGCCGTCCGTCTGCGGGAGCTGTGGGTACCGGCAGTACCTCAATGCCCGCCCGACGGCCAGTCTCATCGTGCTCGACGGCGCCGGGAGCTTCCTGGCGTTGCGCCGCTCGCGGCCGCCCCGCGAGGGGTTGTGGGAGACGCCGGGCGGCTTCTGCGACGCCTGGGAGGAGCCCGCCGACGCGGCCCGCCGCGAGGCCCGTGAGGAACTGGGCGTCGACATCGAGCTGGGCGCGTTCGTCGGCATGTACGTCGGCGACTACGAGTTCCAGGGCGAGCGCCTGCCCGTGCTCGACTGCTTCTTCCTCGCCACCCTGCCGGCCGGCGCCCACCTGCGCCTAGACCCCGACGAGTCGTGCGAGTCCGCCTGGCTGCCAGTGACGAACCCTCCCGCCATGGCCTTCACCACCATGGACCGCGCCCTCCGCGACGCCGCCGCCTTCCTCCCCACCCACTGACCCGCCCCACCTCCGCCCCCGCGGCACGTACCCGACGGCACGGCCCCATGATCGCCGAACTTGCCTGGCAGGTGGGCGGATGGCCGGCCGAGATACGCCCAGTTGCCGGGCAAGTCGGGTGATCATGAGGGGTCGCCCGTGTGGGTTATGGCTGTTCGGTTGGTCGGGGTGGACTGTCGGCCAAGATCTGCTGACAAAAGGCCTGGAGCCGTAGTAACTGGGCAATCTACCCATCGTTACCCCAAGTGCAGTGTTTTGCCGCTTTCGCCCGATATGAGGGCATAGCAGGTTCCAAAGTCGCACAAGGAGTGACGATGCAGATGAAGAAGGCCGGAGCCGTCGCCACGGGCGCTCTCGCTACAGTGGCGATCATGGGGGCTCCTGCCGCTGCGGCGCCCAGCACGGACGCCTCTGCGCTGACCCAGGCCAGCACCTCCACCGAGGGCAAGACCACCTCGATGCGCCAGGTCGGGGCCAACCAGCTGAAGCTCGCCCGCGGCGGCGGCTTCGACAACAACGGCTGGGACGCGCCGTGGGACATCGACTCGGCGTCGGTCGTCGCGCTGCTCAACGGTACGGTCGTCAACGTGGCCGCCCTCCAGCAGTGTGGCTCCACCAGCGGCAACGTGGTGGGCATCTCGGTGCCGATCACCTCGCCGAACACCGTGGTCTCGGGCTTCGGCCACGACGACGGCTACGGCCACAAGAACGACATCGCGTGCGCCAACGCCAACGTCAAGATCAAGCAGACGGACAAGCAGGCGGCGATCCTCGGCGTCGGCAACGACTCCGCGATCAACATCGCGTCGATCCAGTCCTGCGGCTCGACCGACGGCCAGGTCGTCGGCATCACCGTGCCGATCACCTCGCCGAACACGGTCATCGGTGACTGCCAGAACAGCAACATCGAGATCAACGGCTCCGACGAGTGGGACAACGACGACCACTGGCAGGAGTCGGCCCGGACCGAGGCCATGCCGATGGGCCAGTCCCTGGCGATGGACAAGGCCCGTCAGGCCCTGGTCAAGAAGGTCGGCGCGCTGAAGAACCGCAGCGCGTGGGCCAACCGGGCCAACGCCCGCGTCGCCCCGCAGGCGCGCGGCGGCGGCTGGGACGCCCCGTGGGACCAGGACTCCGTCAGCCTGATCTCCGCGCTGAACGGCACCGCCGTGCAGCTGATCACGGCCCAGGCCTGTGGCTCGACCTCGCCCGACGTGCTCAGCGTGGCGATCCCGATCACCTCGCCGAACACCGTCATCGGTGACTGCAAGAACGCCAACGTGAAGATCAGCAAGGACGACCCCAAGGGTGTCATCGCCGCCCTGGACAACACCTCGCTGAACGTGCTCCCGCTGCAGTCCTGCGGCTCCACGAGCGCGAACATCATCGCCGCGGCGGTTCCGATCACCTCGCCGAACACCGTCATCGGCAGCTGCTACAACGCCAACACGGTCATCGACTAGTCGCTGAACCGGCACGGCGGACGGGGCGGGTCGCGCCAGCGCGACTCGCCCCTTCGAATGCTCGCCAACGACAACTCATGCCGCGCTGACGTGTGCCTGCGACTCGGGCGCCGGCGGCACTGAATACAAGGAGTGACGATGCAGATAGGAAAGGCCGGGGTCGTCGCGGCCGGAGCGCTCGCTACGGTGGCGGTGATGGGTTCCGCGGCGACCGCCGCGCCCGCGGCCGGACCGGCGCACGTGGATCCCGTCAGGACCGCCGCGACCACCTTGAAGCAGGCGGCGGTGCAGCAGGCCGCGGGGCAGGCGCTCGCTGCCGTGAAGACCGTGAAGGACGTCGCCCGCGGCCCCCAGCGGGAGGTGCGCCAGCCGCTGATCTCCATCGCCAACGGCAGCGCGCTGACCACCGGCGCGTGGCAGGCGTGCGGCTCGGCATCGGCTCAGGTCGTATCGGCCGCGGTCGCGCTCCGCTCCCCGAACACCGTGCTGGGCGACTGTGCCAACGGCAACGTCCTGATCCGGCAGAACCAGGTGCAGGGGGTCATCTCGATCCTGGACGACACCTCGGTGAACGCGCTGCCGATCCAGGTCTGCGGCTCGAACGCGGCCATCGCCGGCGTCACGGCCGCAGTCGCCTCGCCCGCCACCGTGGTGGGCGACTGCTCCAACGCCAACACGTTCATCGCCGCGCCGAAGGTGGGCGCTCAGGAGGGGCCGCAGAGCCTGGTGTCACTGCTCAGCGGCTCGGTCGTGAACGCCGCGGCCGTCCAGGTCTGTGGTTCGACCGCGTCGATCGTCGGCGTGGCCGCGGCCGTGAATTCGCCGACCACCGTGCTGGGTGACTGCTACAACAGCAACAGCACCATCCAGAAGCGCAAGAACCCGGCGGTGCTCCCGCTGCTCAGCAACCAGGTCCTGGACATCCTGCCGCTGCAGACCTGCGCGTCGTCCGGCCTGCTCGGCCAGCTCGGCCCGGCGCTGCCGATCAACAGCTCGGCGTTCGTCGCCGGCCAGTGCGTCACCGGCGGGCAGAAGATCCTGGACTGACCGCCCGTCACCAGCAGTGAGGCCGGGCCGCGAGATGCGGCCCGGCCTCACTGTCGGTTCATGCGCTGGTCAGCGCAGCCAGGGGACGTTGCGGTCCAGCAGGCCGCGCTCCTTCAGTTCGGCGCGCAGCGGGATCGTGTCGTCGATCCAGCCGCCCTCGCCGACGCCCCACATGTTCTGCACCTTCAGGTTGCCGAACGCCTCGCCGATGAGCTGGCGCTGCACCGGGGTGAGGCCGGCGTACCACGCGGACTCGCGGTCGATCGGCATGTCGTCGACCGGGCGGATCCAGCGGTAGGTGTAGCTCATGAAGAGCATCTTGCGCGTCACGTCCGAGCGGTTGCGCGAGCGCGAGTGCCACAGGCGGCGGTCGAAGATGAACGCGTCACCGGGCTTGGCCAGCCACGGCACGGCGCCCTCCGGACCCTTGGCGATCTCGGTCGGGTCGGTCGGCCGGTACATGTGGTTGTTCAGGTGCGAACCGGGGATGCACAGGGTCTGGCCCCGGCCCGGCTCCGAGATGTCGCTGAGCACGATGGCGACCTTGATCGACAGCATCGGCCGCGGGATGTCGCCGTAGTACGGGGCGTAGTACTCCGCGTCGGAGTTCTGCCGCCAGCCGTCCTGGTGCCACTCCCAGCGCGGCGTCTCGTCCTCCTCGTAAGGCGGGTTGACGTCGAGGTGGTTGTGCTGGGAGTAGATGTTCCAGCCGGCCAGACCCCAGACCCAGCGGAAGGTCGGGGAGTAGTCGAGCATCCGGGCGAAGGCCGAGCTGTGGCTGACGGCGCCGAGCAGGTGCAGCGAGCCGGTCTTGTCGATGTGACCGGTGCTCTTGTTCTCGCCGTACAGGCGGTCGGCCTCGGCCTGGAGTTCGGCCACGATCTCGGGGCTGACGACACCGGGGAGGTGCTTGTACCCGTTCTCGTGGAATTCCTTGCGCTCGGCGTCGGTGAGCGGCGCGTAGTCCGTCGCCGGCTCCTGAGAGGTGATGGTCATGTCCTCCCCTTGCGTCCTTCCAGACTTGGGCACAGTCGAAGGCAGGATCGGGGCGCGCGACTTGGGGGGTGGCGTGCCGGGATGAGCAACCTTCGCGAACGAGTGCCGATACTAACTCGCGTTCCCGAGTGACGTCGTCGCGCGGGGACCGTCAGCGCGGCCTGCCACCAGGGTCACCCGCCCGCGACGACCTCGGCCACCACCTGTTCGGCCACTTTCTCCGCGCTCGACCACGCGCGGTCACCGGCGGACCACTGCTGGTCGGCGAAGGTCACCCGGGTGACCCCGGTGATCGGCGCCTGGGCCACCAGCCAGTGCGCGAACTGCCAGCCCGCCTTGCTGTTGGCGGCCGGTACGCGTAGGGCGGCGCCCTCGGCGGTGACGCCCTTGGCCTTGGCGGTGCCGAAGTCGGCCTTGATCCGGTCGGCCAGCGCCTTCGCGGTCGCGGCGTCGGCCGGTGGCTCGTCACTGTACGTGTCGCAGGTCACACCGCCGGCCTGCTGCCCGGTCAGCACCTTGGCCAGCACGGTCGCCTCCTCGGCCCACTTCTCGTAGGCCTCCGGGTAGGCCGAGCGCTGCACCCGCTGGGCGGCCTCGGTGACCCGCATCTTCTGCCACCCCTTGACCTTCAGCAGGCTGGTGTAGAAGCGCTTGGCGGCGTGCCGCGGATCCATGATCTGCTTCGCGGTGCCCCAGCCCTGGCTGGGCCGCTGCTGGAACAGGCCGAGCGAGTCGTGGTCGTTGCCCTCGCCGAGATGCTCCAGGTTGCGCAGCTTCGACTCCTGCAGGGCGGTGGCCAACGCGACGATCACGGCGCGGTCGGGCACGTTGCGGCTGATCCCCACGGCGGCGATGGTCGCGGCGTTGGCCATCTGCTCCGGGTCCAGGCGCACCTCGCCGTCGGCGCGGGCCACGCACTCGGGCGCGCCGAGCCGGGGGAGCGGGATCTCGAGCTTGCCGTCGACCTGCTGCCGGGCGAGGTAGCCGCCGACGCCGAACACCACGGCGAGGATCACCAGGGCGGTCAGCGCGTGCTTGCCCTTCACAGCGGCCTCCTCGACATGTGCGCGGGGGCGGGCGGCTTGTCGAAGTCCCCAAGCCGCCCGCCCCCGCCGCGGGCTCGTTCAGGCCACCCTACGGGGTGGCCGCCGCAACGGCACCGTCCTCGTCGGACCGCGGAACCCAAGCGGCATCCCGTTTCTCCCGGAATGCGGCGACTCCCTCGCGGCCCTCGGCGGAGCCGAAGAACCGCAGCGAGATTTCCGACAGGTACGCCAGCTCGGCGTCCAGCTCCGGCTCCGGGCGGCGGCGCAGCAGTTCCTTCGTCGTCGCCAGCGAGGCGGGTGCGCCCCGGACCAGGCTCTCGCACCAGCGCGCGACGACCGCGTCCACGTCGTCGTCCGGCGCGGTCGCGGTGACCAGCCCGATCGCGGCGGCGCGGGGGCCGTCGAAGACGTCGCCGGTCAGGTACAGCTCCGCGGCGGCGCGCGGGGCCAGCCGGGGCAGCACCGTGGCGGAGATCAGCGCGGGCACCACCCCCAGCCGCACCTCGGTGAAGGCGAACGTGGCACCCGCCGTGCACACGGCGAGGTCGGCGGCGGCGATCAGGCCCAGCCCGCCGGCGCGGGCCGGTCCCCGCACCACGGCCACCACGGGCTTGGCCGACCGGGCCACCGCGCCCAGCACGTCACCCAGCAGCGCGGCCGGCATCTGCCCGGACTTCGCCGCGGCGGCGGTCTCGGCCAGGTCGGCGCCGGAGCAGAAGACCGGGCCGGTGTGGTCGAGCACGATCACCCGTACGCGGTCGTCGGCGTTCGCCCCGGCCAGCGCCGCCAGCAGCTCGGTCATCAACCGGTGCGACAGCGCGTTGCGGTTGTGCGGGCTGTCGAGGGTGATCGTCGTTACGCCGCGGGCGTGGGTGACCCGGACGAGGTGGGAGTCAGGTGAGGACATGAGGGCAGACTAGAGCCGTGGCCCAGCTTCCCGACGGTGAACCCGTACCCGACACCGGTGTCCTGCCCGAGTCCGCACTGGCCGACGTCGGCGGGCGCGGCTTCGGCGTTTACCTGCACGTGCCGTTCTGCGCCAGCCGCTGCGGGTACTGCGACTTCAACACCTACACCGCCTCGGAGCTGGGCGGCGCGGACACCGAGGGCTACGTCGAGGCGGTGCTGGCCGAGCTGGCGCTGGCCGCGAAGGTGCTGCCCGCCCCGCCGCGGGTGGACACCGTCTTCGTCGGCGGCGGCACGCCCACCCTGCTCAAGCCGGCGCAGCTCGGCCGGATGCTGGAGGCGGTCGACAGCACGTGGGGACTGGCCGCCGGAGCGGAGGTCACCACCGAGGCCAACCCCGAGTCGGTGAACCCCGCCTCGCTGCGGGAGCTGCGCGCGGCCGGGTTCACCCGGATCTCGCTGGGCATGCAGTCGGCCGCGCCCGGGGTGCTGCGCATCCTGGACCGCAAGCACACCGCCGGGCGCGCCCCGGCCGCCGCGCTCGAGGCGCGGGAGGCCGGGTTCGAGCACGTCAACCTGGACCTGATCTACGGGACGCCGGGGGAGACCGAGGACGACTTCGCCGCCTCGCTGGCCGCGGTGGTCGGCGCGGGGGTGGACCACGTCAGCGCGTACGCCCTGATCGTGGAGGACGGCACCCGCCTGTCGGCCCGGATCCGGCGCGGGGAGCTGGCGTCCCCGGACGACGACGTGGCCGCCGACCGCTACCTGGCGGCCGAGGCGGCGCTGTCCGCCGCCGGGCTGAACTGGTACGAGGTCTCCAACTGGGCCGCCGACGAGGCCGCCCGGTGCGCGCACAACCTGCTCTACTGGCGCGGCGGCGACTGGTGGGGCCTCGGGCCCGGCGCGCACAGCCACGTCGGGGGGGTGCGCTGGTGGAACGTCAAGCACCCGGCGAAGTACGCGGCCCGGCTGGGCGAAGGGCTCTCCCCGGGTCTGGGCCGGGAGGTGCTGACCGAAGAGCAGCGCCACACCGAGGACGTGCTGCTACGGCTGCGCCTGAGCGAGGGCCTGCCGCTCGGCGTGCTGGACGAGGCCGGGCGCACCGCGGCCGGGCAGGCTTTGGCCGACGGGCTGCTGGAGCCCTCCGCGTACGCAGAAGGCCGCGCAGCACTGACGCTGCGCGGCCGTCTCCTCGCGGACGCGGTGGTCCACTCCTTGCTGGCCTGGTGACCCGACTTACTTGATCAGGCTCATGGTCAGCGGGTACTTCGGCAGCTCGCCGTTGTTGGCCTTGACACCGGCCATGACGCCCATGATCAGCGGGAACAGCGGCACGAAGAACAGCACCATGGGCAGGATCAGCCAGCTCAGGCAGCTGCCGACGCAGAGGCTCACGATGCTGATGACGCCCCAGAGGATCTGGAAGTTCAGCGCGGCGGTCGCGTGCGCCTTGACCGTGGGCGACTCGTTGCCCTTCACGAGCAGCGCGACCAGCGGCGCGACGAACCAGGTCAGCGCGCCACCGAAGTGGGCGACCAGGGCCCAGGTCTTGTCGTCCGGGTTGGCGTAGCCGACCGGGGCGGGGCCGCCGACGGACGGCGGGGGGGTGTAGCCGCCGGGTGCGGACGGCGGGGGAGACGCGGGGGCCGACGGCGGCGCTGCCGGGGCCGGCGGCTCGTAAGAGGGGGCCGAAGGAACCGGCGGCTCCGAGGAGCCGGGCGGGGTGGGTTCACTCATGCCCGACAGGCTAGGTCTGTGGATCAATCGGCGCCAGTCAACACCCGTGACCGATAGGCGACACTGTGCCACCCGAATGACCGAGTTCACCTGCCGTCCACTTTGCCGATGGTCGCGCCCGGTGTCGGTAGAGCGCGATGTCTACCCCGTCACCACGCCTATGCCGTCCGGGTGACCGCCCACGTAGACTGGCACTCACTCACGACGAGTGCCAGCCGGGAGGTGCGTATGGGTCTGGATGACCGCAAGCTTGAAGTGCTGCGTGCCATCGTCGAGGACTACGTCGCGACGCAGGAGCCGGTGGGGAGCAAGGCGCTGGTCGAGCGGCACGCCCTGGGTGTGTCGCCGGCGACCGTGCGCAACGACATGGCCGTGCTGGAGGAGGAGGGTTTCATCCGCCAGCCGCACACGTCGGCCGGCCGGGTGCCCACCGACCGGGGCTACCGCCTGTTCGTCGACCGGCTGTCGCGGGTCAAGCCGCTCTCCCCGGCCGAGCGCCGGGCGATCGAGCGGTTCCTGGTCGGCGCGGTCGACCTCGACGACGTGGTGCACCGCGCGGTGCGGCTGCTCGCGCAGCTCACCCGCCAGGTCGCCGTGGTGCAGTACCCGAGCCTGACCCGTTCGGCCGTACGCCATCTGGAACTGGTCCCGGTCTCCACCACCCGGCTGCTGCTCGTCATGATCACCGACACCGGCCGGGTCGAGCAGCGGGTCGTCGAACTGCCCGGCCCGGTGGAGCCGGACGAGATCACCGAGCTGCGCCGCACCCTCAACGCGACCCTGGTCGGCGTGAAGCTGGTGGACACCCCGCCGCTGGTGCAGGGCCTGGTCGAGCGGGCCGAGCCGCAGGGCAAGGCAACCATGAGCACGCTGGTCAGCGTCCTGCTGGAGACCCTCGTCGAGCGGCACGAGGAGCGGCTGGCCCTGGCCGGCACGTCGAACCTGGCCCGGATGGGCCCGCTGGACCTGAGCACCGGCGCGCTGCGGCCGATCCTGGAGGCGCTGGAGGAGGAGGTCATCCTGCTCAAGCTCTTCGACGAGGTGAAGTCGGGCGCGGCCCGGGTGCGCATCGGCGACGAGAACGAGGTCGTCGACCTGCGGGCCACCTCGGTGGTCAGCACGGGCTACGGTCCGGGCGCGACCGTCGTGGGCGGGATGGGCATCGTCGGCCCGACCCGCATGGACTACCCCGGCACCATCGCCACCGTTCGCGCCGTGGCGCGTTACGTGGGCGAGATGCTGGGACATTGATTCCGAATTTCCTGTTGTTGCTGAACGAGGCTTGAGGACAGCGTGGCCAAGGACTACTACGGCATTCTCGGCGTTCCCAAGGACGCCGACGCCGACGACATCAAGCGGGCTTACCGCAAGCTCGCCCGTCAGTACCACCCGGACGTCAATCCGGACCCGGCCGCGGCGGAGAAGTTCAAGGACATCAACAACGCGTACGAGGTCCTCTCCGACGACCAGAAGCGGCGCATGGTGGACCTGGGCGGCGACCCGCTCGCGCCGGGCGGAGGCGGCGCGGGTCCGGGCGGCCCCGGCGGCGGCCCGTTCGTGGGCTTCCAGGACATCATGGACGCCTTCTTCGGCGGCAGCGGCTCGCGCGGCCCGCGCCCGCGCACCCGGCCGGGTGCCGACGCGATCCTGCGGCTGGACCTGGACCTGTTCGAGACCGCGTTCGGCGTCGAGGCGCCGATCACCGTGGACACGGCTGTGCTGTGCACCACCTGCTCCGGCGCCGGCACCGCGGCGGGCACCCATCCGCAGACCTGCGACACGTGTGGCGGGCGCGGCGAGGTGCAGTCGGTGCAGCGCACCTTCCTGGGCCAGGTCGTGTCGTCGCGCCCGTGCAACGCCTGCCAGGGCTTCGGCACCACCATCCCGCACCCGTGCCCGACCTGCGCCGGCGACGGCCGCGTCCGCACCCGGCGCAGCCTGACGGTGAAGATCCCGGCCGGCGTCGAGGACGGCATGCGCATCCGGCTGGCCAACCAGGGTGAGGTCGGCCCCGGCGGCGGCCCGTCCGGCGACCTGTACGTGGAGATCCACGAGCGGGCCCACGACGTGTACGCGCGCAAGGGCGACGACCTGCACTGCAAGGTCACCGTCCCGATGACCGCGGCCGCCCTGGGCACCCGCCTCACCATCAAGACCCTGGACTCCGAGGAGCAGGTCGAGGTCAAGCCCGGCACCCAGCCGAACTCGACCCTGCGCATCCGCGCCAAGGGCGTCCCGCACCTGCGCGGCACCGGCCGCGGCGACCTCTTCGTGCACCTCGACGTCCGCACCCCCACCCGCCTCGACGGCGAGCAGGAGCGCATGCTCCGCGAGTTCGCCCGCGCCCGCGGCGAGGAGGTCGCCGAACTCTCCAAGCAGGGCGGCTTCTTCTCCCGAGTCCGCGACGCCTTCAACGGCCACTGACGGTTTTTCCGCGTTGATCATGAACTTATGGCACGGTTCGACGGTGTGTCGGTGCCATAAGTTCATGATCACCATTGGAGGGTGTCTGCCGTGAGCGCGCCGCTGTTTCTTGTCGACGAGCTGCCCTCGGGGCGGCTTTACACACTCGGCGGGGCGGAGGGCCACCATGCCGCGACCGTGCAGCGGCTGCGGGTGGGTGAGGCGCTGCTGCTCGCCGACGGGCGCGGCGGTATGGCGTCCGCGGTGGTCGCGGCCGTCGGCAAGGGCACGCTCGACCTCACCGTGACCGAGCTGCGGTACGCCCACGCGCCCGACCCCCGCCTCACCGTCGCCCAGGGCATAGCCAAAGGCGACCGCGGTGAACTGGCCGTGCAGGCGATGACCGAGGTCGGGGTCGACGAGATCCTGCCCTGGGCCGCGTCGCGCAGCGTCGCCCAGTGGCGCGGCGACCGGGGCGCGAAATCCCGAGAGAAGTGGGCGGCGGTCGCCCGCGAGGCCGCCAAGCAGGCCCGCCGCACGTTCCTGCCCGTGGTCGGCGGCGACCCCGACCTGTCCACGAAACAGCTCGTCCAGCGGCTCACGACGGCCTCGGCCGCGTACGTGCTGCACGAGGAGGCCACCGAGCGGCTGTCCCAGGTCGAGCTGCCCGCCGCCGGGGAGATCGTGCTGGTCGTCGGCCCCGAGGGCGGCATCGACGACGCCGAGATCACGGCGTTCCTCGCCGCCGGTGCGGTGGCGGTGCGCCTGGGCGAGAACGTGTTGCGTACCTCGACGGCCGGTGTCGCGGCCCTCAGCGTGCTCGCCACCCGCCTGCACCGCTGGTGACTCCCGAGCGACTTTGCTCTGCACCCATTTGCTTGCTCTGCACCCACCGCCGTGACGGCCGCGCCCGGCCACCGCCGCGAGGTGAGCGCCCGACCGCGGCGCGTCCGCCATGATCGCTCGACTTGCCAGGCACCTGTGCGAAAGCGCGTTCAAGATACGCACATCTGCCAGGCAAGTCGGATGACCTTGGCTCTCGGTCAGCGGAGGTGGGAGGCGCCGTTGAGGTCGAGGACGGCGCCGGAGGCCCACTCGGCGGCGGGGTCGGCGAGCCAGAGGACGGCGGCGGCGATCTCCTCGGGGCGGGCGACCCGGCCGAACGGGCTCTGCGCGGCGTGCTCGGCGCCCCGGGGGACCTTGTAGGCGGCGTTGGTCTCGTCCTCCTGGACGTAGCCGGGGGCCACGGTGGCGACGGCGATGCGGTACGGGGCCAGCGCCACGGCCAGGGACTGGCCCATGGCGTGCAGGCCGGCCTTGGCCGCGCCGTACGCGGGCTGGCCGGGCTCGCCGCGGTAGGCCCCGCGGGAGCCCACGTTGATCACGCGGGCGGACGGGGAGCCCGGGGGACGGGCCAGCATGTGCCGGACCGCGCAGTAGGTGACGTTCGCCGGGCCGGTCAGGTTCACCGCGAGCGTGCGCGTCCACAGCTCCTGCCACTGCTCGTAGGTGACCCCGGTGATCGGATGCGGGTAGGCCTGCCCGGCGTTGTTGATCAGCACGTCGAGCCCGCCCAGCGCCTGCGCGGCGGCGTCGACCATCGTGGCGACGGCGGCCGGGTCGGCGAGGTCCGCGCGTACGACCGCATGCCCTTGGCCGGGCAGCGATGCCCGCAGCGACTCGGCGAGGTCGGCGGAGTCGCGGTGGTGGATGGCGACGCGGTCGCCGCGGGCGGCGAACGCGGCCGCGACGGCCCGGCCCACGCCGCGTGACGCCCCGGTGACCAGCACCGCTCGTGAATCGGACATGGGGGCAGCCTACGATCTGTCTCGTGACCGTTGCCGACTGCCTGTTCTGCCGCATCGTGGCGGGGGAGATCCCCGCGACGGTGGTCGCCGAGACCGAGCGCACCCTGGCCTTCCGGGACATCGCGCCGAAGGCCCCCACCCACGTGCTGGTGATCCCGAAGGAGCACTACGCCGACGTCGCGACGCTGGCCGCGGGCGATTCCGCGCTGGCCGGCGAGGTGCTGGCCACCGTCGCCGACGTGGCCACGGCTGAGGGCGTGGTCGGCGAGGGCTTCCGGGTGATCTTCAATACCGGCGCTTCGGTGGGGCAGACCGTGTTCCACGCGCACGCGCACGTGCTCGGCGGCGTCGACATGGACGGCGATCTCACCGGGTAGTCTCGCCGCCGTGGCAGACCTGAACCGCACTCTCGAACGCCTGGTCCGCGCCGTACAGGCCGAGGCCCGGGTGCCCGCCCTCAGCGTGGCGCTGCGCCGCGACGACCGTCCGCTGTGGACATTCCAGGTGGGCGGGTCCGGCAATCCCGGCGCGCCGCTGGACGCCGACACCCCGTTCCGGATCGGGTCGATCACGAAGACCTTCACGGCGGTGCTGGTGCTGCAGTGCCGCGACGCGGGCCTGCTGGACCTCGACGACCCGATCGGCGTTCACCTCGACGTGCCCGCGCACGGCGGGCTGACCATCCGGCGGCTGCTGTCGCACACCGCGGGCCTGCAGCGTGAGCCGGTCGGCGACGTGTGGGACACGCTGAGCCCGCCGGACCTGCCGGGCCTGCTCGACGACCTGGCCCGCACCGAGGCGATCCACCCGCCGGCGCGCCGCTTCCACTACTCGAACCTGGGCTTCGCGCTGCTGGGGCACCTTGCCGCGCGGCGGCTCGGCGGCGACTGGTGGGACCTGGTCGACGAGCGCATCTGCCGCCCGCTGGGGCTGCACCACACCACGTACGCCGCGCCCGCGCATGCCGCGACCGGTTACCTGGTCGACGAGTACTCCGACCACGCCCGGCCGGAGCCGCCGACCGACTTCGGCGCGGTCAGCCCGGCCGCGCAGCTGTGGAGCACCGCAGCCGACCAGGCCCGCTGGGCGGCGTTCCTGACCGACCCGGCCTCGGTGGACCCGGACGGGACGGTGCTGGCCGCGGACACCCTCGCCGAGGCGCGCTGGCCGCTCACGCCGCGCAACGAGACGCTCTGGGGCTCGGGTGTCGGCCTGGGCCTGATGCTGTGGCCCCGGGAGGGCCGCGTGCTGCACGTCGGCCACAACGGCGCGATGCCCGGCTTCCTGGCTGCCGCGTGCGGCCGCCACGGCGGCCCCGGCAATCCGGGGGGTATGGCCGCAGCCGTGCTGGCCTCCTCCGGCACCGCCTCGGCGATCATCGACCTGCCGCACCGGCTGATCGAGGAGGCGCTGGCCGCCGACCCGGTCGACGTCGCGCCGTGGACCCCGGGCGAGCCCGCCCCCGAGCACCTGCGCAGCGTGCTGGGCCGCTGGTGGGGCGAGGGCTACGAGTACGTGTTCCGCTGGGAGGGCGGCGTGCTGACCGGGCGCGGCGCGGACGACCCGGCCGACGCGCCCCCGGCCGTCTTCGCGGCGCTGCCCGGCGAGCCGGACGTGCTGCGTACCGTGTCGGGCCGGGAGGTGGGCGAGCGCCTGCGCCTGACCCGCGACGCCGCCGGCGAGGTGGTCCGGATGCACTGGGCGACCTACCGCTTCACCCGCCGCCAGGAGACTTTCGACGGTGTCTGGGTAAGCCGCTGAGCTGCCGGCGCCCGCCTTCGCGGGCGCGGGGTTCGGCCTCTCGGCCTCCCTTACCCGCCGGTCGCTCGTCCGCTGCGCGGACTTCCGCTCCTGGCGGGTGCGGTCGGCGGCCGAACCCGGCCGATAGAGGGCACGCCGTCATAACCACTGGCGGCGATGGTGGGATCGGTGACTACGATGGGACCAGCGGGCGGCGACCTGAGCCGGTCCGGTGAGTGCGGAGAGCAGGTGGCGGAAGGCCGGTCGGCCGACTTATGAGCGTTGGTTCTTCTTCGAACGCGGTGCAGACCAAGATCACCGTGTCCGACCCGAGTGTCATGGTCCAGTTGCTGGGCACCGGCGATCGCGTGCTCAAGCTCATCGAGAAGGCCCTGTCCAGCGACATCCTGGTCCGGGGCAACGAGATCACCATCACCGGCCCGGCGGCCGAGAACGCGCTTGCCGAGCGCGTCTTCGGTGAGCTGCTGGAGCTTATCGAGAAGGGCGAGACGCTGACCGAGGACGCCGTCCGACGCACCGTCGGCATGCTGACCGATGAGGGCACCACCGAACGGCCTGCCGAGGTGCTCACCCTCAACATCCTCTCCCGCCGCGGGCGCACCATCCGCCCCAAGACCCTCGGCCAGAAGAAGTACGTGGACGCGATCGACGCGAACACGATCGTCTTCGGCATCGGCCCGGCGGGCACCGGCAAGACCTACCTGGCCATGGCCAAGGCGGTCCAGGCCCTGCAGGCCAAGCAGGTCACCCGGATCATCCTGACCCGGCCCGCGGTCGAGGCGGGCGAGCGGCTGGGCTTCCTGCCCGGCACGCTCAACGAGAAGATCGACCCGTACCTGCGCCCGCTCTACGACGCGCTGCACGACATGATGGACCCCGAGTCGATCCCGCGCCTGATGACGCAGGGCACGATCGAGGTGGCTCCGCTGGCGTACATGCGCGGCCGGACGCTCAACGACGCCTTCATCATCCTGGACGAGGCCCAGAACACCACGCCCGAGCAGATGAAGATGTTCCTGACCCGCCTCGGCTTCAACTCGAAGGTCGTGGTCACCGGTGACGTGACGCAGGTCGACCTGCCGGGTGACCAGCGCAGCGGCCTGCGGGTCGTGCAGGAGATCCTGGACGGCCTGGACGACGTGCACTTCTCCCGGCTCACCAGCGCCGACGTGGTGCGGCACCGGCTGGTCGGCGAGATCGTCGACGCATACGAGAAGTGGGACTCCGACCAGCAGCGTGAGACGCTGCCGGCGAACGTCCACTCCGTGCCGCGACGCGGCGCGGGGCGACGCCGCTGACGACCAAGGAATAAAGAGTGTCTATCGAGATCGCCAACGAGTCCGGAATCGACGTCGACGCGGACAACATCGTCGCCGTCGCCCGGCACGCCCTGGTCCAGATGGGGGTCAACCCGCTCGCCGAGCTGTCGGTGCTGCTGGTCGACTCCGACTACATGGCGGAGCTGAACCACCGCTGGATGGACAAGGACGGCCCCACGGACGTGCTGGCCTTCCCGATGGACGAGGACACCATCGACCACGGCCCGTCGGAGTCCTCCGGCGGGCAACCGTCGCTGCTCGGCGACATCGTGCTGTGCCCGGAGGTGGCCGCCGCGCAGGCGTTGCGGTACGGCTCCGCCGACCCGCGCATGCGCACCGGTGATAGCGTGCCGGATGCGCCCGCCCCCGGGCTGCACGGTGACTACAGCACCGCGGACGAGCTGAGCATGCTCACCATCCACGGTGTGCTGCATCTGCTCGGCTACGACCACGCCGAGCCGGAGGAGGAGCGGGAGATGTTCGCCCTGCAGGGCAAACTCCTGGACAGCTGGCAGGCTCGGGCAGCGGGCGGGGCGAGCGGATCATGAATCCTGCCCATACCGTCCCGACTCGTGGCGGGGCAGTGCCGTGACCGAGCTGGGCGGACTGCCCGACGCGCCGCTGCTGTGGTCGGCGGCCGGTCTGGTGGTGCTGGCGGGGCTGTTCGCGATGACCGAATCGGCCCTCGCTGTGATCTCTCCCGCCCGCGCGGCGGAACTGAACCGTGAAGGACAACGCGGCGCGGCGGCGCTGCAGGCGGTGGCGGCCGACGCGGTGCGCCACATCAACCTGCTCCTGCTGCTGCGGCTGCTGTGCGAGCTGACCGCCACCACGCTGGTGGCCCTGGTCGCCGTGGACACGTTCGGGCCCGGCTGGACGGCCGCGCTGGTCACCGCCGGCGCGATGAGCGTGATCAGCTTCGTGGTGGTGGGCGTGGCCCCGCGCACGATAGGCCGCCAGCACGCGTACGAGGTGGGCCGCTACACCGCCCCCGTGCTGCGCTGGCTCGGCCGGGTGCTCGGCCCGCTGGCCAGCCTGCTGATCATCATCGGTAACGCGGTCACCCCCGGCAAGGGCTTCCGCGAGGGGCCGTTCGCCAGCACCCAGGTGGAGCTGCGCGAGCTGGTCGACCTCGCCGAGCAGCGCGGTGTGGTCGAGCACGGCGAGCGCGAGATGATCCACTCCGTGTTCGCGCTGGGCGACACCATCGCCCGCGAGGTCATGGTGCCCCGCACCGAGATGGTCTGGGTCGAGTCCACCAAGACCGCCGAGCAGGCGCTGGCGCTGGCCTTGCGCTCGGGCTTCTCCCGGGTGCCGGTCATCGGCGAGTCCGTCGACGACGTGCTCGGCGTGGTGTACCTCAAGGACATGGCCCGCCAGGTGCAGGAGGGCGGCGCGGCGACGCCGGTCGAGCACCTGATGCGGGTCGCGGCGTTCGTGCCGGAGTTCAAGCCCGTCGACGACCTGCTGTCGGAGATGCAGGCCGCCCGCACCCACCTCGCCATCGTCATCGACGAGTACGGCGGCACCGCCGGCCTGATCACCATCGAGGACATCCTCGAGGAGATCGTCGGCGAGATCACCGACGAATACGACGTCGAGCGGCCCCCGGTGGAGCGCCTGGAGGACGGCGCGGTCCGGGTGACCGGCCGGCTGCCCATCGAGGACCTCGGCGAGCTGTTCGACGTCGAGCTGCCCGCCGACGAGGTGGAGACCGTCGCCGGCCTGCTCGCCCAGGCGCTGGGCCGGGTGCCGATCCCCGGCGCGCGGGTGTCGGTGGGCGGGCTGACCCTGGTCGCCGAGGGCACCACCGGCCGCCGCAACCACATCGACACGGTGCTCGTGAAGCGCGAGGAGCCGGCCGACGAGACGACCCCCTCCGAAAGGCACATGGCAGATGTCTGACGTCACCCTCGAGTCCGTCTCGGCCGAGGACCGCAAGCTGCTCACCATGGCCCGCTCGGCCCGCGCCCGGATCGGCGCGATCGAGGGCGCGGCGGTGCGCGACGGCGACGGGCGCACGTACACCGGCGTGAGCATCAACCTGCCGTCGTTCTCGGTGTCGGCGCTGCGGCTCGCGGTGGCCTCCGCGGTCGCGGCGGGTGCGAGCACGCTGGAGGCGGCCCTCGTGGTCACCGAGGCGTCGATGGTCGACGGCCAGGACCTCGCCGCGGTCCGCGACGTCACCACCGGCATCCCCGTCTACCTGGCCACCCCCGACGGCTCCATCGCCGCCGCAGGCACCGCCTGACAGACGAAAGGAAGGGCACCTTCTACAACGCATAGCGTTGTGAAGGTGCCCTTCCTTCGTTCTCAGACGGGGCCGAGGTGGGTGAGGTGGCGGTCGACGACCGTTTTCACGGTGTCGGCGGGGTCGGTGTCCCAGATCGTCTGGTTGAAGATCTCGACCTCGACGTGGCCGGTGTAGCCCGCGCGGCGGACCGCGTCGGTCATCGGGGCGAAGTCGATGTGGCCGTCGCCGACGTGGCCCCGGCCGAGCAGCATGTCCGCGGGCAGCGGGACGACCCAGTCGCAGACCTGGTACGCCGAGATGCGGCCCTCGGCGCGGCTGATCTGCGCGAACAGCTGCGGGTCCCACCACACGTGGTAGGTGTCGACGACGACGCCGACCTCGTGCGGGGCGAACGGCTCGGCCAGGTCCAGAGCCTGGCCGAGGGTGGAGACCACCGCCCGGTCGGCGCAGAACATCGGGTGCAAGGGCTCGATCGCCAGGCGTACGCCGAGGCCGCTCGCATACGGCACGAGCTGCTCCAGGGCGCGGGCCACGTTGGCGCGGGCCGCGGGCAGGTCCTTGGAGCCCTCGGCCAGCCCGCCGACGACCAGCACCAGCTCGGCGGTGCCGAGATCGGCGGCCTCCTCGATGGCGCGCCGGTTGTCGTCGAGCGATGCAGCCGAGCCGGTGGTGACGAAGCCGCCCCGGCACAGGCTGGTGACGGTCAGCCCGTGCTGGTCGAGCAGCCGCCGGGCGGCCTTCGCCCCGCCCGCCGCCTCGACCACGTCCCGCCACGGCCCGATGCCGGTGATGCCGTTCTCGGAGCACAGCCGGGCGGCCTGCGCCAGCGTCGCCTTCTTGATCGTGGCGGTGTTCAGCGACAGCCTCATGTGGCGCCGTCCAGGTAGCGCGCGAGCCGGTCGGCGGCCAGGTCGGGGTCGTCGAGCACACCCGCCTCACCGGCCAGGCGGTGCAGCTCCAGCAGGTGGTCCCGGGAGCGGGAGTGCTCCTGGCCGCCGACCATGACGAAGCGGTCCTGGTGGCCGTTGAGCCAGGCCAGGAACACGATCCCGGTCTTGTAGTGGTAGGTCGGCGCGCCGAAGATGTGCTTGGCCAGCGGCACGGTCGGGTCGAGGACCGCGCGGAATCCGGCGGTGTCGCCCGCGTCGAGCAGTTCCAGCGCCTTCGCGGCGGGGACCGCGATGGCGTCGAAGATGCCCAGCAGCGCGTCCGAGTAGCCGACCTCGTCGCCCGCGATCAGCTGCGGGTAGTTGAAGTCGTCGCCGGTGTAGAGGCGTACGCCCTCGGGCAGCCGCCGCCGGATCGCCACCTCGCGGGCCTCGTCGAGCAGCGACACCTTGATGCCGTCGATCTTGCCCGCGTTGGCGTGGATCAGCTCCAGCGCGCTCTCGGTCGCCGCGTCCAGGTCGGCCGCGCCCCAGTAGCCGGCCAGCGCAGGGTCGAACATGTCGCCCAGCCAGTGCAGGATCACCGGCTGCTCGGCCTGCGCCAGCAGCTTGCCGTAGACGGCGTGGTAGTCGGCCGGACCGGTGGCGGCCGCGGCCAGCGCCCGCGACGCCATCAGGATGACCTTCGCACCGGACTCCTGCACGACGTCGAGCTGCTCGGCGTACGCCGCCTCGATGGCGGCCAGGCTGTGCGCGCCGGGCGCGAGCTGGTCGGTGCCCGCGCCGCACGCCAGCCGCCCGCCGACGGACCTGGCCTCCGCGCCGCTGCGGCGGATCAGTTCCGTGGTCGCGGCCCAGTCCAGGCCCATGCCGCGCTGCGCGGTGTCCATCGCGTCGGCGATGCCCAGTCCCAGCGACCACAGGTGGTGCCGGAATCGCATGGTGGCGTCCCAGTCGACGACCGCCGGGCGGCCCGCCCCGTTGTCGGCGGCCGGGTCGGCCACCACGTGCGCGGCGGCATAGAAGACCCGGCTCCGCGCGACCTCCTCGGTCCGCGCGCTCACAGGTCACCGACCACGATCTTGCGGCCCTCGCGGGCCGACTGGAGACCGAGCTCGGCCAGCTGCACGCCGCGGGCGCCGGCGTACAGGTCGTGGCCGTACGGCGCGTCGGCGACCACGTACGCCAGGAACTCCTCCCACTGGCGCTTGAACCCGTTGTCGTACACGTCGTTCTCCGGCAGCTCGGACCACTGGTCGCGGAAGTCGTGGCTGACCGGCAGGTCCGGGTTCCACACCGGCTTCGGGGTGGTGGCCCGGTGCTGGATCCGGCAGTTGCGCAGGCCCGCGACGGCGCTGCCCTCCGTGCCGTCGACGTGGAAGGTGACCAGCTCGGTGCGGTCCACGCGGGTGGTCCAAGAGCTGTTGACCGAGGCGACGATGCCGCCCTCCAGTTCCAGCACGGCGTACGCGGCGTCGTCGGCGGTGGCCGGGTAGGCGTTGCCCTGCTCGTCCCAGCGCTGCGGGATGTGCGTGGCCATCTGGGCGTAGACCGAGCGCACCGGGGCGATCACGTGGTCGAGCACGTACCGCCAGTGCGGGAACATGTCGAGGATGATGCCGCCGCCGTCCTCGGACCGGTAGTTCCAGCTCGGACGCTGCGCGGCCTGCCAGTCGCCCTCGAACACCCAGTAGCCGAACTCGACCCGCACCGACAGGATGCGGCCGAAGAAGCCCGACTCGACCAGGCGGCGCAGCTTGAGCAGGCCCGGCAGGTAGAGCTTGTCGGCGACGACGCCGTGCTTGATGCCCGCGGCCCGCGCCTCGTCGGCCAGCGCGACGGCGTCGGCCAGCGACTCGGCGGTCGGCTTCTCGGTGTAGACGTGCTTGCCGGCGGCGATGGCCTGGCGCAGCGCGGCGACGCGGGCGGTGGTCACCTGCGCGTCGAAGTAGATCTCGTTGCTGTCGTCGGCCAGAGCCGCGGCCAGGTCGGTCGTGTAGCGGGTGAGCCCGTGCAGCTCGGCGAGCTGCTCCAGCTTCGCGGCGTTGCGGCCGACGAGCACCGGCTCCGGCCACACCACCGTGCCGTCGGCGAGGGTGAGGCCGCCCTGCTCGCGGATGGCCAGGATGGACCGCACCAGGTGCTGGCGGTAGCCCATCCGGCCGGTGACACCGTTCATGACGATGCCGACAGTTCTGCGGTCCATGCTCGTACCTCTCGGTCTGGCAGGTCGTGACGCGCGCACGACCTGTCGGGATCGGGGGCCGCGTCTCGGAGGAGTTGCGGCGAGGGCGGGGGTGGAAAGCGCTTTCCGCCTGCGAGGCGGTACCCTACGCCCATGCCTCGAACCTCGTCAACCAGAGCGCCCGGCGGCGCCGTCACGCTGCAGCAGGTCGCCACGGCGGCCGGTGTCTCGCTGGCCACCGCGTCCCGCGTGCTGCACGGCAGCGGCGGGCGCAGAGTCGCCGAGGCGCTCGCCGAGCGGGTCACCACCGCGGCCGCCGAGCTGCGCTACGTCGCGCACGCCCCGGCGCAGTCGCTGGCCCGCTCGCGCAGCACGGTCGTCGGGGTGCTGGTGCACGACATCGCCGACCCGTACTTCGCCGCGATCGCGGCCGGCGCGATGGACGTGGCCCGTGAGCACGACCTGATGGTGCTGGTGGCGAACACGTTCCGCGACCCCGGACTGGAGCGCGACTACCTGGCCCGGCTGCGCGCGCAGCGGGCCCGCGCGGTGCTGCTGGCGGGCTCGGCGTTCGTCGGCGAGCCGTTCGCCGAGGAGGTGGCGGCGTTCGCGGAGTCGGGCGGCCGGGTGGCCGCGATCGGCGCGCACGGCACCGGCATCGACACCGTCGAACCGGACCAGTACGGCGGCGGCCGCCTCATCGCCGAGCACCTGGTCGCGCTGGGGCACCGCGAGATCGGGGTGATCACCGGCCCGGCCGGCCTGGCCACGGTCGCCCAGCGGCTGGCCGGCTTCACCTCCGTGGTGACCGGGCCGCGGTTGGTCCACGCCGACTTCACCCGCGAAGGCGGTCGTGCTGCGACCCGTGAGCTGCTGAGCCGTCACCCCGAGCTGACCGCGATCTTCGCGCTGAATGACCTGATGGCGGCCGGTGCCCTGGCCGCCCTGCGCGAGCTGGGCTGCCCCGTGCCGGAGCAGATCTCCGTGGCGGGCTTCGACGACCTGCCGGTCGCGACCGACCTCACCCCGGCGCTGACCACGGTGCGGTTGCAGCTGGCCGACATCGGCGCGCGGGCCATGCGGTTGCTGCTCGACGACGAGCCGGGCGGACGGCTTGTGCCCGCCCCCGCTGAGCTGGTGGTACGCGACAGCACCGGGCGGGCCAGCACGCTGCACTGATCTCCTATTTTTCCCAAAAAACCTGATTAGTCCGGTTTGAGGCAAATCGGCATGGGTAGTCCCTGGGCTGCGTCGAGCTCAGTGGAGGTATGCATGCGACGTCTCAACTTCCGACTCATCCGGCCCGGACACCGGCCACTCGCCGCCTGCGGGATGGCGGCGCTCACCTTCGGGATGGCGCTGGTGTTCGCGGGAACCGACCTCGGCGGCCAGCCCGCGAAGGCGTGGGCGAACGCGCCTGTCGACATCCTGCCGGCCAGCCTCGGCTTCACCGCCGCGGCGTTCGAGAACCACGTCTGCGACCCGGCATTCGGCGGCGGGCCGCTGTCCGGTCAGGACGTCTGGGTGTTCAAGCTGCCCGGCGACCACGCGAAGACCGGTGACTTCGTCAGCGTCACCGCCACGTTCAGCACCCCCGAGGGCACCGAGGCCACCGCGGTGGTGCCCACCGAGGGCGGCGGCATCGTACTGCGGGCGCAGACCAGCAAGGCGTGGATCGCGGTGCCGGAGGGCTGGACCCTCACCGGCGCGAAGGCCGAGATCACCGGCACCGCGCCGCTGTTCGTGCTGGCCCGCACCTGCCCGGCCGAGGGCACGGTCCTGCCGCCGGTCGCCCCGGACCCGTCCGATTCGCCCACCCCGGACCCGTCCGCGTCCGCTTCACCGGACCCGTCCGCTTCACCGGACCCGTCCGCTTCACCGGACCCGTCCGCTTCACCGGACCCGTCCGCTTCGGTGGACCCCGGTGCCGCCGGCCCCGGTCCCTCGGCGTCGGCCGACCCGGACCCGTCGGGTTCGGCTTCCGCGTCCCCGGACCCCTCGGGGCCACCGTCCGACGGGCCTTCCGCGTCACCGTCGGTGGCACCGGGGCCGTCGGGCCCGCCCTCGGCGGAGGCCAAGCCCGCCAAGGGCACCGGACTGCGGGTGAAGGCCTTGACACCGACCGCGGAGCCGTCGACGGACCCGGTGGAGCCGCCGATCGTGGACCCGTCGGCACCGCCGGTGGACCCGTTCACCCCGCCTGTCGATCCGATCACGGATCCGTCCGCGCCGCCGGTCGAGCCCATTGTGGATCCGTCAGCGGGTCCGGTGGACCCGATCGTCGACCCGTCAGCGCCGCCTTCCGACCCGATCGTGGGCCCGTCTGCGGGCCCGGTGGACCCGTCCGCGCCGCCCGTGGACCCCATTGTGGATCCGTCCGCGGGCCCCGTGGACCCGATCGTCGACCCGTCGGCACCGCCGGCAGACCCGATCGTGGACCCCTCCGCTCCGCCGGTCGAGCCCTCGCCTGAGCCGGAGCCGCCGGTCGGCCCGGGGCACCGGCCGCGTCCCGCCGAGCCCGGTCCGTCCTTCGTGAGCGCCCTGATCGGCCTCTGGGATGACATCGCCAACGCGTTCCGCTGAGGTGGTGCGGCACTGAGGTGCGCGAACTCGGGGCCCCGTGTCCGCCGACCCACGCGGCGGACACGGGGCCCCGTCCCGTCGGGACGATCAGGCGGGCGGGGACAGCGTCGGGTACGGGAACAGGCCGACGCGGGCGTGGTACTCGCGGGCCAGCTCGTCGGTGTCGGAGCCGACCAGCAGGCCCTGCGGGCAGGTCACGAAGGCGCGTACGCCCTGGCCGCGGCTGCGGGTGGGATTCCAGGCCAAGGCGCGGCCGGTCACCGGGTCGAGCGCGGCGATGCCGGGCCGGTCCACCGCGCCGGGGCCCTTCGTCTTCTGCCCGTACGTGTTGTCCTGCCAGAGCTGGTGCCCGCCGACGTAGACGGCCGGACCGGTGGCCGCCACCGCGTACAGGGAGTGGCCGCCGGTGTGGTTGATCCAGGTCGGGACGTGCTCGCCGCCGCCGGCGGTCTCGAACCGCGCGGCCGTGGTGCAGGGCAGGTCGGGTCCGGAGTCGTGGCCGGTGGTGACCACCACGAAGTAGGAGCCGTCGGGTGAGTGGTCGATGCCGCGCACGTAGCTGTCGAAGCGGGCGTCGCAGCGGTCGACGCCGTAGAAGGCGGTGGACCAGTCGCTGACCACGGCCTGCGGGCCGGTGATGTCCAGGCTGACCAGCTGCTGGCGGTCCAGGCCCTGCACCCGGGCGAAGTTTCCGATCACGACGAGCCGGGTGCCGTCCGGGGACAGGCTCATCGCCTCCGCGCGGGGATAGTTCTCCACCCCCTCGGCCAGGCCCGCGTCGAAGCCCTCGTCGAGGCGGCCGGACAGCGCGTCGACCCGGGCCAGCCCGGCGCGGGGCACCCCGCTGACGGAACGGTAGTAGCCGCCGACATACAGCTCGCCGCCCAGTACGGCCAGGGTGCGCACGTCACCGTCGACCGGCGCGTAGAAGCTGCGGTGCAGCCGGCCGGTGGCCAGGTCGAGGCGGGCCAGCGAGCGGCGGTGCCGGCCGTTGACCGTGGTGAAGTCGCCGCCCACGAGCAGGCTGCCGTCGGGGCCTTCGGCCAGCGCGTAGACCGGCCCGTCGAGTTCCGGGCTGAAGTCGGTGATCTGGCCGTCGGACAGCCGGAACGCCATCAGGTGGCGGCGGTTCATCGTGGCCTGGCGGCGGGCGTCGGCGGTGCTGGTGAAGTCGCCGCCCACCACGACCGTGTCGCCGATCAGGGCCATGGCCCAGACCTGCCCGTCGGTGACGTGCGGGGTCCAGTCCACCGGGTCCGCGGACACGACCCGCGGCATCGGCGGCCCCACGCCCGCATCGGCACCGGCCGTAGCGGGTGCCGGTACGCCGAGCAGGACGGATGACATGACAAGCGACACGCCGAACAGAGAACGCATGTATCTATGATCGGTGTGATATGGCGCTAATGTGAAGAAATGCGACAAAAGCTGAAAACCCGCTCGGGTTCACACCTCGCGCAGCAGGTCCGCACCGAGGATCTTGCCGGCCAGTGCCGGTTCCGTGGTCATCAGCGGCACCCGCAGCACCGCCGCCAGCAGGCACGCATGCGACATCCCGAGGGTGCCCAGGTGGTTGGCCAGCCCACCGACGGCCTGCGCGTCCCCGGCGCTGAGCGGGACGACCTCGACCTGCGGCAGCGTGCGCAGCACGTCCAGCATCGGCTCGTCGGCACGGTCGGCCATCCAGTACGCCTCACTCAGGCACAGCGCGGGCACCAGTGCGGTGAACCCGCCGGCCTCCAGGCCCGCCAGCGCCGCGCTGACGGTCAGGCTGTCCGCGGCCGCGTAACGCCGGATCGCGCCCGTGTCCAGGACGCGGCCGGCCGGCCTCACCGGGCCTTCCGCTGTAGCCGCGCCAGCACGGCCTCGTAGTTGGCCTCCTGCTCGGCGATCCACTCCGGATCGCTGCGGCGCTGCTCCTCCAGCTCCAGCTGGGCGCGGAACTCGTCGAGCAGCTCCTGCGGGATCTCCGGCAGGCCGAGCCGCCGCCGGGTCTCCAGGTAGGTCTCGCGGGCCATGCGGCCAGGCTAGCTCGGCCCGCGCGGGCCGGGCAACGACCGTCGGGTCAGGACCAGGCCAGGCCGGTGAGCCGCTCGTACGCCTCGATGTAGCGCGCCCGGGTGGCCGCGATGATGTCCTCGGGCACCTCGGGCGCGGGCGGCGTCTTGTCCCAGCCGGTGCCGACCGCCCAGTCGCGGACGAACTGCTTGTCGAAGCTCGGCTGCACCCGGCCGGGCGTGTAGCCGTCGGCGGGCCAGAACCGCGAGGAGTCCGGCGTCAGCACCTCGTCGCCCAGCACCAGCGTGCCGTCGGCGGCCCAGCCCAGCTCGATCTTCGTGTCGGCCAGGATGATGCCCCGCTCGGCGGCGATGTCGCGTCCCCGGGCGTACACGGCCAGCGTGATGTCACGCAGCCGCTCCGCGGTGTCCGCGCCGACCTTGTCGACCACATCGGCGTACGAGATCGGCATGTCCTTCTCGCCGGCCGGGGCCTTGGTGGACGGGGTGAACACCGGCTCGTCCAGCCGCGACGCCTCGGTCAGCCCGGCGGGCAGCACGACCCCGGACACAGACCCGCTCGCCTGGTACTCCTTGAGCCCGCCCCCGGTCAGGTAACCGCGCGCCACACACTCCACCGGCACGATGTCCAGCGAGCGGCAGCGCAGCGCGCGCCCGGCGAACTCGGCGGGCACGTCGTCACCGGAGATGACGTGGTTCGGCACGATGTCCTTGAGCTGCTCGAACCACCACAGCGAGAGCTGGGTCAGCACTCGGCCCTTGTCCGGCACCGGCGTCGGCATGATCACGTCGTAGACCGAGAGCCGGTCCGACGCCACCAGAATGATGTCCTCGCCGTCGCGGTAGACGTCCCTGACCTTGCCCGAGTGCAGCAGCTCCACGGGGATCACCGTACCGGAGCCGGGATGCGCGCCCGTGACCGCGGGCGGGTGTGTGTCAACCGTCCTGACGGCCGTTGCGATTATCGCGACCCCTCATTACGGTGATGGCCATGGATGAAGGCGTGATCGACCGGGTCCGTTCGGTGATCACCCGGGTGTCGCCGAGCCAGGCCGCCTTCAGCGAGCTGGTCGGCATCAGCGCCGACAAGCTGTCCAAGTCGCTCAACGCGGTGCGTCGCTTCACCTCGCTGGAGCTGGCCCTCATCGCCGACGCGGGCGATGTCAGCGTGGACTGGCTGCTCACCGGCCGCACCCGCGAACCCGCCCTGCCCGGAGCCGAGCCCAGCGCCGGAGACGAGATCCGCGCGCTGGTCGACCGCTACGCCACGGCGTACGAGCGGCTGCGACTGCTCGGCAGCCGACCGCCGTTGCCGGCTCTGCCCACGCCCCCCACCGGAGCACCGGGACCGGCGGGCCGTGTGCTCGCCGACCTGGCCGTCGCCGCGGTACGCGACGCCGCGACACCGAGCCTGGGCACGCTGCCCACCGCCGAGTTGGCGGCCGCCGTCGAGCAGGTCCTCGCCGTGGACGTCGTGGTCACCGCGCTGCCCGGCGGCGCCGATGCGCTGGCCTGGCAGTCCGCTCACGGCCGACTCGTGCTGGTCAACGCCTCCAGCCAGTTCACCCGGCAGCGCTTCGCGCTCGCGCACGCCCTAGGCCACGTGCTGGCCGGGGATGCCACGCAGCCGCTGCTCGACCAGCACCTCGCGCCGGGCCGCCAGCGTGCCGCCCTGGAGCAGCGCGCCGACGCCTTCGCCGCCGCCTTCCTGATGCCCGCCGACGAACTACGCGCGGCGGTGGGCCTGCCGCCCCCCGACCGCGCCGAGCCGCTGCCCCCGGCTGCGGTCACCGATGCCGTGTTCGCGGAGCTGGTCGGGCTGTTCGGCGTCTCGGCCGGGGCGATGGCGGCCCGGCTGCGCGGGCTCGGGCTGCTCGACGCGGCCCGCCAGGCCGAACTGGGCCTGTGGACGGCGGCCCGCTGCCAGCGCGGCCCCACCGGCAGGCAGGCGCTGCTGGCCCGGCTGAGTGCGGCGCAGGTCCCGCGGCAGCCCGCCCGGCTGGTGGCCGAGCTGTTCGGGGCGTACGCGGACGGTGCGACGACCCTGGTCCCGCTGGCCGACCTGCTGCAGACCCCGGTCGACGACCTGTTCGCCGCGCTCGTGGCCGAGCAGCCCGCCGCTCGCCGGGGGTACGCCGATGAGCCCGCCTTCCTGCCCTGACGGTAGGTTGGGCAGGTGGCGGATAACTCATACCGTGCCGGGTTCGCCTGCTTTGTAGGGCGGCCGAACGCGGGCAAGTCGACTCTGACGAACGCGATCGTCGGGCAGAAGATCGCGATCACGTCGAACAAACCGCAGACCACGCGGCACGTCATCCGCGCCGTGCTGCACCGCCCCGAAGCGCAGCTGGTGCTCGTGGACACTCCCGGGCTGCACCGCCCGCGCACCCTGCTGGGCGAGCGCCTCAACGACCTGGTCCGCGCGACCTGGAGCGAGGTCGACGTGATCGGCCTGTGCATCCCCGCCAACGAGCCGGTCGGCAAGGGCGACACCTTCATCGCCGGGGAGATCGCCGGGCTCAAGGCGACGGTGGTCGCGGTGGTCACCAAGACCGACCTGGTGGACAAGAAGACCCTGGCCGAGCAGCTGCTCGCGGTCAACGCGCTCGGCGAGTTCGCCGACGTGGTGCCGGTCAGCGCGGTCGCCAACTCCCAGCTCGACACGCTGGTCGACGTGATGGTCGGGCACCTGCCCCGGTCGCCGCAGCTCTACCCGGACAGCATGCTCACCGACGAGCCCGAGCACGTGCTGATCGCCGAGATGATCCGCGAAGCGGCCCTGGAGGGTGTGCGCGACGAGCTGCCGCACTCGATCGCCGTGCTGGTCGAGGAGATCATCCCCGAGGACGGCCTGACCAAGGTGTACGCCGACGTCTACGTCGAGCGGCAGAGCCAGAAGGCCATCATGATCGGTGCCCGCGGCTCCCGCCTCAAGGAGGTCGGCACCAAGGCCCGCGCCGACATCCAGGAACTCCTCGGCACCAAGATCTACCTCGACCTCCACGTCCGCGTCGCCAAGGACTGGCAGCGCGACCCCCGCCAGCTCCGGCGGCTGGGTTTCTAGTCGCCGGGGACCGGTAGGGTCGTCGGCATGCCGGGGATGCGTCGACCGCTGTATCGCGATGACGCGATCGTGCTGCGGGTGCAGAAACTCGGCGAGGCCGACCGGATCGTGACGCTGCTGACCCGCCAGCACGGGCGGGTGCGCGCGGTCGCCAAGGGGGTACGCCGCACCACGTCGCGCTTCGGGGCACGGCTGGAACCGTTCGGGCACGTGGACGTGCAGTGCAGCGAGGGCAGCTCGCTGGACACCGTCACCCAGGTCGAGGGCCGCGACCTGTTCGGCCGCCGCTTCCTGACCGACTACCCCCGCTATACGGCGGCCAGCGCGATCGTGGAGTTGGCCGAGCGGCTGACCCCGGTCGAGCGGGAACCCGCGTTGCGGCTCTACCAGCTCACTTTGGGCGCGCTGCGGGCGCTCGCGGAGGGCCTGCGGCCCGGTCCGCTGGTGCTCGACGCCTACCTGCTGCGGGCCATGGCGCAGGCGGGCTGGGCCCCGGCGCTGCGGGACTGCGCGGTGTGCGGGGAGGCGGGGCCGCACCGGGCGTTCTCCGTACCCGCCGGTGGGGTCACCTGCCTGAACTGCCGCCCGCCCGGAGCCGCTCATCCCGACCCGGCCACCCTGGATCTGATGTCGGCCCTGCTGGAGGGCGACTGGCCCGCGGCGGAGAAATCCGAGCCGCCGGTGCAGCGCGAGTGTGCGGGTTTCGTGGCGGCGCATTTGCAGTGGCACCTGGAGCGACAGCTACGCTCTCTGCCGTTGGTTGATCGCCGGGAGCCGGGCTGAGCCCCGGACCTGGCCGGATCGCCGGTGGCGACCGTGAACAGACAGGGGAGCGCCTTGATCAGAATTCGGCAGGCTCGGGAGCCGAAGGCGCCGACGCCGCACCCGTCCGGCGCGACCCCGCCCAAGCTGCCCGGTGAGGCGCTGCCCAAGCACATCGCCATCGTCATGGACGGCAACGGCCGCTGGGCCAAGGAGCGCGGGCTGCCCCGCACCGAGGGCCACAAGCGCGGCGAGTTCTCCCTGTTCGACACCATCGAGGGGGCGCTGGAGATCGGCGTGCCGTACCTGTCGGCGTACGCGTTCTCGACCGAGAACTGGAAGCGCTCGCCCGAGGAGGTGCGCTTCCTGATGGGCTTCAACCGCGACGTCATCCGCCGCCGCCGCGACATGCTCAACGACCTCGGCGTACGCATCGTGTGGTCGGGCCGGCGCGGGCGGCTGTGGAAGAGCGTCATCGACGAGCTGGAGACGGCCGAGCAGATGAGCCGCCACAACACCAAGCTCACCCTGCAGTTCTGCGTGAACTACGGCGGCCAGGCGGAGATCGCCGACGCGGCGGCCGCGATCGCCCGGGACGTGGCCGAGGGCCGGCTCAAGGCCGACAAGATCAATGAGAAGACGTTCGCGAAGTACCTCTACCACCCCGAGGTGCCGGACGTGGACCTGTTCCTGCGCCCGTCGGGCGAGCAGCGCACCAGCAACTACCTGATCTGGCAGTCCGCGTACGCCGAGCACGTCTACCTCGACACGCTGTGGCCCGACTTCGACCGCCGCCACCTCTGGTACGCCTGCGAGCTCTACGCCCAGCGCGACCGCCGCTTCGGCGGCGCCCTGCCCAACCCGGTCGCCCCGCCGGCTCCCGCTGCGTGACCGCGCGCCCGGCGCGCATCGCTCCTTGACCGTCCGACTTGCCCGGCACCTGTGGGTATTCGCGTCCTTGATACGCACAGGTGCCAGGCAAGTCCGATGACCTTGACCGCCGCGGGGCGGGCGGCGGTCAGTGGTGGGCGATGAGTTGGATCGCCGTGGCGAGGAGTGCGCCTGACGCGACGAGGAGCCAGTCCGCGAAACGCCAGGGCATCGGGCGGGCCACGGTGCGGGGCAGGCCGGAGTCGAAGCCGCGGGCGTCCATCGCGACGGCCAGCCGGGTGCCGCGCCGGATCGCGCCGACCAGCAGGCCGAACGCGGTGCCGGCGAACAGTCTCAGCCAGCGCAGCGGGTTGTGCCCGGCGTCGATGCCGCGGGCCCGGCGCGCCATCGCGATCATCTGCCATTCCTCGCCGAGCAGCCCGACCAGCCGGAACGCGGCCAGCGCGCCGATCGCGAAGCGCGGCGAGACCCGGGCGTGCTGGATCAGCGAGTCGGCCAGGTCGGTCGGGTCGGTGGTGCTGAACACCAGGATGCTGGGCAGCGCGATGGCCAGCAGCCGCAGCGCCAGCGACAGCGCGTTGCCGAGCACCGTCGTCGTGATCACCACCGGCCCGAAGTCGACCAGCACGGTCCCCGACCGGTCCGCGGCGAACAGCGCCAGCGACAGCACCACGGTCGCCGCGCCGAGCAGCGCGGGCCAGCCGCGCCGCAGCAGCCCCCACGGCGTGATCCCGAACAGCGGCGCGGCCAGGAACGTCACCGCCAGCGCGAACCCGAGCGCGGCAACGTCCCGGGTGAACAGCGCGGCGGTGGTGAACAGCGCCAACGAGACGATCTTCGCGACCGGTGTACGGCGCGCCAGCAGCGCGTCGCTGCGTCGCAGCGCGGTGGCGGTGGGCAGGGTCACGGCAGGCTTCGATCCGGGCTGACCGCCCTGGTGCCGGTGCAGCGGCAGGAGCTGCCGAGGGGTCGCGGGATGGTGACGTTCCGGCCGGTCACGAGTGCCTGCCCAGGTCGAGGGTGCGGTCGGCGAGGGCGGTGACGACGTCCGGGTCGTGGGTGACGGTGACGATGCCGTGGTCGTCGTCGCGGAGCGCGGCTAGCAGGTCCACCAGCTCGATCCAGGTGCGGCGGTCCTGGCCGAAGGTGGGCTCGTCCAGGATCAGCAGGCGGGGCCGGGCGGCCAGCGCGGTCGCCACCGACAGCCGCCGGGCCTCGCCGCCCGAGAGGGTGAACGGGTTCGCCCCGGCCAGGTGGTCCAGGCGCAGCCGGGTCAGCAGCTCGTCGACCCGGCCCGGGGCGGTGCCGCCGAGCGCCAGCTCGTCGCGCACGGTCGCGGTCACGAACTGCTGCTCCGGGTTCTGGAACACCGAGCCGATCCGGCTCGCCAGCACGCGGGCCCGCCACCGGTGCGGCGGCCCGTCCGGGCTGCGCACCTCGCCCGCAGCGGGTTTGAGCAGGCCGCCCAGGGCCAGCGCGAGGGTGGACTTGCCGCAGCCGTTCGGACCGGTCACCGCGAGCGCCTCCCCGGCGCGGACGGTCACGTCGGGGTAGGGCAGGTGCCGTACCCGCAGATCGTGGGTGGTGAGCAGGACGTCGCCGGGCGGGTTCGCGGCGTGGCGAGGGGGAGCGGGGTGGCCGGGCACCCAGACCCCGGCTGCGGCCAGGTCCGCGCCGAGAGGGCCGGCCAGCAGGTGGGGCGGCACGTCATCGCGTACCCCGCCGCCGGGCTCCAGGACGACCACCCGGGTGACCAGGTCCAGCACCTCGGCGATGCGGTGCTCGATGAGCACGACGGTGGTGTCGGCGTCGACGGCGTCGCGTAACGCCCGGCGGACCAGCGCGGCCCCGGCCGGGTCCAGGTTGGCCGTGGGTTCGTCGAGCAGCAGCAGCTCGGGACGCGGGGCCAGGGCCCCTGCCAGCACCAGGCGCTGCTGCTCGCCGCCGGACAGGGCGTCGGTGGCCCGGTCGCGCTCGTAGCCGAAGCCGACCTCGCGCAGCACCTCGTCCACCCGGGGCCAGACCCGGTCAGGGGGCCAGGCGAGGTTCTCCAGGCCGAACGCGACCTCGTCGCCCGCCCGCGACATCACCAGCTGCGACTGCGGGTCCTGGAAGACGATGCCGACCCGTTCGGCGTCGACCTCGCACCTACCCTCGGCCTCGCCCGAGTCCTCGGGCAGCAGCCCGGCCAGCGCGTGCAGCAGCGTGGACTTGCCCGCGCCCGAGGGGCCGAGCAGCAGCACCCGCTCGCCGCGCTCGATGCGCAGGTCGACCCCGCGCACCGCCCACGCGCGGCGGCCGGCGTGCCGCCACCCGTACCCCTCGAGCTCGATCATCAGACCAGGTCGCGGCTGCGGCCGGACGGGAACCGGTCCAGCGCGCCGGTGCCGGCCAGGGACTTGGTCAGGTAGTACCCGCCGACGCCCGCGAACAGCAGCGTGCTGGCCACGACGATGGCGACGTAGGCGACCTTCCAGTCGAACGTCCAGTCGCCGTAGTAGTAGTACAGGTCGAGCCCGGCCGCGGTGGCTCCCGCGAACGCGGCCGCGACCAGCGACTGGCCGAGGTTCCAGCGGCGGTACGCGCCGAGCAGGAAGCCCAGCTCGCCGGCCGCGCCCTGGGCCAGGCCGTACCAGAGCACGCTGATACCCCACGAGGTGCCGAGCAGCGCCGACACGATCGCGGCGACCAGCTCGGTGTAGATCGCCGCGCCCGGCTTGCGGATGATCAACGGGGCGAGCACGGCGGGCAGCAGCCATACGCCGTAGATGGCGGCTGCGGCCGGCGGGAACGTCGAACCGAAGATAGCCCCGGCCGGGCCGTTCCACAGCAGGCCCCAGGCCCAGAAGACGACGCCGAAGGCGACGGCGAGGATCGAGGCGACGACGATGTCGACCGTCCGCCAGCGATAGTTGTTCATGAATAGCTCCTGGTCCGTTGAGGGTACGAACGAGGAGAAGTGCACACGCCGCGCCCGTGACATCCCTTTTCGGGGGTATCACGAAAGCAGGCGTGGCGGTGAGGTGTTTGACCGAACTCCCTGCGCTGGCATTACCCAGATCAGGTTCGAGGGTCTGCGGCCGTGTGCCGCACTCTCAGCGCTGTGCGCTCCCCTGTCGTTACTTGTTCATATGAGGCCGCTGGACAGCGGCGCTTGTGCCGGAAAGGCTAACACCGAACGCACGCCCGGTAACCTGTGCCGGTCGGCACACCCCGATACCGCGAAGGATCCGTGTGACCTCCGTCGATCAGCGCCCGCCCGCGGCGCCCCCGTCGCCGCCCGCCGGGCCCGCCCGCACGCCGCTGTTCGGCGGCCGGATCGGCTCCGTCGAGGTGCTGGCGGCACTGCTCATCGCACTGCTGATCTTCCGTGAGCCGATCGCCGCCGCGATCTCCACTCCGCTGCTGCAGACCTGGACCACCGTGTTCGTATCGGTGATGGTGCAGGCCATGCCGTTCCTGGTGTTCGGCGTCGCGCTCTCGGCGGTGATCGCGGTCTTCGTGCCCCGCTCCTTCTGGTCGAGGGCGCTGCCCAAGCACCCGGCGCTGGCCGTGCCGGTGGCCAGCGCCGCCGGGGTGGTGCTGCCCGGCTGCGAGTGCGGCTCGGTGCCGATCGCCGGCTCGTTGATCCGCCGCGGCGTCACGCCCGCCGCCGCGCTGGCGTTCCTCCTGGCCGCGCCCGCGATCAACCCGATCGTGCTGACCGCCACCGCGGTCGCCTTCCCGAACAACCCGGAGATGGTGGTCGCCCGCGGCGTGGCCAGCATCATCGTCGCCATGGTGATGGGCTGGCTCTGGCTGCGCCTGGGCAAGCAGGAGTGGATCAGGCTGCCGCACCGGCCGGAGCTGGACGACCTGTCCCGCTGGCGGGCGTTCTGGGCGGCCTGCCGCCACGACATCGTGCACGCGGGCGGTTTCCTGGTGCTCGGCGCGATGGCCGCGGCCACCATCAACGTGCTGGTGCCCGAGTCGGTGCTGCAGGCCGTCGCCGACCAGCCGGTGCTGTCCGTGCTGGCGCTCGCGGCGCTCGCCGTGCTGCTGTCGATCTGCTCCGAGGCGGACGCGTTCGTCGCCGCGTCGCTCAGCCAGTTCTCGCTCACCGCGCGGCTGGCATTCCTGGTCGTCGGCCCGATGGTCGACCTCAAGCTGATATCGATGCAGGCCGGGGTGTTCGGCCGCCGCTTCGCGATGCGCTTCGCCCCGGCGACGTTCGTGATGGCGGTCGCGGTCGCCGCCGGAGTCGGGATGGTGCTGCTGTGAACCGTCAGGCCCAGGGCGTGGTGATGCTGCTGCTCGGCGGCGCGATCCTCAAGGCGAGCCTCACCGACATGTACCTGCGCTACGTCAAGGCGGGACTGCAGCCGTTCCTGATCGGCGCGGGCGCGCTGCTGGTGCTCGCGGCCGTGATGACCCTCTGGTACGACATCCGCCACGGCTCGGCCGTGGACACCGAGTGCGCCGAGCACCCGGAACCGGTCGGAGCGGCGGTCGGCGGCCGCGACCTCGACCGGCCGGGCGATGACCACCGCGCCGGCGCCGACCAGGGGCACGGCGGGCATGGGCACAGCGGCCGGGACGGCGACCACGGCCACGGGCACCGGGAACCGCGGGTCGGCTGGCTGCTCATCGCGCCGGTGCTGGGTCTGCTGCTGGTGGCCCCGCCCGCGCTCGGGTCCTACGCTGCCGGGCAGGCCGGTTCGGCGCTCTCGTCGCAGCAGGTCTCCGACTTCCCGGCGCTGCCCGACGGCGACCCCGCCGAGATCAGCGTGCTCGACTACGCCACCCGGGCGATCTTCGACAAGGGACTGTCCATCGGCGAGCGCCGGGTCCGGGTCACCGGCTTCCTGTCCGACAACCCCGAGGGCGGGCAGCTGCTCACCCGCATGATCCTGTCGTGCTGCGCGGCCGACGCCCGCCCGATCAAGGTCGGCATGAACGGCAGCGTGCCGACGGGGCTGCCCGCCGACAGCTGGGTGGAGATCACCGGAACGTACACCGACCAGCAGGGCACCGATCCGGTCAACGGCGACAGCATCCCGTTCATCGAGGTGCTGGAGTGGCGGCCGGTCCAGGCTCCCGCGGAGCAGTACGAATAGCCGGTGTCGGACGGTTTGCCAACTGCTACCGCTCGGTAGTACTGCGGAGTAGCGTGATTTCAGGGCGCAAACCACCGAACACGGCTCGTCGCGGCGCGCTCATGAGGCGGCCCCGGCGACCCCGCGTTCGACCGGACGACAGGGGTGTCGACGATGACGACGGTGCAGCGTGAGGTGAGCGCGGAGCAGGCCCGGCAGGTCGCCGAGGCCGCCCGCGAGAGCGAATGGCGCAAGCCCAGTTTCGGCAAGCAGTTGTTCCTGGGACGGCTGCGGATGGACCTGATCCACCCGTGGCCCCAGCCCGCCCCGAACCCCGACGCGGAGCAGTTCCTGGCCAAGCTGGGGGAGTACGTCAGCACCGAGGTCGACGGGGCCGCCATCGAGCGCGACGCCCGCATCCCCGACGAGGTCTTCCACGGGCTGGCCGACCTCGGCGCCTTCGGCATGAAGATCGATCCTGCGTACGGCGGCCTCGGCCTGTCCCACCTCGACTACTGCCGCGCGCTCACGCTGGCCGGTTCGGTCAGCCCGGCGATCGGCGCGCTGCTGTCGGCGCACCAGTCCATCGGCGTGCCGCAGCCGCTCAAGCTGTTCGGCACCAAGGAGCAGAAGCAGCGCTTCCTGCCGCGGCTGGCCGCGGGCGAGGTGTCGGCGTTCCTGCTCACCGAACCCGACGTCGGCTCCGACCCCGCCCGCATGGGCGCGACCGCCACCCCGGTCGACGGCGGCTACCGCCTGAACGGGGTGAAACTGTGGGCCACCAACGGCACCGTGGCGACGCTGCTCGTGGTCATGGCGATGGTGCCCAAGGCCGAGGGCCGCCGCGGCGGCATCACCGCGTTCGTGGTCGAGGGCGACGCCGAGGGCGTCACCGTCGAGAACCGCAACGCCTTCCTCGGCCTGCGCGGCCTGGAGAACAGCGTCACCCGCTTCCACGACGTGTTCGTGCCCGCCGAGAACGTCATCGGCGGCGAGGGCCAGGGTCTGAAGATCGCGCTGAGCACCCTCAACACCGGCCGACTGTCGCTGCCCGCGATGTGCGTCGGCGCGGCCAAGTGGTCCCTGAGCGTCGCCCGGCAGTGGTCCCAGCAGCGCGTGCAGTGGGGACGGGCCGTCGGGCAGCACGAGGCCGTCGCCACGAAGATCGCTTTCATCGCCGCCACCGCGTACGGCATGGAGTCCATGCTCGACCTGTGCTGCATGCTCGCCGACGACGACCGCAACGACTTCCGCATCGAGGCCGCCCTGGTCAAGCTGTACGGCTCCGAGCTGGCCTGGCAGGTCGCCGACGAGCTGGTGCAGATCCGGGGCGGACGCGGCTACGAGAGCGCCGACTCCCTCGCGGCCCGCGGCGAGAAGGCGATCGGGGTCGAGCAGCTCCTGCGCGACCTGCGGATCAACCGCATCTTCGAGGGCTCCACCGAGATCATGCACCTGTTCATCGCCCGTGAGGCCGTGGACCAGCACCTGTCGGTCGCCGGCGCGCTCATCGACCCGAAGTCCCCGCTCGGCGCGAAGGGCAAGGCGCTGCTGCGCGCCACCGGCTTCTACGCCCGCTGGCTGCCCACCCTGGCCGCCGGCCGGGGCACCTTCGGCGGCTACCGCCGGTTCGGCCCGCTGGCCAAACACGTGCGCTGGGCCGAGCGCGCGTCCCGCCGCCTGGCCCGCAACACGTTCCAGGGCATGGCCCGCTGGCAGGGCAAACTGGAGCACCGGCAGGGCTTCCTCGGCCGGGTCGTCGACATCGGCGCGGAACTGTTCGCCATCGCCGCGGTCTGCTCGCGCGCCACCGCCTCCGGCCGTCCCGAGGAGATCGAACTCGCCGACCTCTTCTGCCGGCAGTCCCGCGGCCGCATCGCCATCCTCGAACACGCCCTCTGGAACAACACCGACGCCGCCGACGCGGCCCTGGCCCGCAAGGTCCTGGCCGGCGACCACACCGCCCTGGAGTCGGGCATCATCCCGCCCCCCGACCAAGGCGAATGGGTCTCCACCTGGACCCCCGGCCCGTCCACCGCCACCGACGCCCGCCGCCGCATCCCACCCCGCTGAACCCAGCGCACCCGACCGCGCTGAAGGAAGGGCACCTTCCCATCGCTATGCGTAGCGGAAGGTGCCCTTCTTAACGCGGACCAACCGAGCTCACGGCGATGATCGCTGTTTGCGGTCAGAACATGCGGTCTGACCACACTTTCTGACCGCAAACAGCGATCATCGAGCCGCGCCGCGCCGAGCCGAGCCGCGCCGCGCCGCGGGGTCTGCGGTTAATCAGCGGCGAGGGCCGCCGCGTAGGCCCAGGCGGCGCAGTTCCAGCGCGGCCAGCTGCTCCACGGCCTCCGGGTCACCGGTACGCCAGCCCGCGACCACGCCGCTGTCCAGCGACGCGAGCCGGCGCAGCGGTGCGGTGGCCAGCGCCCGCAGCGCGAGCAGCTCGCCCCCACCCGGATAGCGGCGCACCTTTGCGGCGACGCTGGCCGCGCGGATCCACGACAGCCGCAGCGGCAGCCACAGCGCCAGCGCCATCAGCACCGGGATGCCCGCGGTCAGCCAGGCCAGCACCGTCGCCAGGTTCGCGATGGCGTCCTGCTGGTCGCGTCCCGCCTCGGCGATCGAGTTCGCCGCGTTGGCGGCGCTGCCGAACGGCGCGCCCACCTCGTCACCGACCAAGGGGATGCGCCCGGCGCGCGCCTGTGCCTCAGTCATGTCGGCGGCCAGGTTCGTTCCGGCGCTCTCCAGCTTCTGGCCGGGCACCGCCAGCTTCTGGACCAGCTCGTACAGTGTGATCGCGGCCCAGATCCAGATCGCGCTCCACACCAGTGCGGTGACATCGGCGATGATCTGCCGGGTGAACCGCCACGGCTTCTCCGCATAGAGCTTCATGAGAGCATTGTGATCGACGCGGGCGATCGATAAACGCCCCGCGTCACACCCGGGGCGTCGCGCAGCCCTGGCAGGTGCCGAAGATCTCCAGCGTATGGCTGACGTCGACGAACCCGTGCTGCGCCGCCACCCGGTCCGCCCACGACTCCACGGCCGGTCCCGCCACCTCGACGGTACGCCCGCAGGTGCGGCAGACCAGATGGTGGTGGTGCCCGTTGGAGCAGCGCCGGAACAGCTGCTCGCCGCCCGGCGGGCGCATCACGTCGATGTCCCCGCCGTCGGCGAGCGCCTGCAGCGTCCGGTAAACGGTGGTCAGGCCGACCCGCTCGCCCCGGTCGCGCAGCATCGCGTGCAGCTCCTGCGCGCTGTGGAAGCCCTCCACCTCGGACAGCAACGTCGCCACCGCGGACCGCTGCCGCGTGTTCCGCGCCGCGGTACCCTGTGGGCTGGTCATGCCTTCTCCTCGTGACACCTGTTCATGGGCGCTGCTCCGCGGCGTGGGTGACGGCGTCGGCGACGATGTGCGCGACGTGTTCGTCCACCAGGGAGTATGCGATCTCGCGGCCGTGCCGTTCGGCGCGGACCACGCCGGCCGCCCGGAGCACCCGCAGGTGCTGGGAGACCAGCGGTTGGGCCACTCGCAGCCGTTCCACCAGCTCGTGCACGTGGCGTTCGCCGTTCGCCGCCAGCTCGGTCACGATCGCGATCCGGACGGGCGCGGCGAGCGCCCGCAGCAGCTCTCCGGCTCGGGCGTAGGACTGCGTCTGGCTCACATCGACCACCGTAGCCCCGCGTGTCGGTGCATACCCAATCATGAGTCGAGGACGCACTCGGGCGGCTCACACACCGCCGCGGGGCCCGTGTCGGCGCGCCGCCGCCGGCGCAGGACCGCGCCCACCGCCGCGACCAGGATGAACAGTGCGATGGCGGCGAGCACGATGGTCGCGCCGGGCGCGGTGTCGTACCCGGCGGACATGAGGATTCCGGCCCCCGCGCTGATCACGCCGCCGAGCATGGCCAGGGTCATGGTGCCGCCGAAGCCGCGCGAGACCAGCTGCGCCGCCGCGACGGGCACCACCATCAGCGCGCTGACCAGCAGCAGGCCGACCGAGCGCATGGCCACGGTGACGGTCACCGCGGTCATCACGGCGAGCAGCAGGTTCAGGGTGCGCACGGGCAGGCCGGAGACCTTGGCGTACTCCTCGTCCTGGCAGATCGCGAACAGCCAGGGCCGCAGCCCGACGGTGACCGCGAGCACGCACGCGCCGAGGATCGCGATCGTGATCAGATCCGTGGCCGACGTGGTGAGCAGCGAGCCGAACAGGTACGACGTCAGGTTCGCGCTGCCCTTGCCCGGGGCGAGCCCGACCAGGAAGACGCCGCCCGCGATGCCGCCGTAGAACAGGATGGCCAGCGCGATGTCGCCCGAGGTGCGGCCGCGCTCGCGGATCAGCTCCACCGCGACCGCGCCCAGCGCCGACACGATGATCGCGGTGAGCACCGGCGAGGTGCCGGTGAGCAGGCCGACGCCGACGCCGGTCAGGGCGATGTGGCCGATGCCGTCGCCGATCAGCGACATGCGTCGCTGCACCAGGTAGATGCCCAGCGAGGGGGCGACCAGGCCGGTGATCAGCGCGCCCAGCAGCGCCCGCTGCATGAACGGCAGGGACATGATCTCGATCAGGTTCACGTTCATTCGCGTCCCCAGATGCTCGGCGGGTCCTGCGGGGCGTGCGGGTGCACGTGTTCGTGGCCGGGCTCGGCGTGGTGGCCGGCCGGGTGGGGCACCGCGCCGTCGTGCGCGATGACCCCGTCGTGCACGACCACGGCCCGCGTGATGACCGGCTGCAGCGGGCCCAGCTCGTGCGCGACCAGCAGCACCGTGCCGCCGTGCCGGACGAAGTCGCGCAGCGCCTGCGCGAACGCCTCCTGCGACTTGGCGTCCACGCCCGCCGTGGGCTCGTCCAGCACCAGCAGGTCGGGTTCGCCGGCCAGCGCCCGCGCGATCAGGGTGCGCTGCTGCTGGCCGCCGGACAGCGAGGCGACCGGGTCGTGCGCCCGGTCGGTCAGGTCGACCGCGGCCAGCGCCTTCGCGACGGCCTGCCGGTCGCCGGAGCGCAGCAGCCCGGGGAAGCCGCGCCGGGCCAGCCGGCCTGATGACACGACCTCGCCGACGGTGGCGGGCACGCCGCCGCCCGCGCCCAGCCGCTGCGGCACGTACCCGATGCGCCGCCAGTCGCGGAAGCGCCGCAGCGGGACGCCGAACAGCTCGACCTGGCCGTCGGCCAGCGGCACCAGGCCGAGCCCGGCCCGGATCATGGTGGACTTGCCGCTGCCGTTCGCGCCCAGCACGGCGACGACCTCGCCGCTGCGTACGGTCAGGTTGACGTCGCGGAGCACGGGACGGTCGTAGGCGACCGCCCCGTGCTTGATTTCGAGAACCGGGGAGTTCACGTCTGCTCCTAGTCCCGTCCGTCGGCGGCGTGGCTCATGAACAGCCCAACGCGGTGCGCAGCGTAGCGAGATTGGCCCGCATGACCGAGAAGTAGTCACCCGTCCCGCCCTCGGCGAGCCCCTCCAGCGGGTCGAGCACGGCGGTCTTCGCGCCGACCTGCTCGGCCAGCGTCTGCGCGACCTTCGGCGAGACCAGCGTCTCGAAGAAGATCGTCGTCGCGCCGTACTGGCGCGCCTCGGCCGCGACGGCCGCGACCTGCTGCGGGGTGGGCTCGGTGTCCGGCGTCAGCCCGGACAGCGCGATCTGCTTGAGTTTGTACCGGTCGGCCAGGTATCCGAACGCGGCGTGGCTGGTCACGATCTCGTGCCGCTGGCAGTTCGCCAGCCCGGCGGTGAACTCGGCGTCCAGCTTGGTCAGCTCGGCGGCCAGGGCGTCGCCGCGCTCGGTGTAACCCGCCGCGTGCGCCGGGTCGCGTTCGGCCAGCTTCTTCGCGACGTCCTTGGCGACCACGGCCAGGCGGGTCGGGTCCAGCCAGAAGTGCGGGTCGGGGGCGTTGCCGCCCTCCTCGTTCGCGCCCTGGTGGTTGGGGCCGCCGACGAGCGGGGTGACCGCCGCGACGTCGAACGCGCGATCGCCGGCGTTCTGCGCGACAGCCTCGTCGAGCTGCGGCTGGAAGCCCTTGAGGTAGACCACCAGCCCCGCGTTGGCGACCTGGGCGACCTGGGCCGGGGACAGCTCCATGTCGTGCGGCTCGGCACCCGGCTGGGCGAGGTTGACCACGTCGACGTCGGGGCCGCCGACCTTCTCGGTGACGAACTGCAGGGGGTAGAAGCCGGTCACGACCGTGGTGCGGCCGGTGCTGTCGGTGGAGGAGTCGGAGCAGGCGGAGAGGGTGCCCAGGGCCAGCAGCGCGGCGACGCCGGCGACGGCGGCGCGCTGGAGAGATCGGCTCAGCATGGCGTCAACTCTCCCTGAAAATGAGAACGATTGTCAAAAACGCATAGGTGCATATCCCTGCCGCACACCCGCCCCGCCCACTCCATGATCCACCGCCCGCGGCGAAGGAAGGGCACCTTCTTAACGCTCTGCGTAGAGGAAGGGCACCTTGTTAACAGATCGGTTGCGCAGGCGCAGGTCAGCCGGCTGCTGGGGCGGGCGGCCGCCGACCTGGGGGCTCCGTGCCGACGGGGCGACGTGCCGACGTGGCGACGTGCCAGATACACCTTTTCGGCGCAAAGGCGACATGCGTTTGCCAAGATCGCCCGACTTGCCCGGCAGGTGGGCGTATGCGGGCACAAGATACGCACAGGTGCCAGGCAAGTCGGGCGATCTTGCGCGACCCGACCCGACGCGACCCGACCCGACGCGACCCGACGCAACGCGGCGCGACATGCGGTGCGCGGGACCTCGACCGCGCGGCGCGGTGCCGTGTGGGCGCGCTGGTGTGCGGGGCGGGTCAGAACAGGCGGGTCAGGGCCGCGGCGGTGAGCAGGGTGAGGACGATCACCCGCAGGGCCCGGGTCGCCGGGGGCTGGACCGGCCAGGTGGTGACCAGCAGCGCGGCCAGGACGGCGGCCAGCGCCAGCAGGAGGATGCCGCTGTACGGGTTCGGCAGCAGCACCGCCACCAGCAGCAGCGCCAGCGTGCCCAGCAGCGCGGTGCTCTTGGGGATCCGGGCCAGCCGGCGCAGCAGGGGGTTGTTCGCGACATCCTGGGGCACGGCGGCGGTCCTCTCCGGCAAGCGTTAAGAAGGGCACCCTTCACCCCGTAAAACGATAAGAAGGTGCCCCTCCTTACTGTAGTGAGGTGCTGATGCTCAATCGATTCGTGATCGCCGCCAACGAGGAGGCGTTCGTCGAGCGCGCCCACGCGGCGCTGGCGGCCCTGGCGGCCCGCCCCGGTTACCTGCGCGGGGAGCTGACCCGGTCGCTGGACGAGCCGGAGCACTGGTGCCTGCTCACCGAGTGGGAGAGCGTGGGGGCGTACCGGCGGGCGCTGGGCGGTTTCGACGTGAAGATGACGGCTACACCCCTGCTGGCCGAATCGCTGATGGAGCCGTGCGCGTTCGAGACCCTCGCCGAGGCCGAGCCGGGCGGCGAGGTGCAGACCCGGGCCAGTGACCGGGCCTGATCCGACGACCCGGACAGTGGCCGGTCCGCCCGGTTTCGGGCACGGCGGCGGCGGGTGGGAAGAACGCAATATGATCGCGGCCATGACCCATGCGCCCGCGCCCTCGCCCGTGCCGCCCGGTCCGGGCGCCGCGCCGCCGTTCCCGGCCGCGCCGTCGGAGGGCGGCGGGACCCGGCTGGGCTGGGCGCTCGGTATCGCGGGCGGCCTGATCGCGCTGTGCTGCGGCGGCGGCCTGGTGGCCGGGGTCGGCCTGGCCGTCACCGGGGTCCAGGCGATCAACGAGCGCGCCCACGTCGCGGTGGGGACCTACCTCGACGCGCTCAAGGAGAAGAAGTACGACCAGGCCTATGAGCTGCTCTGCGAGGACGAGCAGCGGCGCCTGGACCTGGAGCGCTTCACCAGCCAGGAGCAGTCCCGGCCGGAGCGCATCCAGTCGTACGAGCTGGGCGAGGTCGAGCTGCAGGGCACGTCGGGGATCACCCTGCCGGTCACCGAGCGCTACACCGACGGCGACACCGAGCGGGTTGTCTACCGCCTCGCGCAGGACCCGAAGACGACCGACCTCGAAGTCTGCGGGCGCGAGTAGCCGGGGTGTCGGCGCGGCGCACCGGCGGACTCACCACGTTGCGTGTGCAGTAGCGTTTAACCGCATGCGGGTTGCGCGAGTGGCCCGTACCGTATCCACGTCGTGCGGATCTTCCGCCGACCTCCGCCGACAGCCAGCCGGCGGCAACCTCCAACGGAATGGAGACCTGATCATGCCCGCGGACCGCATCGACTCCGTCGTCAGCCTGGCCAAGCGCCGGGGCTTCGTCTACCCGTCGAGTGAGATCTACGGTGGCACCCGTTCGGCCTGGGACTACGGCCCGCTGGGCGTGGAGCTCAAGGACAACGTCCGCCGGCAGTGGTGGAAGACGATGGTCCAGCAGCGCGACGACATCGTCGGCCTGGACTCCGCGGTGATCCTGGCCCGCCAGGTGTGGGAGGCCTCCGGCCACATCGAGGCGTTCGTCGACCCGCTGACCGAGTGCACCAGCTGCCACAAGCGCTTCCGGGCCGACCACCTGGAGGAGGCGTTCCTGGAGAAGAAGCCCGGCGCCACCTTCGTGCTGTCCGAGCTGAACTGCCCCAACTGCGGCAACAAGGGCACCTTCACCGAGCCGCGCATGTTCAACGGCCTGATGAAGACCTTCCTCGGCCCGGTCGAGAGCGCCGAGGGCGTGCACTACCTGCGGCCGGAGACGGCCCAGGGCATCTTCGTGAACTACGCCAACGTGGCCACCACCGCGCGCAAGAAGCCGCCGTTCGGCATCGCGCAGGTCGGCAAGAGCTTCCGCAACGAGATCACCCCGGGCAACTTCATCTTCCGTACGCGGGAGTTCGAGCAGATGGAGATGGAGTTCTTCGTCGAGCCCGGCACCGACGAGACCTGGCACGAGTACTGGCTGAACGAGCGCTGGAACTGGTACCTCGACCTGGGCATCTCGGCCGAGAACCTGCGCTTCTTCGAGCACCCGCAGGAGAAGCTGTCGCACTACTCCAAGCGCACGGTCGACATCGAGTACCGCTTCCGGTTCGGCGGCACCGAGTTCTCCGAGCTGGAGGGCATCGCCAACCGCACCGACTTCGACCTGACCACGCACAGCAAGCACTCGGGCACCGACCTGTCGTACTTCGACCAGGAGAAGAACGAGCGCTGGGTGCCGTACGTCATCGAGCCGGCGGCGGGTCTGACCCGGGCCGTGCTGGCGTTCATGCTGGAGGCGTACGACGAGGACGAGGCGCCCAACACCAAGGGCGGCGTCGACAAGCGCACCGTGATGCGCTTCGACAAGCGCCTGGCCCCGGTGAAGGTGGCCGTGCTCCCGCTGTCGCGCAACGAGCAGCTCTCGCCGAAGGCCCGTGGCCTGGCCGCGGACCTGCGCAAGCGCTGGGTGGTGGACTTCGACGACGCGCAGGCGATCGGCCGCCGCTACCGCCGCCAGGACGAGATCGGCACGCCCTACTGCGTCACCGTCGACTTCGACACCTTGGAAGACAACGCGGTGACCGTGCGTGATCGTGATTCGATGGTCCAGGAGCGCGTCTCGCTGGACCAGGTGGAGCGCTACCTGATCGAGCGCCTGCCCGGCTGCTGAGAACGGTTGACGTGCGTGAAGTCCCCCGAACCGGTGGTTCGGGGGACTTCGCACACGGGTAGTGCGACGTTTGCCGAGTTTGATTCGGGTCCTCCCCGGTAACATACGGACAGTGACCACCATCGAGCTGAAGAAGACGCCCGGGGGCCCGGCCGAGCCGCCGCCCCGGCGCCCGGCCTGGCGTGCGGGGCTGGTCATCGCGGCCGCCCTGCTGCTGGCGGCCGTGCTCGCGGGTCACCGGCTCATCCCCAACGTGCACGGCATCGGCAGCGTGCTCGACACCATCGCCCCGCTGTTCGGTCTGGCCGTGCCGGTGCTCGCGGTGGCCGCGCTGCTGGCCCGGTCGGGCAAGGCGCTGCTGGTGGTGCTGCTGCCGGCCGTCATCTGGGCCGCGATGTTCGGCCGGGCGCTGCTGCCGCCCCCGGGCGGGCCGGTGCAGCTGCGGGTGGTCACCCAGAACCTGTACGCCGACAATCCCGACCCGCAGACCACGGTCGAAGCGCTGGCCGCGGGCGGCCCCGACCTGATCGCGCTGCAGGAGGCCTCCGGCGGGACCATCGAGACGGTCGCCGAGCGGCTGGCGAAGACCTACCCGCACTACGCGGTCCGCTCGACGGTCGGGCTGCTCAGCCGGTATCCGATCACGGGCATCACCGGTGTGGACACCGGTCTGGACTGGACCCGGGCGCTGCGTGCGGTGGTGAAGACCCCGCAGGGCGACGTCGCGGTGTACGTCGTGCACCTCGGCTCGGCCCGGATCAACGACACGGCGATCCGGGACCACACCATCGACATGCTGGCCCAGGCGGTCCGGGAGGACGAGGCGCAGCGCGTGCTGGTGCTGGGCGACCTCAACACCGCCGCCACCGACCGCGCCATCGCGCCGCTGTCGGCGCTGCTGAGCGACGCGCAGGCCGACGCCGGCTGGGGTTACGGCTTCACCTGGCCGTCCTCGCTGCCGGTGATGCGGCCCGATCACGTGCTGTACCGGGGGCTGACCGCGACGCAGGCGGGGGTGCTGCGTACACCCGGCACCGACCATCGGGCCGTGACCTCGGGTTTCTCTTTCTGAGTCCACCGGCTCAACCCCGTAACGTGTACGTTCCTCTTCTTGGACTAGTACTTTCGGTCAGCCTCTTGTAAGGTCTTCAGTGCTCGGCTTGCCGAGTCGGCTGCCTAGCCGTCTGCAGCGCTCAAGAAACGGGTGCTGTGACCGTCACAGGCGAACCGTGTCCGAGGGCGCCCCCGTCGCTCCGGGTTCACACGCGGTTCACTGCGCCGGAGGCCTGCAATGACTGCAACACTGGTTCGCGAGACCGAAGCGTCCGCGTCCCCCTCGTCCCTGACCGACACCCTCGACGCGACTGCCGGCGATCTGCTGCTGCGCCGTCTCGGCGAGCTGAGCGAGCAAGACCCCGCACATGAGGACGTGCGGCAGGAGGCCATCTGCGCCTGGCTGCCGCTGGCCGAACGCCTGGCCCGCCGCTTCCGCCACCGCGGCGTGGACGGCGACGACCTCGTGCAGGTGGCGACCATCGGCCTGATCCAGGCCGTGGACCGTTTCGACCCCGCCCGCGGCAGTGCCTTCGTGCACTTCGCGGTGCCGACGATCGTCGGCGAACTCAAGCGCTACTTCCGTGACCGGGGCTGGAGCATGCGGGTAAGCCGCCGCATGCAGGAGCTGTACCTGGACATCAACCGGGTGTCCCCGCAGCTCTGCCAGGACCTGGGCCGGTGGCCGACCGCCGAGGACCTCGCCACGCATCTCAACGTCACCGTCGAAGACGTGGTGGCCGGGATGCACTGCGCGCAGGCGTACCGCATCAACTCCCTCAACGTCGCGGTGAGCGGCGAGGACGGCGATGTGGAGCTCGGTGAGCTGATCGGCGAGACCGACACCGTGCTGGAGTCCATTCCGGACGTGCATGCGGTCCGGCAGTACGTCAAGGAGCTGCCGGAACGTGAGCAGAAGATCCTGATGCTGCGCTTCGTCCAGGGCCACAACCAGGCCCAGATCGCGGAGCAGATCGGGGTCTCCCAGATGCACGTGTCTCGCCTGCTCAGCCGGTGCCTCGCGCAGCTGCGCGAGCGCATGCTGGCCGAGGACTGAATCAGTCACAGGCAGTAGCGGTTTCATCTTCGAGTTCGTGGGGCAGGAAGGAACCATGGAGCTTTTACTGTGGATCCTCGCCGTGGTCCTGGTCGTTTCCGGGATCGTCTCGCTGGCACGACGCCAGATCCTGTGGGGCATCGTGCTGATCGTCGTCGGTCTGCTCGTCGGACCGGGAGGCGTGAGCATCTTCTCGTAGGACGCGACACGCAAGCCGAAGGGCCGCGAAGACCATGGTCTTCGCGGCCCTTCGCCGTGTGCGACCCGCGTCACAGGACGACGCCCGCGGCCGGCCGTACTGTTGCGCCGTGACGGTACTCGGCCAGCCCCTCGAACTGCGCGGCGTGACGCTGCCCAACCGCATCGCGATGTCGCCGATGTGCCAGTACTCCGCGGGCCCGGACGGGCTGCCCGGCGACTGGCACCTGAACCACCTGGGCGCCCGCGCGGTCGGCGGGGCCGGGCTGGTCATCGCCGAGGCCAGCGCGGTGCTGCCGGAGGGCCGGATCTCGCCGCGCGACGCCGGCATCTGGTCACCGGCGCACGTGGACGCCTGGCGGCCGGTCACCGCGTTCGTCGCCGCGCAGGGGGCGGTGCCCGCGATCCAGCTCGCCCACGCCGGGTTCAAGGCCTCCACGTACTGGCCGTTCGCGCAGGAGCGAGGCGGGGTGCCCGACGCCGACGGCGGCTGGCAGCCGGTCGGGCCGGGCACGGAGCCGTTCGTGCCGGCGTACCGCACGCCGAAGGCCCTCGACGAGGGCGGCATCGCCACGGTGATCGCAGCGTTCGCGCAGGCCGCGGTGTACGCGGTCGACGCCGGCTTCCAGGCTGTCGAGATCCACGCCGCGCACGGGTACCTGCTGCACGAGTTCTACTCGCCGCTGACCAACCACCGCACCGACGGCTGGGGCGGCGACCACGCCGGGCGCACCCGCCTGGCGGTGGCCGTGGCGGCGGCGGTGCGCGACGCCGTCGGCCCCGACGTGCCCGTGCTGGCCCGGGTGTCCGCCACCGACTGGGTCGACGGCGGCTGGGCCGTGGCCGACACCGTCGAGCTGGCCCGCGCCCTGTTCGCGGCCGGTGTCGACCTGATCGACTGCTCCTCCGGCGGGGCTGTCGCCCACGCCGACATCCCGGTCGGCCCCGGCTACCAGGCCCCGCTGGCGGAGCGGGTGCGCCGGGACGTCGGCGTGCCCACCGGCGCGGTCGGCCTGATCACCGAACCCGAGCAGGCGGAGCGCATCGTCGAGGACGGGCAGGCCGACCTGGTGCTGATCGGGCGGGAGTTGCTGCGCGACCCGTACTGGCCGCGCCGGGCACTGGCCAAGCTCGGCGGGCAGCCGCACTGGCCGGACCAGTACGCCCGCGCCTTCTGAACCTCAGCGGCCCTCGGCCCGCAGCCGGGTCTCGACCGCGCTCAGATAGGCGTCGACCCGCTCGACGTCGTAACCCTTGCGGACCAGGGGGAAAGCGGCCTGCTCGACCTCGGCGGAGCTGATGCCGCCGCCGCCCGCCAGCACCGGGGCGATCCGGGCGGCCAGCGCGTCCACCTGCGCCGGGTCGTATCCCTTGGTGAACAGCACGGCACGGGGAAAGGCCGGGTCACGCGGGACGTCCGGGAGGCCGGCCGCCGGGCCGGGTGCGGTGGGGCGCCCGCCCTCGGCCGCGTGCTGCGCGGCGAGCAGGCCCAGGTACGCGTGGACCTGCTCGCGGTCGTAGCCGCGCAGCACGACGGTGAAGTCGATCCGGGGATTGTCGGCGAGGCTCAGCTCGCCCCGGTCCACCTGGGCGAGCAGGGCGTCGACCTCGGTGCGCTCGAAGCCGCGCAGGACGACCGTGAAGTCAGGGTGGGGCTGCATGGCGGACATCCTGGCAGATCAAGGCAAGGGCGCGGTCAGGCCGCCCCGGCGTCGAGCAGGGTGTGCCCCGCGGCCGTCGCCACGTAGAGCACGGTGCGGCCGTGCCGGCTGCGCGCCAGCAGTCCCGCCGCGTGCAGCACCTGGAGGTGCTCGGAGACCGCACCGGCCGACATGCCCAGCCGCCGGGACAGCTCGCTGGTGGTGGCCGGCTGGCGCAGCATGTCCAGCATCCGGGCCCGGGAGGCGCCGAACAGCGCGGCCAGGGCCGCGTCCGCGGGCGCCGGGGTGAGGAAGTCCGGGAAGTAGGCGCGCGGCCGGGTCAGCTCGGCCAGCAGCGCGACGCCGTGCGCGGCGGCGGGTGCGACCGTCAGCTCGCGGGCCTCGCGCCGCCAGGGCAGGTGGACCGGGCTGCCCTCGGTGTCGGCCAGCACATACCGGCTGCGGACCGTCTCCCACAGGGGCGAGACGCAGAACCGGATGCCGGCGGCATCGCTGACTCCGAACAGGATCTCGCTCAACGCGCTCCGTTCTTTCGGCGTGGGCCGAATCGTTGGATCCCTCCTCACCGTACTGGTGGGATCGATCCCTGTGGCAGCCGCGGGGCTCGGCGTTCTTGGCGGCGCATAACGGGGGAGAGCGCCCGGTGGCGTGGCTGTCCGGTTAGGAAGGGCACCTTCCACAACGCGGAGCGTGGCGAAGGTGCCCTTCCTTTCTGTCCGGGCGGGGCGTGGCGCGAGGGTGGGATCATGGGGTCGCGGGGTCGGCAGAGGATCCTGCGGGGAGGTGGTCGGCCTCATGAGTGTCGCTACGGAGCTGCTGGGGCCGTTCCCGTTCCGGCAGGAGGACCTCGAACACGGCAGGCTTGAACAGGGCGTACGGCACACGCTGGCGCACTACGCCGGTTGGCGGGACACGAATCCGGCCGCGATCGGATCGCATGTGGACCGGTACACCGAGCAGCTGCGGTCGATCGCCGGGCGGCACACCCCGGCGGCGACGCTGCTGCGCGGGGTCTACGCGCCGCGGCGGCGGCGGGAGCTGCGCGAGCAGGCGCTGCTGGAGCTGAACTACTTCGGCGTCTACAACCTCAGCGAGGTGCCCGACCCGGCCGACGTCGCCCGGGGTGAGGTGCTCGCGCGGGCGCACGCCCGCACGGTGCGGGAGGTCGTCGAGGGCATCGAGCGCGGGCGCGGCGTGGCGGGTGTCGTGGAGTCGCTGGAGCGGCGCTTCCCGGCGCTTCGCGGCGTCGCCGAGACCCGCTGGCTGGCCGAGCGGCTGGACCGGCTGCACCGCACCCTGCCGGAGACGGTGGTGCAGGCGGGGGCGATGGGCAAGGTGGTCCGCACGCTGGTGGGCGTGCTGGCCATCGGGGGGTACGACACCCGTGACGCGGGCCGGGCCGCGGTGCGCGAGCACCTCACCCGGATCCTGCCCGGCGCGTACGCGTACGGGGCCGCGTACGCGGTCATCGACGACAGCTTCCAGGACCTGCCCGGCGAGCACATGCTGCCGCGCGAGCGGGACCGGCTGCACCGGCTGATCCTGCGCGGCCTGTCCACGGGTGGCGCGATCGACGCCAGGGAGGTGCCCGACCATCCGCTCGCCGAGGAGATGCACGAGCTGTACGGGATCGCGCTGCAGGTCTACCCGTTCGGCACGCACCGGCACCTCTACCACGCGGCCGAGTCGATGTACCTGGCCCAGCACCGCGACGCGAGCCGTGGCGTGGACGAGCCGCTGGAGTCGGCGTACCCGGACATCTTCCTCAAGGCCGGGCTGAGCCGGGTGGTGGCCAACATCCTCGGCCGGCGCAGTCTCGACGAGGGCTTCTACGCCCGCTGCCTCAACACGATCTTCCTGAGCCAGTTCAAGGACGACCTCGCCGACCGCGACGAGGACCGCCGCGCCGGCCGGATGACCCCGTTCACGCACCCCGGCGACGGCCGCACCAACCCGCTGCTGGACCTGTTCGCCTACGACGCGTACGTGGTGGACCAGGTCTACGGCGGCGACCCGGTGGCCCGCGCCGCGCTGACCGGCGTCGGCGCGATCAAGCTGGGGATACACCTGTGCGCCGACCCGCAGGACACGCTGCGGCTGCTCGACCAGTACCCGGTCACCCCGGAGATCGCCACGTTCCTGCGTACGGCGGCCGGGGTGCCGCGCCGGGTGCTGCCCCAGCTGACCACCGGCGACCTGCGGCTGAAGCGGGAGGCGGCGGCGGTGATGGGCCGCCGTGACCCGAACAGCGTCGACGCGCGCACGTTCGTGCTCGACCGGCTGCCGCGCATCAACGAGATCGTGCACAACTGCCACGCCCAGGTCAACGCCGCCGAGCTGGCGCCGATCCTGGCGTACACGATGGACGGCCCGGCGAAGCGGCTGCGGCCCGCGCTGACGCTGATGCTGGCCGAAGGGCTCGGCGTGCGCGGGGACATGCCCGAGTCGCTGCTCGGCGCGATCGAGCTGTTCCACACCGCCAGCCTGATCTTCGACGACCTGCCCGCCCAGGACGACGCCACGCTGCGCCGGGGCCGCCCGGCCGCGCACACCGTGTTCGACGAGGGCAGCGTGCAGCTCGCCGCGATCTCGATGCTGTCCTCCGGGTTCGGCATGCTGGCCCGGCTCGACCGGCACTACCCGGCGCACCGGGTCACCGACGTCGTCGCGTACGTCGGCACGGTGCTGGGCCCGCAGCGGCTGTGCCGGGGGCAGTACCTGGACCTGCGCTACGCCCGGGACGCGTCGCCGGTCACCGGCGAGGACATCCTGGAGATGTACCGGCTGAAGACGTCGACCATGGTCGAGGCCGCGCTGGTGCCGCTGCTGATGCTGCTGGACCGGCCGCGCGTCGAGATCGAACTGGTCACCCGGTATGCCGACCACGCGGGCATCGTGTTCCAGGCCCGCGACGACATCCTCGATGCGACCGCGTCGGCCGAGCAGCTCGGCAAGGACTCCGGCAACGACGTGGGCAAGGCCAACCTGGTCCGGGTGTACGGGCTGGCGCAGGCGCGCCGGCTGATGGAGCAGCACCGCGACGCCGCGGTGGACAGTTGCGCCGCGCTGCCCTTCGACACCCGCCTGCTGCAGGGCATCGTCGAGCACTTCGCCGCCCGCGGCCGGTAGCGAAATCGTTCCGCCCGCACCGATGAGTTCCGCGCGCGCTGTCCGTCTACACGGATGAACGCGATGACCGAACTCTTCGGAAGGACCCTGTCATGACCTCGTACGCCGCCCCCGCCGTCCGTCCCCGCCGCGCCGTGAACATCGCCGTGTGGATCGGGCAGGTGCTGCTCGGGCTGTTCGCTGAGCGGGGGTCGGGGGCAAGATCGCTGTCTACGGTCATGATCTGCGGTGGGACCGCAGGTTCTGACCGCAGACAGCGATCTTCGTGCGCCGAGGCGGCGCGGATGATTCGCGCGTGCCGGGGTCAGCCGCCGGAGTCGTCGTGTTCGGCGTCCTCGGGGACGGCTTGGGAGTCGCGGTCGTCGAGCCAGCCGTAGGGGAGCACGACCTTGGCGGGGGAGTTGGTGCGGCCGCGCGGCTGGCCCAGGTTCGCCACCGGGAACGGCGCGTCGTGGTCCAGCTTGCCGAGCAGATCGTCGAGTTCCATCAGCGACGACGCCATGGCCATCGAGCGGCGCAGCTCCGAGCCCACGGGGAAGCCCTTGAGATACCAGGCGACGTGCTTGCGGAAGTCGGTGACGGCTTCGCGCTCGGCGCCCCACCAGTGCACGAGCAACTCGGCGTGGCGGCGCATGACCTGCGCGACCTCGCCCAGGTCGGGCATGACCCGCTCGGGGCGGCCGGCGAACGCGGCGGCCAGGTCGGCGAACAGCCACGGCCGACCCAGGCAGCCCCGGCCGACCACGACGCCGTCGCAGCCGGTCTCGGCCACCATGCGCAGCGCGTCGTCGGCCTCCCAGATGTCGCCGTTGCCGAGCACCGGCACGTCCAGGGCCTGCTTGAGGGTGGCGATGGACTCCCAGTCGGCCTCGCCGGAGTAGCGCTGGGCGGCGGTGCGCGCGTGCAGCGCCACCCATTTCGCCCCGGCCTCCTGCGCGATGAGACCGGCCTCGACGTACGTCAGGTGGTCGTCGTCGATGCCCTTGCGCATCTTGATGGTGACCGGGATGCCCGCCGGTGCGGCCGCGTCCACGGCCGCCTTGATGATCGAACCGAACAGGCGCCGCTTCCACGGGATCGCCGACCCGCCGCCCTTGCTCGTGATCTTCTTGACGCTGCACCCGAAGTTCAGGTCGATGTGATCGGCCAGGTTCTCGTCCACCACCCGGCGTACAGCCTTCGCGGTGATGTCCGGGTCGACGCCGTACAGCTGCATGCTGCGGGGGTTCTCGTCCGGCCCGAACTCGATCATCTTGTCGGTCTTGGGGTTGCGCACCGCCAACGCGACCGTCGTGATCATCTCGCAGACGTAGATCCCGGCCCCCTGCTCCCGGCAGAGCTGCCGGAACGCGACATTGGTGATGCCCGCCATCGGCGCGAGCACCACAGGCGGATCGACCGGGTACCGGCCCAACATCAACGTCGCAGTCACGCCCCCAAGAATCTCACGCCCCACCCCACCACCCCGAACCCCCGTAACCCACCCCACACCACCCCGCCCGTCCCCCGTTCATGCTCGCGACGATCTTGCGCGAACTGTTGCCCTTATGGGCGGTTTGGGCGTGTCGTCGGCACACTCACGCAAGATCGTCGTGATCATGGGCGGGGCGGAGGCGGGCGGGGTCGGGTTCGCGGGTGGGGTGGCGGCGGAGGTAGTCGGCTTCTAGTTCGATCATGCGGGCGGTGTGGTGGGAGAGGGACTGGTCGGAGCCGTGGCGCAGGGTGTCGTGGCGGGTGCGGTGGATCGCCGCGAGTTCGCGGAGCAGGTCTTCGTCGGGGAGGTCGCGGGCGGGGATGCCGCTGGCCGGTTCGGGCTGCTGCCAGGCGTAGACGATCTCCACCACTTCGTCGTAGTCGCGCATGGGGGAGAGGTACCCGGAGTTCGGGTGGTTCAACCGTCGTGCCCGGGTTTGTCAGGGTAGGCGGCGGCCGTCGCGGAGGGCGGTCTGCAGTATTTGAGCCTCGTAGGCGGCGTCGGCGGCTTCCTGGGTGAGGGCGTGGGAGGAGACGCGGGCGACCTCGGCGGCGCGGCGGGCGTTGCGGGCGCGGGAGGCGGCCACGTGGTAGAGGCGGGCCGCTTCGGCGTCTTGGGCGCGCAGGCGGGACAGCTCGTGCGAGCGGTCCTGGCGCGACTGGTCCCAGCCGTCGACCTTCGACCAGATGGCGCGCAGTTGTTCCATGGTCAGGTCGCCGCGCTTGTAGGCGGCGCGCGCGGCCAGGGCGACCTCGCGCAGGGTCTCCGTGGAGGCGGTGACTTCGACCGGTTCGGGTGGCAGCGTCTCGGCCGCGTCCTCCAGCAGTCGCGCCGCCGCCAGGTGGGCCTGCCAGGCGGCGTCCCGGTCGTCCTCGGCCGCCGTCAGCTCGGCCGCGGTGCGCTCGGCCAGCAGCACGGCGGTGCGGGCGGCCTCCAGTACCTCGGCGGCGACCGCCTCGAGCTCGCGGGCCTCGGCGGTGAGCTGGAGGCGGTCGTTCGTGCTGAGCCGCCCTCGGCGTACGCCGTCGCGCCGGGACTGCGCCTGGGCCAGCAGCCCCAGGAACAGCACCGCGAGCAGCGTGAACGGCAGCCCGCCCAGCAACACCACCGCGGAATTGGACACACCAGCACCCTAGTATCGATCCCCGTTGATCGTTAGGGCTGGCGGGAATTAGTCACATCGGCGGCGTGGACCGGGCCCGGGTCGGCGATCTTGGGTGACCCCGTCGAAGATGGACGGATGACCGAGATCGTCCCGCCCGTGCCCGCGTCCACCGCCGTCGTGATCGGAGCCGGTATCGCCGGGCTGTGCGCCGCCCGGGTGCTGGCCGACCGATACGCCCGCGTGGTCGTGCTGGACCGGGACCACCTGCCACCGGACGCGTCGCCGCGGCGCGGCGTGCCGCAGGGCAACCACGGGGCGGTGCTGCTGGCAGCCGGTCAGCGGGCGCTCGGCGAGCTGTTCGACGGGCTGGTCGACGAGCTGGTCGCGGCGGGGGCGACCCCGTTCGAGCCGGGCACCCAGATGATCTTCTACCGGTACGGCAGCGTCTGGCCTAAGTCGCCGACCGGCATCGACCTGCTCTCGTTCAGCCGCCCGCTGCTGGAGCACGCCGTACGCGGCCGGGTGGCGGCGCTGCCGAACGTCGAGTTCCGCGCCGGGATCGCGGTCGTCGGGCTGGCGGGCGCCGACGGCGTCGTCACCGGCGTGGTGCTCGACGACAGCGAGACGCTGCCGTGCGCGCTGGTGGTCGACTGCTCGGGCCGGGGCAGCCGCTCCGACCGCTGGCTCGCCGAGCTGGGCTTCGCCGCACCGGCGGTCACCGAGGTCAAGGTCGGCGTCGGGTACACCACCCGGCTGTTCCGGCGCGGGCCGGCCGACCTGCCCGACGCCACCGCGGTGTTCGTGCTGCCCGCCCCGCCGCATGAGACCCGGGTCGGGCTGGCCCTGCCCATCGAGGGCGACCGCTGGCTGATCTCGCTGGGCGGCTGGCACGGCGACTTCCCGGCCGCCGGCGACCCGGACGCCTTCGGCGCGCACGCCCGCAGCCTGCCCCACCCCGGCATCGCGGACCTCATCGAACGGTGCGAGCCGGTGACCGAGGCGGTCTCGTTCACCTTCCCGTCCAACCGCCGCCGCCACTTCGAGGACCTGCCCGCCCACCCCGCCGGCTACCTGGCCCTCGGTGACGCCGTCTGCAGCTTCAACCCCATCTACGGCCAGGGCATGACGTGCGCCGCGCTGGAGTCCCAGGCCCTGGGCAGGCAACTCGACGCGCACAGCGCACCCACCGCCGCCCTGGCCACCGACTTCTATCAGGAGACGGCGCACATCCTCGCCACCCCCTGGGGCTTCGCCGCCGGCGGCGACTTCGCCTACCCGCAGACCCAGGGCGAACGCCCACGCGGTATCGCCCTGCGCAATCGCTACTCGCGCCGCATCCAGCTCGCCGCGCAGGCCGACCCCGAGATCCGGCGCATCTTCACCGCCGTCCAGCACCTGCTCATGCCACCCGGCATCCTCCGCAAACCCGCCATGGTCCTGCGCATCCTCCGCCTCTCCCGCCAAGCCCCAGGCGCGAAAGGAAGGGCACCTGCACAACGCTCCGCGTAGCGGAAGGGCACCTTCTTAACGCGCCTGCTGCGCCAGGCTGCTCAGGAAGGGCCGGGCCGCGGCCGACGGGAGGCATGAGCCCGGTCGGCGCGCGATCGCAGATCAGACGGCGGCCAGTGCGGGGAGGAGCTGCTTCTCGGCGAAGTCGAGGAAGTCGCGCTGGCTGTCGCCGCCGATCTGGATCAGGGCGACGTCGGTGAATCCGGCGTCGGCGAACTGCTTCACGGCGGCGACGTGCTTGTCCAGGTCGGGGCCGCAGGAGATCTTCGCGGCGACCATCTGCGGGGTCATCGCGGTGGTCGCCGCGGCGAACGAGCGCGGGTGCGGCAGCTCGGCGTTGACCGCCCAGCCCAGGTCGAACCAGCGGAACTGGTCGTGGGCGATCCGGGCGCACTCGTCGGCGTCCGGTCCCCAGCAGATCGCCACCTGCCCGTAGCGGGGGCCGCTGCCGCCGGCGTCGGCGTACTGCTCGATCAGCTCGCGTTTCGGCTCGATCGCGATCAGCGCCGCGTCGTGGCGGGCGGCCAGCCGGATCGACGACGGCCCGGACACCGCCACGGCGATCGGCACCCGCTCGTCCGGCAGGTCCCACAGGCGCGCCTCGGGCACCTCGAAGTACTCGCCCAGGTGGTGCACGACCTCGCCGGCCAGCAGCGGCTGGATGATCTCCATGGCCTCGGACAGCATCGCGTGCCGCTGCACCGCCTGCGGGTACGCCCCCACCACGTGCTCGTTGAGGTTCTCGCCCGCGCCCAGGCCGAGCGTGAACCGCCCCCGCGCCATGATGCCGACCGTCGCCGCCATCTGCGCCACCACCGTCGGGTGGTAGCGCATGGTGGGGCAGGTGACGAACGAGACCAGCGGGAGGCGCTCGGTGGCGTGGGCGGCCGCGCCCAGCACCGACCAGGCGAACGGGGCGTGCCCCTGCTCGGCCAGCCACGGGTAGTAGTGGTCGGAGCAGACCGCGAAGCCGAACCCGGCCGCCTCGGCGCGTACCGCGTCGTCGACCAGTTCCCGGGGCCCGCGCTGCTCGGTCATGAGCGTGTAACCGATATTGGTCATTCGCTCTGATTACCCCCGGGTGCGGCGGCCGACACCCCCGCCGCCGTCGGCCGGGCCGAATGACACCCCCGGCTGGTAGAACTGCGGGATGGCGGACGACAGGACACAACTGCGCGAACGTGCCGAAACGGTGCTCCGGCGGCTCGCGGGCGAGCATGCCGAGCTGCGGCCGGACCAGTGGCGGGCGATCGAGGCGCTGGTCGCCGACGCCCGGCGGGTGCTGTGCGTGCAACGCACCGGCTGGGGCAAGTCCGCCGTGTACTTCGTCGCCACCGCCCTGCTGCGCGAGCGCGGCCACGGCCCGACGGTGATCGTTTCCCCGCTGCTGGCGCTCATGCGCAACCAGGTCGACGCGGCGGCCCGCGCGGGCATCCACGCCCGCACCATCAACTCGGCCAACCTGGAGGACTGGGACCAGATCACCGCGGAGATCGCCGACGGCGCGGTCGACGTGCTGCTGATCAGCCCGGAGCGGCTCAACAACCCCGACTTCCGCGACACCGTGCTGCCCCGCCTGGCCGCCACCACCGGCCTGCTCGTCGTCGACGAGGCGCACTGCGTCTCCGACTGGGGCCACGACTTCCGCCCCGACTACCGCCGCCTGCGCACCATGCTGGCCGAGCTGCCCGCGGGCACGCCGGTGCTGGCCACCACCGCGACGGCCAACGAGCGGGTCACCACCGACGTCGCCGAGCAGCTCGGCGGGGGACAGGCGGCCGACCACGAGCCGCTGGTGCTGCGCGGACCGCTGGACCGGGAGTCGCTGCGGCTGGCCGCGCTGGAGCTGCCCAGCCCGGCGCACCGGCTGGCCTGGCTCGCCGACCACCTCGACCAGATCCCCGGCTCCGGCATCGTCTACACGCTGACCGTCGCCGCCGCGCACGAGACCGCCCAGTTCCTGGCCGGCCGGGGGTACGCCGTGGCCGCGTACACCGGCCAGGCCGAGGACGCCGACCGCCGCTCAGCCGAGCAGGACCTGCTCGACAACAAGCTCAAGGCGCTGGTGGCCACCTCCGCCCTGGGCATGGGCTTCGACAAGCCCGACCTCGGGTTCGTCGTGCACCTGGGCGCGCCGTCCTCGCCGATCGCCTACTACCAGCAGGTCGGCCGCGCGGGCCGGGCCGTGGCCGGGGCGGACGTGATGCTGCTGCCCGGCCCGGAGGATGCCGCGATCTGGCGCTACTTCGCCTCGCTGGCCTTCCCGCCGGAGGACCAGGTGCGCCGGGTGCTCGACGTGCTCGACACCGCCGGGCGCCCCGTGTCGACGCAGGCCCTGGAGGTGCAGGTCGACCTGCGGCGCAACCGGCTGGAGATGATGCTCAAGGTCCTCGACGTCGACGGCGCGGTCAAGCGCGTGCGCGGCGGCTGGGAGGCCACCGGGCTGCCCTGGGTGTACGACACCGAGCGCTACGCGCGCATCGCCAAGGCCCGCCAGGCCGAGCAGGACGCCATGCGCGACTACACCGGCACCACCCGGTGCCGCATGGAGTTCCTCCGGCACACCCTCGACGATCCCGAGGCGCGCCGCTGCGGCCGCTGCGACAACTGCGCCGGTCCCGCCTACGGCAAGGACGTCTCCGCCGAGGCCCTCCAGGCCGCGCACGTCTTCCTCGGCCGCCCCGGCGTCCAGATCGAACCCCGCAAGATGTGGCCGACCGGGCTCGCCGCCGCGGGCGTCCCGCTCTCCGGGAAGATCCCCCCGGCCGAGCAGACGCTGCCCGGCCGGGCCGTGGGCCGCCTGTCCGACCTCGGCTGGGGCACCCGCCTGCGAGAACTGCTCGCCGAGGGCGCTCCCGACACGGCTGCGCCCGCCGACCTGCTCGCGGTGCTCGTCGAGGTCCTCAAGGACTGGTCACACGGCGCCGACCCGTGGCCCGCCCGCCCGGCCGCCGTCGTGGCGATCAACTCCCGGACCCGCCCGCGCCTGATCGCCGGCGTGGCCGAACACGTGGCCCGCGTCGGCCGCCTGGAGTTGCTCGGCACCGTCGCGGGCGGCCCGCCCGCCGACCAGCCCCGGGCCAACAGTGCCCAGCGCGTCAAAGCCCTGCACGACGCCTTCACCGTCCCCGAGGGCATGGCCGACCGACTCCGCGACCTCTCCGGCCCCGTCCTCCTGGTCGACGACCAACTCGACTCCGGCTGGACCATGGCCGTCGTAGCCCGCCAACTCCTCCAGGCAGGCGCCCCCGGCGTCCTCCCCCTCACCCTCGCCACCACGTCCTAGGCACGCCACGGTCGTGCAGTTTCGGGGAAACCGCACGAATCACCGGCCCGATTCCACCACTTTCCCGAAACCGCGGACCGCGGCCGCTAGATCGCCGGGTCGCCTCCGTGGACGTTCGATTCGACCTCGTCGGCGGCGGCCTCCAGGAGGCGGTGCGCCAAGCCGGAGAGGGCTCGGGCTCCTGCCATCTCCTCGCCGATCGAGGGCCGTGGGCGGTCGATCGGATTGCGCCGGGCCTGGCCCTCGGCGGTCAGCAGCCGCCCCGACGGCAGCCGCATGGACGCGGTCGCCCTGGTCAGGTCCGCGTCCTCCTCGTACCGCAGTTCCACCATCCAGGTCTTGGTCATCGTTGCGGTGGTCATGGCGCGCCTCCCGTTCCTGCGATGCTGCTCTCATTGTCCCTCCGCAGGTGTGCCCCCGACCCCGCATCAGGCCCCGATGAGGCAGGCTCGGACCATGCAGGCTGTTCAGATCACGCAGTACGGCGGCGCCGAGGTGCTCACCCCCGCCGACGTGGAGCCGCCCGTGGCGGGACCGGGCCAGGCGGTCGTGGAGATCGCCGCGACCGGGGTCAACTTCATCGACGTGTACCACCGCCAGGGCCGTTACCCGACACCGCTGCCGTTCGTCCCCGGCGTGGAGGCGGCGGGCCGGGTGGCCGCGGTGGGGCCGGACGTGACCGCGGTGTCGGTCGGCGACCGGGTCGGCTGGGTCCTGGCGCCCGGGGCGTACGCCCAGGCCGCGGCGGTGCCCGTGGACCGGCTGGTGCCGCTGCCCGACGGGGTGTCCGACGAGACCGCCGCGGCGGTGCTGCTGCAGGGCATGACCGCGCACTTCCTGACCCACGACGTGCACCCGGTGCGGGCCGGTGACACGGTGCTGGTGCACGCGGCCGCAGGCGGCATGGGGCTGCTGTTGACGCAGCTGGTCACGCACCTGGGCGGCCGGGTGGTCGGCACGGTCTCCACGGATGAGAAGGAGCGGCTGGCCCGGGGCGCGGGTGCGGCCGAGGTGATCCGCTACGACCAGGTCGACGATCTGGCGGGGCAGGTGCGGGCGCTGACCGGCGGCGAAGGCGTGGCCGCGGTGTACGACGGGGTCGGCGCGTCCACCTTCGACGCCAGTCTCGCCTCGCTGCGCCGCCGCGGCGTGCTGGCGCTGTACGGCGCGGCCAGCGGCCCGGTGCCGCCGGTGGACCCGCTGCGGCTGATGCAGGCCGGTTCGGCGGTGCTGACCCGGCCGACGCTCGGCGACTTCGTGGTCACGCGCCAGGAGCTGCTGGAACGGGCCACCGACGTGCTGGGCTGGGTCGCCTCGGGCGCCCTGCGGGTGACGGTCGGCGGCCGGTACCCGCTGGCCGAGGCGGCGCGCGCGCACGACGACCTGACGTCCCGTCGCACCACGGGCAAGCTGCTGCTGATCTCGTGAGCTACTGGACGACCTCAAGGTAGTCGATGTTCGGGCCGCCCTCACGGCTGGTGGCGGTGGCCCGGACGGTGTTCGTGCCCGCGGTCAGGGTGACCGTCACGGTGACCGTGTTCCAGTCGTCCCAGGTGCGCATCGGGTCGAAGCGGACCTCGCGCAGCACGGTGCCGCCGTTGACGCTGATGTCCATGGTGCGGTTGCAGCAGCCGGCGTTGGCGAACCGCAGCCGCAGCGTGGCCGTCCCGGCTGCGCCCGGCACGCTCCACTGCAGGTATCCGCCGGAGACGTTGTCGTAGTCGACGAAACCCGAGCCGCTGAAGCCGTTGTGGTCGTTGGCGGTGCGGGCCTGGGATCGGCTCGCCGACTCGGCCTCGTAACGCGCGGTGCGCGGCGGCGCGGGCGGTGGCGAGGCCACCGGTGACGGGGAGGCGGCCGCCGACGGCGACGTGCCCCCGGCCGACGGGGCAGGCGAGGCCGCCGCCGACGTGCTCGTCGAGGGCCGGGCGGCGGGCGTACGCGGCACCGGGCTGTTCGCCACCGGGGCGTCCGGGTAGACAGGCGCGGCGGCGGGCTCGGCGCTCGGCTCGGGGTCCCACGGCAGCGCGTCGTTCCAGGTCGCCGGCCGGTGAATGGTGGTGAGGATGAGCAGGATCAGCGCGGCGGTGAACACCGTGGTGGCCACCAGGGGCAGGCCGCGCAGCCGCTCCAGCATGGGAATACGAAGCCGCCGGCGGCCCTCGTACCCGAAATCGTCCTCCACCGCCGAAGCCCGCCGTCTCTCGTCTGCCGCCTGTCACGGTTACGAGCGAGAAACGTAGTGGGCGCGTGCCGGTCGCGCACCGGCCGCTCGGTCAGCAAATCCGGAGCCGACGGTCACCCCGGGCCACCGGTGCGGCGGCCGGGCCAGTCCATATCGATCGCCGCCGTGCGGGAACCGGGGCGGGGCGCGGCGACTCGACCGGGCATGACGACGAGACGTGACATGCTGACCCTGCTCGGTGTGGGTGCGGCCGCCGCCCTGACCGGGTGCCGTGCGCGGACACCGGCCGGGCCCACGGCCGCTCCGGACCTGGTGCTGGTGCGGGCCGAGGGCGGGCTCACCGTGCTGCGACCGTCCGGAATGGAGCAGCTCGGGGCGGGTCTGGCCACCCCGGACGGCAGCACCGTGTACGCCGCCGCCCCCACGGGCGTGCACACCGAGCTGACCGCGATCGAGACCCGGACCGGGCGGCGCACCGCGGGGCCGCGGCTGGCCGGGGCGTGGGTGCCGCGGGTCGCCTCGGCGGACGGGCGGCTGGTGGCGCTGGCCGCACCCGGCACCGGCGAGGTCACCCACGTGCCCTCGGGCCGGGCGCGCACCCCGCTGGTGGTCGCGGACGCGGCCCGCGAGGTGGCGCGGCTGGAACTGGCCGGCAACATCGTGCCCGACGCGTTCACGGCCGGCGGCGAGGGCCTGTTCGTGCTGGACTGGCTGCCCGCGACCGCGCCGGACCGATACCGGGTGCGCCAGGTCGAGGTGGCCACCGGCCGGAGTTCGGCGCTGCTGACCCGGGTGAAGACGGCGGTGCCGCCGGGGGCCGAGGAGGAGATGAGCGGCGAGGGCCGGATGGCGGTGTACGCGCCGAACCGGCAGATCCTGTACACCCTCTACACGCACCAGCCGGACCACCGGCACACCCGTGACCTGATCGCGGGCCGCCCCGGCGACGTGCACGCCTTCGTGCACACGCTGCACCTGGCCGAGCAGTGGGCGTACTGCGTCGACCTGCCCGTGCCGTTCGGCGAAGGCCCGGGAGCCGGTCACGCCCTGGCGATCAACCCGGAGGGCTCCGAGTTCTACGTCGCCGACGTGACCGGCGGGCGGTTCGCGGTCGTCGACACGCGGGAGCTGACCATCCGGGAGACCGTCGACGGCCCGAAGGGCACCGGGACCGCGTACGCCGCGGCGACCTTCCGGCAGGTCCTGGTCGCGGTCGGCGGCACCGTGCACGTGCTGCCCCGCGACGGCGCGCCGGTCTGGCGCAGCTGGGACGCCGGGGGCGTGGTGCGCGGCCTCGGCGCGAGCCCCGACGGCAAGCGGGTGTACGCCGCCCTGCCGGACGCGGTGGCCTGGTTCGACGCCGAGTCCGGGCAGCGCCTCGGCACGGTCGCCGTCCCGGGCCTCAGCGCCCTGGATCGGGTGCTGTGACCGGCGGCGTCGCCGGGCTGGGGAGTTCCGAGTCGGCGGACCGGGCCCCCGCGCCCAGTCGGCGGGCCCGGCCGAAGGGCGCGATCCCGGCGGCGACCAGCGCCAGCAGCCAGGCCGGGGCGAGCAGCGCGGTCAGCCCGGCGTACCAGGGCAGGCGCCAGGTCCACGACGGGCCGGTGGCGGCGGTGACGTCGCCGCCGGTCCACGGCCGCGCGGCCAGCGACCAGGCCAGGAACGCGTCGCCGACGGGCAGCGCGCCGCCCAGGTAGCGCCGCTCGCCGTCCCACTGCACGGCGAGCCCGGCGGCCTCGGCCAGGCCGGTGAGCGCGGCCGCCGCCTCGCCGTCGCCGTAGACCACGGCGTCGCCGAGCGCGACCGCGCTCGCCGACGTGCTCAGCCCCCAGATCAGCGGCCCGGAGTCGACGTCGCCGGCCAGGTCCACGCCCTGCGGATGCTCCCGCACACCGGGCGCGCCCGGCACGGTCGAGGCGAAGCGCGCCCGGAAGACCGCCCAGTCGCGCGCGCCGAGCGCCGGGTCCACCTCGCGCAGGAAACGCAGCACCATCACCTGCGAGGTGGCGCGGGCGCCGCTGGTCGGCTGCCCGGTCGACGGGTCCACGGTGTGCGGCAGCAGCCCGGTCGCGGGGTCGCGGCGGGTGTCCGCGGCGGCCAGCCAGTCGCGGACCAGGCCCGCGCGGTCGGTGCCGGTCAACGTGCCCGCCAGCCGCACCGCGGCGATGCCGACGGCGCTGTCACAGGGCCAGGCCTGCCCCGGGTACGCGGTGAGAAACGGCGACCCGGTCGCGTCGAGCTGCCGCCGGAACGCGCCGGCCAGCGCGTCGGCGTCGGCGGCCAGCCGGTCCCGCTCCGGCGCACCCGGCCCGGCGAGCGTGACGACGCCGCCCCGCAGCCAGGTCGCCCAGCCCTGGTAGAACACGCCGTACGCCGGTTCGAGGGAGGCGTCGAAGACCGCGCGGCCGTCGTCGGAGTCCACGTGCGACAGCGCCCAGCGCGCCTCGGCCAGCGCCCGGTCTTTCAGCTGCGCGCTGCGTGCGCCGACGTCGAGCCAGGTCAGGCCGTAGAGCGTGTAGCTGAAGAACCAGCCCTCGGGGAACAGCTGCTGCATCTGGACGGCGCTGCCGCCGTCGAGCGCCGCGCGCTGGAAGGCCAGGCGCGGCAGCGCGTCCGCGACGATCTCCGCGTCGGTGCGCGCCAGCGGGCTCGACGTGTGCAGCCGCGACACTTCGATCACCGCCAGACCGGTGAACGCCAGCACCAGCAACACCGTGAGAGACCGCACCAGCCTGCGCATCGGGAGATCGTAGACGGGCTTGCATGCGTAGCGTCGTCCCGCAGGCCTACTATCAGCCGGTGACCCAGGGTGTGGAACCAGTGGACCTGTTGCGGCTCATCGGATCCGCGGCGCACGACTACGACAGCATGGACGCGCTGGAGCAGGTGCTGCTGCCCGCCGACGGCCTGCATCCGCTGGCCGCGCAGCTGGTCGCGCCGATCCTGGCGTTCGCCGCGGACCCCAAGACGCGGCTGCCCGACCAGCTGCTGATGCTGGTCGGCGAGCTGGCCGCGCACCCGGACGGCGAGCCGGTGCGCCAGGCACTGCGCGCCTTCACCGTGACACTGCGTAATCTGTCCGATCTCGACGACCACAGCGTGGTGGAGGAGTCCACGGCCCTGCTCGGCTGGTGCGGCCCCGATCCGCGACTGTCCGCGGTGCTGCTGACCAGGGCGCGGGAGTACGCCGACGACTACCGCCGGGTCACCCCGCTGGTGGCCGCCGCCCAGCTCGATCCGGCCGCCGCCGCGGGCTGGCTGCCGGAGTTCCTCGACCCGTCCCGCCCGTCCACGGTCCGGGTCGCGGCCGTGCTGGCGATGCGGGAGGCCGGGCTCGCGCCCACGGCGCAGGCGGGCGCGGCGCTGGCCGCGGGCTGGTCCGCCGACCCGGACGCGCTGCGCTGGACGACCCGGCGCGGCAAGCTGGCCGACCTGGTCGAGTACGCCGCCGGCGGCGACGCCCGCCGGGATGCCGAGCTGCTCGCCGCGATCGCGCGGGACGGGCAGGCGCAGGCCCGCCGGGACGTCGCGCAGACACTGGCCGACCGCGCCGCGCGGCAGGAGCTGCCGGTGGAGTCGCAGGCCCTGCTCTGCTCGTTCCTGGACGACCCCGAGGAGCGGGTGCGCCGCTGCGCGTACCGGGCCGTGGTCGCCGACGACACGCTCACCCGCCGCCAGGCCGACTGGCTCGCCGACGCGGTGGCCCGCGGGGCCCGGATGCGCCGTTCGGCGCTGGACGCGCTGATCCGCGTCGGCGACCCGCGCTGGCGCGAGCACGCCGAGGCCGCGCTGCGCGAGGGCTGGACGCCGCCCCGGCTGCCCGGCGCGCTGGCCGGCCTGCCCACGCCGGATGAGTCGCTGCGGGAGGCGGTGCTCGGCCGCGTGGTGGACCTGGCGACCACGATCGATGTGAATCGCTCGCCCAAGGCCACGGCCAAGGAGCAGCGCGAGCTGGTGGGGCTGCTGCGGGTGCTCGGCGACACCGCGGACCCGGCGACGGTCGGCATGCTCGCCCGGCACCTGGCCCAGATGACCTGGCCGGCGCGGCTGTGGGTGGCCGAGTTCCTGGCCGAGGCGGGCCGCGGCAACCCCGAGGTGATCGAGGCGATCGGTGCGATGGCCAACGGCGAGGTCATCTACCTGCGCCTGCTGTGGCTGGCCGGGGGCGACGACGCCCCGCTGCGGGCCGCGATCGCGGTCGCCCCGCGCCGGGACGTGCTGGCCGCGGTCGCCGCGGCCGAGGTGTTCGGCGACGCCGACCCCGACGTCGCGGCCCGGCTGCGCGAGATCCGCGACGGCGACGCCGACCTCAAGGACCGGTTCGCGGCGGCGGGCGCGCTGTGGGAGCTGACCGGCGATCCGGCGGAGGCGGCGGCGACGGTCCGGGAGGCGCTGGACGCGCCGTGGCTGCGTACCCGGCAGCGGGCCCGGGAGCTGGCCGACCAGCTCGGACTTGAGCGGGCCTGACCGGGAAAGCGCTCCATAGCACAGTTGCCGCCACTCGGCGTCCACTGAGGAGACATATGCATCTCGATTGTCGACGAATGGTTGCGATCTCGTAACGGGCGTTATGGTGCCGGTTCGGAAGAGCGCCATGTCGACGTCGCCAGCGCGCCCCAGTGATCGGTCGAGCCACGGGAGTGCCCGGCGATGGACCAGCGCGACCAGGAAAACTATGCCGCCCAGGCGCTCGCCGTCTTCGAGGGATACGGCTCGGCGGAGGCGATCGTGCACGGCGCGCGGCGGCTGACGTACGCCGACCTGGCCACCGGGATCAGGGACATGGCCGCGACGCTGTACGACAACGGCGTGCGGTCCTCCTCGGCGGTCGGCATCCTGGCCGGCAACCCGCCCGAGTCGATCCAGGTGCAGTTCGCCCTGCACCTGCTGGGTTGCCGGTCGGTGTGGCTGGCCCCGAACGCGCCCCCGCAGCTGTGCGCCGACTACCTGTCCCTGGCCGACGTCGACGCGTTCGCCTACGACGCGCGCACCCACGCCACGCTGGGCGAGCAGCTCGCGCAGGGGGCCGGGGACCTGACGGTGTTCTGCTTCGGCGCGGGCGCGGGCATCGACCTGGCCGCGCCGCGGCGCTCCGGCGCGGCACAGCTCGGGCTGCCGCACTCGGGGCGCGAGCCGCAGTCGCTGTTCCAGACCGGCGGCACCACCGGGCGGCCGAAGCTGGTGCACCACCGGCACGCCTTCTTCAAGGCGGTGCAGGCGGTCGCGGCCAGCTACCAGGTCACCGACGGCCGCCCGCTGCGGCACCTGGCGGTGGCCGGGTTCTGGCACTCCAGCCAGCAGGTCGCCGCGATGATCACCCTGTTCACCGGCGGGGTGCTGGTGCTGCACGACCGCTTCACCGCCGAGGACTTCCTGGCCACCCTGGAGCAGGAGCGCATCACCAGCGCGGTGCTGCCGCCGCCGATGCTCTATCAGGTGCTCGACCATCCGCGGCTGGCCAAGACGGACACGAGCAGCCTGGCCACGCTGTCCTGTGCGGGCAGCGCGGCCGCCCCGACCCGCCTGGCCGAAGCCGTGGCGCGCTTCGGTCCGGTCCTGCGCCCGGTGTACGGCATGAGCGAGGCCACCTTCATCGCCGCGTACCCGAACCTCGAACACGACCCGGCGTTTCCGGAACGGCTCGGCTCGTGCGGGCGGCCTTATCCCGGGGTGCGGGTCGAGATCCGGGACGGCAACGGCACGGTCGTCGGGCCTGGGGAGATCGGCGAGGTGTGGGTGTCCGCCGCGCTGATGACCTCCGGCTACTGGGGCCAGGCCGAACTCACCAGCCGCACCATCGTGGACGGCTGGCTGCGCACCGGCGACCTGGGCCGCGTCGACGCCGACGGCTACCTGTTCCTGGTCGACCGGCTCAAGGACATGATCGTCACCGGTGCGACCTCGACAAACGTGTACTCCCGCACGGTCGAGGACGCCCTGCTGCGCCACCCGCAGGTGCGCGCCGCCGCGGTGATCGGCGTGCCGCACCAGAGCATGGGCGAGGCGGTCTACGCCTTCGTCGTGCCCGCCCCCGACGCCGGGATAACCGCCGCCGAGCTGCGCGAATGGGCCGTCACCGAACTCAACGAACTCTGGGCCCCCTACGCCGTCGAGTTCATCCGCGACCTCCCCCTCACCGACGTCGGCAAGGTCGACAAGAAGGCCCTCCGCGCCCGCCGCGTCGCCGGCGCCACCGGCTGAAGCAAGGGCACCTTCTTATCGTTTTCCGTAGAGGAAGGTGCCCTTCCCAACCTCTACCCTCTCCCCGGCCGCCGCGCCGCGCCGCGCCGCGCCGCCGAGGCAAGCGGGCCGGGTCAGGGGAGGGCGGACTCGATGACGTCGGCGGCCAGCGGCGCGCCGCCGTAGGTGCCCAGGTCGGCTTGGAGGCGCGTGAGCGCGTCGCGTACATCCTGGTCGGTGGTCAGGGTTTCGACGGCGGTGCGCAGCGCGGCGGCGGTCGGCTCGGCCGGGTCCAGCGGTCGGCCGATTCCCAGCTCGGCCACGCGTAACGCGTTGACCTCCTGCTCGGGGGTCTGCGGGACGGTCAGCATGGGCACCCCGGCGCGGATCGCCTCCAGGATGCCGCCCATGCCCGCGTGCGTGACGAACACGGCCGCGTGCGCCAGCACGTCGAGCTGCGGAACGCTCGCCGCCACGGTCACGTTGCCGGGCACCGGGCCGAGTTCGGCGGGATCGGTGCGCTCACCCACCGCCAGCACGACCTGCCACCGGGTGTCACCGAACGCCGCGACGCAGGTGCGGTAGAAACCGGGCAGGCGGTTGTAGACGGTGCCCAGCGAGATCAGCACGACCGGCCGGTCGGGATCGGGCGGCGTCCAGCGCGCCTGGAACGGCCGCGGACCGGTGCACGGCCCGGTGAAGTGGTGGCGCTCGCCGAACGTCTCCGCCCGGAACTGCATGAACCGGGGGTAGAGCAGCAGTTGCGCCACCGGCTGGAAGGCCCGCACCGCGTCCGGGTCGATGCCCTGCTCGGCGACGAACGTGTCGAGCTGCACCTGGTGTTCGGGCAGGCCGGGCCGGGGCGTGACGGTCAGCCCCAGGTGCCGGGCGATGGACCAGTGCTCGTTGGCGGCCTGGAAGCTCTGGAACTGCACCGCGGGCAGGCCGTCGCGGACGGCGATGAGCCGCCCGGCGAGGCTCTGCATGCCGAACACCATCAGGTCGGGGCGGTCGTCCCGGAAGTACGGCGCGAGCTGCGGCAGGGTGGCGCGGGCCTCGCCGAGGAAACCCTCCCGCACGGTCGTGATGTAGTCGGCGCGCTCGGGCCGCCGCAGGTCGCGGTCGCTTTCGGCGGGCAGGCCAGAGGTGTACGGCACCACCAGCGCCCCCGTGGCCGCCACCGCCTCGGCGCGGGCCGCCACGGTGGCGTAGCCGACCCGGTGACCGCGCCGGACCAGCTCCGCCACGATCGGCAAGGTCGGATAGACCTCGCCGACCGTGGGCGCGTTGACGAAAGCGATGTGTCGACCCATCCGCACAGCGTCGGGGCGGCGGCGGCCCCGCTCAAGCCACCATCGGACCATCTACTGTGGCGTAACGGTCGATGGACGTCGATCAGAGCTTGCGGCCGAGGTAGGTGAGCGGTCCCGGGTCGGGCACGTCGATCACGTGCATGCCGATCCGGTCGTAGAAGGCGCGCGCCGCCGTGTTCTCGGTGACCATGCCCAGGTGCACGGCGGGCACGCCGGCCTCCTGCAGCGCCAGCACGAGCCGGCCCATCAGCGCCCGCCCGTGGCCCTGCCGCTGGTGCTCGGGCAGCAGGTCGATGTGCAGGTGCGCCGGGTAGGCCGCGAGCGCGGGCACGATCATGCGCTCGGGCCGGTGCAGCAGGTGCCGCATGACCTCGTCGCCGTCGCGGGGCTCCGTGCCGTCCAGCGGGGGATGGCGGTCGGCGACCCGCGGCAGCCACTCGCGCCGGAAGCGTTCCACGAACGACACGGTGTCGCCGGTGGCCAGCACGTACCCGACGGCGCGGTCGTCGGCGTCGGCCAGCACGAAGGCGAACCGGGGCTCCAGGTGCGCGTAGGGCAGGGCGAAGATCTCCGGGAGGATGCCCGGGTCCCGGTAGTGCGGCCGGGCGTCGCCGCCGTGGTGGGCGGTGCGGATGCAGATGTCGGACACCGCGTCGCGGTCGCTCGGCCGGTACGGACGGATGATCGTCATGCGCGGGACACTACTATGGAAGCGCTCCCACCGCTGTGCCCGCCGATCGGCCCGCCGTGCCCGGGGTCCGATGTAGCAGAGTGCAGATATGACCGCACGCCCCGAGGAATACGCGCCCGCGCTGGATCACGCCGTCGCCCATACCCTCGCCTGGCTGGCCTCGCTGCCCGACCGCCCGGTGCGGCCCCGCGCCGACGCCGACGAGCTGGCGGCCGTGTTCGGCGGCCCGCTGCCGGACGGTCCCACCGACGCCGCCGAGGTCGTCGACCAGCTCGCGCGCCAGGCCGAGCCCGGCCTGATGGCGATGCCGTCAGGCCGGTTCTTCGGCTGGGTCATCGGCGGCACGCTGCCCGCCGCCCTCGCCGCGGACTGGCTGGTCAGCGCCTGGGACCAGAACGCGACCCTGCGCTACGCCACCCCGGCCGTCGCCGCGATCGAGGAGGCCGCCGCGGCCTGGGTGCTCGACCTGCTGGGCCTGCCCGGCCACGCCGACGTCGGGTTCGTCACCGGCGCGACGATGGCCAACTTCACGGGTCTGGCCGCCGGCCGCCAGCACGTGCTGGCCCAGGCCGGATGGGATCTCGACACGCTCGGCCTGACCGGCGCGCCCCGGGTGCGCGTGCTCGCCGGGGCGGAGCGCCACGCCACCCTCGACCAGGCGCTGCGCTACCTCGGCCTCGGCGCGCCGATCCCGGTCCCCGCCGACGACCAGGGCCGCATCCGCCTCGACGCGCTCGCCGAGGAACTGGCCCGCGGCACCGGGCCGACGATCCTGTGCCTGCAGGCGGGCAACATCCACTCCGGGGCGTACGACGACATCGGCGCGGCGTGCGCGCTCGCCCGGCAGCACGGCGCGTGGGTGCACGTGGACGGCGCGTTCGGCCTCTGGGCCGCCGCCGCCCCGGCCACCCGGCATCTGCTCACCGGGCACGAACTCGCCGACTCCTGGGCCACCGACGCGCACAAGACCCTCAACGTGCCCTACGACTGCGGCATCGTCGTGGTCGCGTTTCCCGCCGCGCTGCGGGCCGCGATGGGCACCCAGGCCAGCTATCTGGTACGCGCCGAAGCCGGCCCCGCCGACCCGCAGGACAAGGTCCCCGAGCTGTCCCGCCGCGCCCGCAGCGTGCCGGTGTGGGCGGCGCTGCGCTCGCTCGGCCGCTCCGGCGTCGCCGACCTGGTGGAACGGCTCACCCGGCACGCCCGCGCGCTCGCCGACGGCATCGGCGCGATCGAGGGCGCGACGATCCTCAACGACGTCGTGTTCACGCAGGTCTGCGCCACGTTCGGCGACGACGCCCGGACCCGCGAGGTCACCGCCCGGCTGCTCGCCGACGGCACCGCCTGGATGTCCGGCTCCCGCTGGCAGAACCGCGACGTGCTGCGGGTGTCGGTCAGCAACTGGTCCACCGACGACGCCGACGTGGCGGCCTCCGTCGCCGCGGTGCGCCGGGCCGCCGCCCGATGACCGCGCCGGCCTGGACGCCCGAACACGAGGTCGACGCGGCCGAGGCCGCGACGCTGATCGCCGAGCAGTTCCCGGCGCTGCGCGGCGCGCCCGTAACTCCGCTCGCCACCGGCTGGGACAACACCGTCCACCTGGTCGGCGGCGAGTGGGTGTTCCGCTTTCCACGCCGGGCCGTCGCCCTGCGACTGCTGGCCCACGAGACGGCGGTGCTGCCGCTGCTCGCGGGCGGGCTGCCTCTGCAGGTCCCGGACCCCGAGCTGATCGGCGTGCCGTCGGACGGCTTTCCCTGGCCGTTCTGGGGTGCCCGCCTGGTGCCCGGCATCGAGCTGGCCGACTCCGGCCTCCCCGACGAGCGCCGCACCCGCGCTGCCACCGACCTCGGTGTATTCCTCCGCGCTCTGCATGATCCGGCCCTGGCCGCCCACGTCCGCGTCAGAATGCCGGACGAAAGCGGGCCGCCGGACGAAGCCGGATCGCCGGGCGGGACTGCCGCCACGGATGCGTCGTGCGCCGCGTCCGGGCCGGAGGGAGTTCCGGTGGTGTTGCCGCACGATCCGATGCGGCGCGGGGACCCGGGCGTGCGCGGGCCGCAGGCACGGGAGTGGCTGGCCCGGCTGGTCGCGGCGGGACTGTGGCAGCCCGATCCGGCCGTGTTCGGTCTCCTGGACGAGGCGGAGCCGCTCGGTCCTGGCGCCGGCGACCCGGTCCTGGTCCACGGCGACCTGCACCAGCGGCATCTGCTGCTCGGCGGCGACGGGCGGGCCACGGGCGTCATCGACTGGGGTGACGTGTGCCTGGCGGACCCGGCCGTGGACCTGTCCCTGGCGTACAGCGGCTTCATCGGGCCCGCTCGGGACGCCCTGCTGGACGCCTACGGCCCCGTGCCGGCCGAACGGGCGGCGCGGGCCCGGGTGCTGGCCGTGAACCTCAGCGCGGTGCTGGCCGAGTACGCCCGCGCCGAGGGCCGGACCGCGCTGCTGCGCGAGGCGCTGGCGGGCATCGCCCGCGCGGTCCGCTGACCGGGCACGACGTGTGGTCGCTTGTGGGGCGTGGCCGGGCCCGTGCGCGGCCTAGACTGAGGAAATGGCGATTCTGGGCATCGACATCGGCGGCTCCGGCATCAAGGGCGCCCCGGTGGACGTCACCAACGGCACCCTGGTCGAGGAGCGGTTCCGGGTGGAGACGCCGCAACCGTCCGACGTGACCAGCGTCGTGGCCGCGGTCGCCCAGGTGGCGGCCCACTTCGACGCGACGGAGCGGATCGGGGTCACCTTCCCCGGCGTCGTCCTGCACGGGGTGACCCGTACGGCCGCGAACGTCGACAAGTCCTGGCTCGGCGCGCCCGCCCGTGACCTGTTCAGCCAGGCCGTCGGCGTGCCGGTGACCGTGCTCAACGACGCCGACGCGGCCGGCGTGGCCGAGATGACCTTCGGCGCGGGCCGCGGCCGCAAGGGCGTCACCATCATGCTCACGCTGGGCACCGGCATCGGCAGCGCGGTCTTCATCGACGACCGGCTCGTGCCCAACACCGAGTTCGGGCACCTGAAGATCAAGGGTGAGGACGCCGAGGAGCGGGCGTCGGCGCACGCGCGCGAGGTGGACAAGCTCGGCTGGGCCAAGTGGGCCAAGCACGTCGAGGAGTACCTGCGCGAGATGGAGAACCTGTTCAATCCCGACCTGTTCATCATCGGCGGAGGCATCAGCAAGAAGTCCGAGAAGTTCCTCCCGCTGATCGACATCCGCACGCCCGCGGTCCCCGCGGTCCTGCTCAACGAGGCCGGCATCGTCGGCGCCGCGCTCGCCGCCACGGGAGCGGAGCCCGCCGGCGAGGCCTGACCGCGAATGCCCGCCGCGGCGGGCGCCGGCGGGGGATGATGGCCCGGGAGGGGGCGGTTGCGGATGCGGATCGGCAACACCGAGATCAGGCCGCTGGGCGGGGCGTGGGGCTGCCTGGCCATGATCGCCGTATCGATCCTGCTCTCGCTCTTCTGCACGATCGGGCTCAACCTGATCGCCCGGTGACCGAGGAGTCGCGATGGCGTTTTCCGATCGCATGACCCTGCGCAACATGTACCTGTACCTGGTCTGCCTGATCACCCTGGTGATCTCGATCTTCGCCGCGGTGAACCTGGTCCGCAGCACGGTCGAGCTGCTCTATCCCGACCCGGGCTACTACGGGTACGTGCCGCGCTGCGCCGAGAGCAAGCCCGGCCAGGTCTGCACGCCCGCCGAGGAGGCGGCGTTCGCCGTGGAGCAGAAGCGCATCGAGAAGCTGACCCGGGACTCGCAGCGACGCCAGGCGGTGCTGAGCATCGTGGGATCGGCCACCACGCTGGCCATCGCGGTGCCGGTCTACATCTACCACTGGCGGCGTATCCAGGACGAACTCCCGCCGCGCACCCAGCTCACCGGCGGCGAGCCGCTGCCACCGGCCTGACCCGGGGCACGGCTCAGCCCAGGGTCAGCCAGAGCTGCTCGTGGCCGCGCAGCATGAGCTGGCGCGGGGTGCCGGGCGGTTCGGCGAGCCGGATGTCGGCGAACCGCTCCAGCAGCATGGCCAGCCCGCGCTGCCCCTCCAGCCGGGCCAGCGCGGCACCCAGGCAGTAGTGTGCCCCCGCGCCGAAGCTCAGCGTGGACGTCTCGGTCCGGTCGGGGTCGAACACGTCCGGGTGGGCGAACCGGTCCGGGTCGCGGTTGGCGGCCGCCAGCAGCACCAGCACCCAGCAGCCGGCCGGGATCGGCACCCCGGCGACCTCGGTGTCCTCCGCCACGAAGCGCACCGAGAAGTGCGTGGGCACCTCGTGGCGCAGGATCTCCTCGACGAAACGCGGGGTCAGCGACCGGTCGGCGCGCAGCCGGGCCAGTTGGTCGGGCCGCTCCAGCAGCAGGGTCAGCCCGTTGCCGAGCAGGTGGGTGGTGGTGACGAAACCGGCGTTGAACACCACGATCAGGTTCGCGACCAGCTCCTCCTCGGACAGCTGCCCGCCGTCGGACTCCAGCGCCTGCACCAGCGCCGTGACCATGTCGTCGCGCGGGTCCACGCGCCGCCGTGCCGCCAGCTCGGCGAAGTACGGCGTGATCTCCTCGGCGGCGGTGTTCGCGGCGGCGACGTTGTCGGGTGTCGCGCCGCCCAGTTCCAGGATCGCGCCGAGGGCCAGGGCGCGGGGGCGGTACCAGGCCCGGTCGGCTTCGGGCACGCCGAGCAGCTCGCCGAGCACGTTGGCGGGCAGCGGGAAGGCGAACTCGCTCATGAAGTCGACCTTCGCACCGCCGGCCGCCTGCTCGCCGAGGCGGTCGAGCAGGTCCGCGGTGAGCCGCTCGATCGCGGGGTCGAGCGCGTTGACCCGGCGCGGGGTGAACGCCTGGCTGAACATCTTGCGCATACGGGTGTGCCGGGGCGCGTTGGTGAAGAAGACCGAGTTCATGAACACGGCGTGCGCCCGGTTGCCCTCCCAGCTGGGCTTCGCGCCGAGCAGGGTCTCGTCCATCACCTTGAAGGTCGCCGAGTCGCGCAGCACCTGCGCCGAGGCCTCGTACCCGTGCACCACGTAGCTGTACCGGTCGCCGGGCGCGACCTTGCAGACCGGGCCGAGGGCGTGCAGCCGCGCGTAGAACGGGTACGGATCGCGGCGCACCTCGTCGGTGTGCAGCGACGCCAGCGAGACCTCGGCGACCACGTCAGTCCTCGTCGGAGTCGTCGGCGAGGAGCAGGTCGAGCGGGATCGCCTTGGCCATCGCCTCGTTGCCCGCGTCGTTGGGGTGGATGTGGTCGCCGCTGTCCCACTCCGGCCGCAGCTTGGTCGGGTTGGCCGGGTCGCGCAGGGCGGCGTCGAAGTCGATGACCCCGTCGAAGTCGGTGCTGGTGCGGATGTACGAGTTCACCTGCAGCCGCACCGAGTCCAGGATCGGGGTGTACGCCACCACGCCCGGGGCGGACTCGAAGGCGTTCCAGGGGCTCAGCGTACAAACGATGATCTTCAAACCGGACTGCCTGGCCACCGAGGCCATCTGCTGGATGCGCGCGATGATGTTGTCGGCGGTGTCCTGGCTCAGCCAGACGTCGTTGATGCCCAGCGCCAGGATGACCGTGCGCACCCCGGTCTGCCCGAGCACGTCGAAGTGGAACCGGGACGCGCCGTTCATGCCCAGCTCGTTGACGCCGAGGTCGGCGCCGTTGAGGGTGAGCCGGTTGCCGGACAGGCCCGCGTTGAGGATGCCCGGGGCCCGGCCCTCGGGGGCCTCCTTGACCAGCCGCGCGGCCAGGTAGTCGGTCCACCGGCGGTCGGCGTTGACGGTCGTCTTCAGCCCGTCGGTGATCGAGTCGCCGAGCACCACGATCGAGCCCTGCCCGCTGCGGTTGAGCACGTCGAGCCCGGCCAGGTAGTACCAGTTGTTGCGGGTCTCGGCGAGCTTCGCGCCGCTGGCCTCGCTCGCGTGGTCGCCGGTGCCGATGTAGGCGGTCTCCCGGGCGTACAGGTGCCAGGTGGCCGGGTTCGGCTTGGGCTGCGCCGGCACGTAGAGGCTCACCGCGACGTCCTGCGACGCGGGGATCTCCATCGGCACCGGGTCGCTCACCGCGCTGCCGCCGGACGGGATGGTGACCTGCTTCTGCCCGTTGAACGTGGCGTCGACGACCGAGCCGGGCCTCAGATCGCCGGGGCCGGCCTCGGGCCACGGCAGGGCGAGCGTGGCGCGGCCGATGGTCAGCGGCGCGGTGCCGTACCGGTTGGACAGCCGGATGCGGGCCTGCGTGCCGCCGACCGAGGTGTGCACGAACATCCGGATGGTCTGGTCGGAGAAGCCGTCCTTGGACTTGCCCGCCCCGGCCGGGGTCAGCGCCGCGGACCAGGAGCCGACCCAGGCCTCCGGCTCAGGGGCGACGGCCTGGCTGTTCGCGGTGGCGACCAGCAGGGTCGAGCCCACGGTCACCAGGGTGACCAGGGCCATCAGGAATTGCCGTTGCCGGGGGCTGTTCATCGGGGTGGGGCTCCTCGGTCGCGGAGGGGTGTTGTCGACCATCGGTCACCGGAACCCGGGCGTCGCCCAGCGCGCCGCGTGCGCGGCGGTGCCGGGCTCCGTGGTGTCAGGTCGGCAGTCTAAGCCGATCGGAGCGCGCTTGGCACCATCGGAATCGATGGGCAGTCCGCTCAAGACGTCTGCATACGCAAATGTCCCGATTGGAAAATGATGAGTGTACGAATCGACGACCCTAGGTGGTGGATGATTCACCCCCACGGCGGTAACCTCCTGCGCGTAGGCCGCTGCCACACACCCGGAATCGGCCTGCCACCAGCGAATCCGCTGCCTTCTGACCAAACTGGGGTGACTCGACCGTGGGCGATCGAACGTACGATCCGGCAGACAACTACGCCGCCAAGGCATTGACACTCTTCGCCGGATTCGGTGACGCCGAAGCGCTCGTCGCGGTCGACGGACGGCGCTACTCATACGCCGAGGTGCGCGCCGAGGTGATCGCGATGGCCGGGGCGCTGTGGGCGCACGGCGTCCGCCCCGGACAGGCGCTGGGCGTGCTCGCCCGCAACCCCGCCGAGTCGATCTTCCTGCAGCTCGCGGCCGGGCTGATGGGCTGCCGCACCGCCTGGATCGCCAACAACGCCCCGCCGCGTTTCCGGCGCGGCTTCCTCGACCTCGCCGAGGTCGACGCGTTCGTCTACGACGCCGGCAAGCTGCCCGAGATGGGCGCGGAGCTGGCCGCCCTCGCCGCGCCGCGGCCGGTGTTCTGCTTCGGGTCCGGCGGCAAGGGGCCCGACCTCACCGCCGGGACACCCGCGATCACGCTGCCGTTCGACCCGGCCGGCGTCACCCAGGAGCCGTCGTCGCTGTTCCAGACCGGCGGCACCACCGGCTCGCCGAAGCTGGTGCACCACGGCCACGGCTTCTTCGCCGCGCTGCACGCCCTGTCGGAGTACTACCTGCACAGCGGCCAGCCCACGCTGCGGCACCTGCTGATCGCCGGCACCTGGCACGTCAGCGCGCAGACCGCCGTGTTCATGACGCTGTTCACCGGCGGCACCGCGTTCCTGCACGACGGCCTCGACTACCCGCTGTTCTACGACACCGTCGAGCGCGAGCGCATCAACAGCACGCTGCTCGCCCCGCCGCTGCTCTACGTGCTGCTCGACGACCCGAAGTCGGCCGGGGTCGACTTCAGCAGCCTGCACACGCTGACCGTGTCCGGCGCGGCGGCCTCGCCGACCCGGCTCACCCAGGCGATCGAGCGCTTCGGCCCGGTGCTGCGCATCGTGTACGGCATGAGCGAGTCCCCGTTCATCTCGGCGCTGCCCGGACTCGACCACGACCCGGCGCACCCCGAACGGCTGTCCTCGTGCGGCATCCCGTACGGCGACGTGCGCGTGCAGATCCGTGACGAGGACGGCCAGGTGCTGCCGCCCGGCGCCGTCGGCGAAGTGTGGATCACCGGTTCGCTGCTGATGCGCGGCTACTGGGGCATGCCGGAGCTGACCGCGCAGACGCTGGTGGACGGGTGGCTGCGCACCGGCGACGTGGGCCGGCTGGACGACGACGGCTACCTGTACCTGCTGGACCGCGTCAAGGACATGATCGTGACCGGGCTGAGCAGCACCAACGTCTTCTGCCGCCCGGTCGAGGACGCGCTGGCCGCCCACCCCGAGGTGCAGGCCGCGGCGGTCATCGGCGTCCCGCACGAGCTGGAGGGCGAGGCGGTGCACGCGTACGTCGTGCGCACGCCCGACGGCACCGTCACCGGGGCGGAGCTGATCCGGCTCGCCACCGCCGAACTCAACGCGATGTGGGCCCCGCAGCAGGTCGAGTTCATCGAGGCGTTCCCGCTGACCGAGTTCGGCAAGGTCGACAAGAAAGCGCTGCGGGAGCGGTACGCCGCCCGCACCGGTTCTGGAGGACAGTGATGACGATCCACGCCGCACCCGCGGTCGGTGACCCGGCACCGGAGCAGGCCGAGCAGGCCGCGGCGCTGCCCGTGCTGGCCGCCGCGGCGGTGTCGACACTGGCCACCCGGGTGTCGCTGCTGGTGGTGCCGTGGCTGCTGCTGACCGGGGAGGCCGGCTGGCAGGCGGTCGGGCTGGTCTCGGCGGCCCAGGTGCTGGCCTACCTGCTGGCCGGGCCGCTGGGGGTGGCGCTGGCCGACCGGCTGCGCCCGGTGCGCCTGGCGGTGACGGCCGACCTGCTCAGCGCCCCCGCGTTGGCAGGGATCGCGTATTTCGCGCTGACCGACTCGGCATTGGCGGCGAAGTCGGACCTGCTCGGTGCGGTCGGGCTGGGCGTGCTGGCGGCCCTGGCCGGCGCGTCGCGGTCGATCGGCGATCGGGCCAGGGACGCGGTACGCCGCGACGCCGCTGACGACGGCGCGCGGCCGCCCCGATCCGGCCTGGTCCGCGCACTGCAAGTGCTCGTGGTGCTGGCCGGGGGAGCGGCGGCCGGAGTGCTCGCGGTGCGCCTCGGCCCCGCCGGGGTGCTGTGGCTGGATGCGGTGCTGTGCCTGCTCGGTGCGGCGATGCTGGTGCAGGCGGTCACCGTGCGGCCGCGTCCCGCCGCCGCCGTGCCGCCGTCCGAGGTGCTCAGCGGCGAGGTGCTGCCCGCCGAGCCGGGTTCGGTCACGGCGGCGAGCGGCTCGAAGGGCTCCGCCGCGCCGCGGTCGGACGACGAACGCCGGGCGACCGACCGCGACACCGACGGCGCCGACGAACGGCGGGCAGCCGACCGCGACGCCGCAGCCGTGGCGGAAACGGCGGCCCAGGGCCGGGTGTCCGCTGCGGCCCAGGTCGTGAGCGACCCGCCGCTCAACGGACGGGTCGCTGCCCCGCCCCGCGACGACGCTTCGGCAGGCACCGCCGACCGCGCCCACGATGCTCCAGCGGCGGCCGACGACCGGGCCGACGATCACCCGGTGGCCGCCGAGCGGGCCGGGGACGGTCACGTCCCGCGTGGGCGGCATGCCGCGGCGGAGCCGGGTCCGGGCGGCGACGGTCGGCAGGCGCTGCCGATTGCCCGTACCCAGGCGCGTGACCTGCGGCGTAGTGCCATGGCCGAGCTGCGGGCCGATGGGCTGGTGCGCCGGCTGGCGGCCGTGCTGTTCGTGACGAACCTGCTGGTGCAGGCCGGTGCCGTGCTGCTGGTGGCGGCCTGGGTCGAGCACGTGCTGGGCGAACCGGAGCTGCTCGGCCTGGTCGGCGGGGCGTTCGCGCTCGGCGCGGTCGCCGGGTCGGTCGTGCTGACCGGGCTGACCCGGGCGCCGTCCCGGCACCTGCTGCTCGCGCTGGCCTTCCTCGCCGGGGGAGGGGCGGCCGCGGTCGTCGGCGGGCTGCCGCCGGTGCAACTGATCGTGGCGGTGGTGGCCGCCGTGTGCGGGGCGACCATGTCGTCGGTGACGCCGCCGCTGGGCACGCTGCTGTCGCAGCGGGTGCCGGTGCCCGTGCGCAGCCGGGTCGGCGCGTTCGCCGCCGGGATGGCCTACCTGGGCGTGCCGCTCGGCACGGCCGCCGCGGCCTGGGCGCTGCCCCGGCTGGAGCTGCGCTGGGCGCTGGCCGCCGCGGCCGGGGCCTACCTGGTGGCGCTGCTCGCGCCGGTGTTCGCATACCGCACCTGGCGGCAGCTGAGCGCCGGTGCGCCGGCCGTGCTGACCGGCGCGGCCCGGCTGCCCGCCCGCCTGTCCGTGACGCTGGCCTACGCCAACGGCCAGTGGCTGGTGGAGGTGCGCAAGGGCCGCGCGCTGCTGGGCTCGCGGCACCTGGTGAAGAGCGCCGAGGCGCTGAACATGCTGGCCCTGCTGGACGTCCCGGGCGTACGCCGCAGTGTCGAGGAGGCGCTCACCGCCGACCAGACCGAGGCCACCCGGCAGGCCGAGCGCATGCGCAGCGAGCTGGCCGAACTGGAGGCGAAGCTGGCAGGGCTGTCGGAGATGGCCGAGCTGAGCGAGGTCCGGCTGCCGGTGCAGCAGACGCCGAACAACAAGGCGGCCAGCCATGGCTGACGGGTACGCCGCCATGCCGGAGGCGGCCGACCCGTACTGCCTGCGCCCCGGCGAGGCGGCCGCGCTGCTGGCCGGGCACCCGTGGAAGCGCTTCGTGGTGCTGGGCGACAGCGTCGCCTCGGGGGTGGGCGACCCGGTGCCCGGATACGTGGAGCAGGCCTGGTGCGACCGCATCCGCAGCGAGCTGGCCGAGCAGCAGCCCGACCTGAGCTACCGCAACCTCGGCGTACGCGAGCTGCGCGCGGCGGAGATCCGTGAGCGGCAGCTGGACCGGGCGCTGGAGTTCGCGCCGGACCTGGCGCTGATCTCGGCGGGCGGCAACGACGCGATGCGGCGGTCGTACCGGCCGGACGCGGTGGACGCGGAGCTGGCCGCGATGATCACCGCGCTGCGCGCGGCGGGCGCGGACGTCATCACCGTCGGCATGTTCGACGTCTCCTTCGCCCCGTCGTTTCCCGAGCCGGTGAAGCAGCAGGTGGGGGAGCGGATGCGGATGCTGTCGGCGCGCACCGCGGCGCTCGCGGCCCGGCTCGGCGCGATCCACGTCAACTGCACCGGCCACCCCGCCGAGCGCGACCCGGCCAGCTACAGCGCCGACGGCGTGCACGGCAACCTGCGCAGCCACAGCATCTGCGCCGCCCTGACCGTCCGCCGCCTAGGCCTCCACCTGGGCCGCCCCTGACACGTCCGCCCACCGCCGCCCGCCATGATCATCAAATTTGCCTGGCACCTGGGCGAAAAGGCGCTCAAGATACGCACAGGTGCCAGGCAAGTCGAGTGATCAAGGGCGGGTCGCGCCCGGGGGTCAGAGGTAGTCGGCGGTGGTGCGGACGCGGCCGAAGCGGGGGAAGGTGCGGCGTACGGCCATCTCGTGTTCGTCGGTGGCCAGGCCGGACATGGCGTCCTCGACGAATTCGAGGTCGTAGCCGAGGTCGCTCGCGGCGCGCGCGGTGGACTCGATGCCCATGGTGGTGACCAGGCCCGCGAGCACCAGTGTGGTCACGCCGCGCTGCCGCAACTGCTCGTGCAGGTCGGTGCCGTGGAACGCGCCGATGGTGCGCTTGACCACGAGCACGTCACCGGGCTGCGCCAGGCCTTCGACCAGGTCGCTGCCGGGCGGCTGGGTGGGCACGTTCGGTCGTTCGACGCGCACCAGCACGACCGGGCGGTCCGTCGCCCGGAACGCGGTCGCCAGCTGGGTGCACCGCCGCAGCACGTCGTCGCCGGAGTGCGGCTCCACGGGCAGCGCCACGATGCGGGGCATCAGGTCGATCAGTACGAGAGCCGTGGCCATGAATTCGATCTTACTTCGTCGAGCCATGCCTCGATCATCCGCCGCGGTCGGACGTTCCCGGTGCCGTCGAGGTTGCACGCTGAGCGTTGTTGGCACATATATTTAGCAAGCTAAATATTGAAGATTCTTGCAAGGTTTGGCATCGTGTTCCACGACTGAGCGCCTCATCCGGGCAACTCGGTCACCTCCGGCATGTCACCACATGCCACAACCCCGAGGAGGAACCCATGCTCCACACGAGCTCCACGACCCGGCGCACAGCCGTACGCGCGGCCGCCGCCGCCCTGCTCGCCGCCGGTCTGCTGGTCCCGGCGACGGCCCAGGCCGCCCCGGCCACCGAGCCCGTACTGACCGCCGACGCGGCAACGGCACTCGCGGCGCAGATCGACTCGGCCGGGGTCTACCAGGACAACGCCGGCAAGATCGTCGTTACGGTCACCGACGAGGCCGCCGCCGCACGGGTCCGCGCCGCGGGCGGTGTCGCCCGCCTCGTCACCCGCAGCGCCGCGCAGCTCAGCGGCGCGACCGCCGAACTCGACCGGCTCGCCCGCATCTCCGGCACCTCCTGGTACACCGACCCGATCAGCAACCAGGTCGTGGTCACCGCCGACAGCACCGTCACCGGATCGAAGCTGGCCAAGCTGAAGGCCGTCACCGACCGCCTGGGTGACACCGTCCGGGTGGAGACCGTGGCGGGCACGCTCAGCCCGACCATCTCCGGCGGCAACGCCATCTACGGCGGCGGCTCGCGCTGCTCGCTCGGCTTCAACGTGCGCAGCGCCAGCGGCGCGTACTACTTCCTCACCGCCGGCCACTGCACCAACCTGGCCGCGAGCTGGTACGCCAACTCGGCTCGCACCCAGCTGATCGGCACCCGCGTGGGCAGCAGCTTCCCCGGCAACGACTACGGCATCGTGCGCTACGACAGCACGATCTCCCACCCGGGCGACGTCTACCTGTACAACGGCAGCTACCAGGACATCACCAGCGCCGGCAACGCCGTGGTCAACCAGACCGTGTACCGCAGCGGCAGCACCACCGGCCTGCGCAGCGGCCGCGTGCTCGGCACCGGTGCGACCGTCAACTACCCGCAGGGCACCGTCACCGGCCTGATCCGCACGAACGTGTGCGCCGAAGGCGGCGACAGCGGCGGCTCGCTGTTCGCCGGCACCGTCGCGCTCGGCCTGACCTCGGGCGGCAGCGGTAACTGCAGCACCGGTGGCACGACGTACTTCCAGCCGGTCACCGAGCCGCTCAGCGTCTACGGCGTGAGCGTCTACTGAGCACTCCTCCTCAGGTGAGGCAGCCGCCGGGGTTCCCCCCACCCGGCGGCTGCCGCCGTTCAGCGGCTGGACTTGAAGACCTCCTGCACGGCGGTGAGCAGCTGGTCCTGCTGGGGTTGGACGGCCAGGTCGAGTTCGCTCGCGAACGGCAGCACCGCGCCGTCGGGCCGGGTGACCCGCTTGGGCGGCGCCGTCAGCCGCATCTCCTCGGCGGCGGTGGCCAGGATCTCCCCGGCGATGCCGCACATCCGGTTCGAGTCGTCGATGACGACCAGCCGCCCGGTCTTGTTCACCGACGCCGCCAGCCCCGCCCAGTCGAACGGGAACAGCGAGCGCGGGTCGAACACCTCCACCGAGATCTGGTCGGCGAGCTGCTCGGCGACGCCCAGCGCGGCCTGCACCAGGTGCCCGACCGCGACGACGGTCACGTCCGTGCCCTCGCGGTGCACCCGGCCGACGCCCAGCGGCACCGGCCCGAGCGCGTCCATGTCCACGTCGCCGCGCACCCCGAGCGAGCCCGCGGGCGCGAACAGCACCACCGGGTCGTCGTCGCGGATCGCCGTCAGGAACAGCCCGTACGCGTCCTCCGGGGTCGCCGGCACCACCGTCTTCACGCCCACATGCGCGAACAGCCCGTACGGGTGGTCGGAGTGCTGGCCGGCCCAGCCGCTGCGCGAGCCCGAACCGGGCACGAAGTAGGTCACCGGGACCTTCGCCTGCCCGCCGGTCATCAGCGAGAACTTGTGCGCCTGGTTGGCGATCTGCTCGAAGACCAGGAACAGCAGCGACGGGATCTGGAACTCGATGACCGGGCGTAACCCCGCCAGCGCCGCGCCGGTCGCGAAGCTGGTGAACGCCTGCTCGGACAGCGGGGTGTCGACGACGCGGGCCGGGCCGTGCTTGGCCAGCAGGCCGGTGGTGACGTTGTTGACGGCCACGCCGATGTCCTCGCCGAGCACGCACACGCTGGAGTCGCGGGCCATCTCGTCGGCCAGCGCCCGCTGCAGGGCCTTGAGGTAGGAGAGTCTCGCCATCACCGCACCGCCGTGTCGAGTAGTCCGATGCCGTTGCGCCCCCGCATGCCGGTGGCGTAGAGGTGGTCGAGCGCGCCCGCCGGGTCGGGCCGCGGGCTGTCCAGCGCGAACGCGACCGCCTCGGCCATCAGCGCCTCGACCTCGGCGTCGATCCCGGCCCGGGTCTGCTCGTCCAGGCGGGAGCCGTGCACGTCCAGGGGGTCGCGGGACCGGCCGGCCGCCACCTCCTCGTCGCTGCGGTAGCGCACCCGGGCCTTGTGCTCCCAGGTGTGGTGGGCGTCGAAGCGGTACGCGGTGGCCTCGATGAAGCTCGGGCCGCCTCCGGCGCGGCCGCGGGCCACGGCGTCGCGGGCGGCGTCGAGCACCGCCGCCGCGTCGGCCCCGTCCACGCCGACCGCGGGGATGCCGAACGCCTCGGCCCGGCCGGTGATCGACCCGGCGACCGAGTTCTCCACGGTGAGGGTGGTGGCGTACCCGTTGTTCTCGCAGACGAACAGCACCGGCAGCCGCCACAGCGCGGCCAGGTTGAACGTCTCCAGCAGCACGCCCTGGCTGACCGCGCCGTCGCCGAAGAAGCTGACCGCGACCCGGTCGCTGCCCTCCTTGACCGCGGCCCAGGCCGCGCCGGTGGCGATGGCTCCGCCCGCGCCGACGATGCCGTTCGCGCCGTAGATGCCCTTGCCGAAGTCCGCGGCGTGCATCGAGCCGCCCCGGCCCCGGTTGAGGCCGGTCGCCCGGCCGGTCAGCTCGGCGAGCATGCGCACCGGGTCCGCGCCCTTGGCCAGCACATGCCCGTGCCCGCGGTGGGTGCTGGTGATGACGTCGTCGTCGCGCAGCGCCGCGCACACGCCCGCGGCGATGGCCTCCTGCCCGATGTACGGATGGATCCCGCCGACGATCTCCCCGGCGTGGACCAGTTCGATCGCCCGCTCCTCGAACCTGCGGATCAGCCGCATGGCCCGGTAAAGCGCAGAGTCGGTGTCCCTCAACTCACGCACGCCCTCTCCCCCTCAAGATCGCTCGACTTGCCAGGCAGGTGGGCGAAAGAGCTCGCAAGATACGCACAGGTGCCGGGCAAGTCCGGCGATCTTGAACTGCCCCGCTCATGCGACCCGCGCCTCCAGTACTCCCGTGCGGGCCGCGACTACCTCGAAGCCCGCTTTGCCCAGCAGTTCCCGGTACTCGTTCTCGGTGCGGTCGTGGCCCTCCAGGGTGACCAGCATGAGCAGGTCGACGAGCCCGGCCGCCGAGCGGCCCGCCGGGTCGGCCTCCTCGGGCAGGAACTCCTCCAGCACGATCACGCGGCCGTGCGGCGGCAGCGCCGCGTGCACCCGGCGCAGGATCGCGATCGCGTTGTCGTCGTTCCAGTTGTGCAGCACCCGGGCCAGCGTGTAGACGTCGCCGCCGTCGGGCACCCCGTCGAAGAAGCTGCCCTCCACGCACGCCGAGCGCCCCGCGAGTCCGGCCTCGGCCAGCTTGGCGCGGGCGGCGGCGGCCGCGTCGGGCAGCTCCAGCAGCACGCCCCGCAGGTCCGGATGCTGTTCCAGCAGCTCGACGAGCAGGCTGCCGTTGCCGCCGCCGACGTCGACGACGATGCGCGCGCCGCTCAGGTCGCAGGTGGCCAGCGCCTCCGGCGGGCGCTGGTCGCCCATGGACTCGTTGAACACCGCCGCGGCCTCGGGGTTGTCGCCGAGGTAGTCGTAGAACGGGCGGCCGTACACCGCCTCGAAGGCCGGGCGGCCGGTGCGCAGCGTGTGCATGATCTCGGCGAACGAGCGGAACACCTCGTCGCCCTGCATCAGCGCGTTCAGTCGCACCGAGCCGGGCACGTCGGCGCGCAGCAGCTCGGTGGTGGGGGTGAGCCCGTAGGTGTCGGGAGCGGGCCGGGTGAACAGGCCCATCAGCGCCAGTGCCCGCAGCAGGCGGCCGAGCGCGCGGGGGTCCGCGCCGCACCGGTGGGCCAGGTCGCCGACGTGCACCGGACCGTCCGCCATCAGGTCCGGCACGCCGAGCCGGACCAGCGCGTACACCCCCTGCGCGACCCAGCTTCCGGACAGGATGCCGAGGAGTTTTCGTCGGGCCAGTGCTTCGTTCATGGTGCTCTCCGAGCTGTGGTGAGGGTGTTCCGGAGCCTCGGCTCACAGGCGTGCGCGACAGGTTGTGAGCCAGGCTGCAGATGCCGAGACCGTGGCTCACAATCCGGCTTGGCCGGTTGTGAGCCACGGTCGAAAAAAGAGAGGGTGCTCAGCTCGCCTGGATGGCGGAGTGGATGCCGGTCCACAGCTTCTGGCGGGCGGCCAGCGCCGCGTTGACCGTCTGCGCCGCCTGCGCCCACTTCTCGTCGTCGTCGCCGCACAGGTCGGTGACCATCTGCATGGCCATCGGGGTGTGGAACTCGCCGTCGACCTCGATGTGGCGGGCCAGGTAGTCGACGAACGTGTCGAGCTTGCCGCCCTCCTGGTTGACCTTGATGACCTGCTGGAACATGTCCGGGATCAGGTCCTCGCGGCCGAACGCGAACGCCGCGGCCTGGCAGTGGATCGGCAGCGTGTCGATGAAGCGGAAGGTGGTGCGCACGAAGTCCGCCGAGACCGGGTTGACGTTCGCCCCGGTCAGCGCCTGCTCCACCGTGCTGCCCTCACCCAGCATCTTGATCAGGTGGTTGATCGCGGTGGTGTCCGCACCGGCCTGGTCCATGCCGCCGACGTACAGCTCGAAGTGGCTGATGAAGCCGCCCTGCAGCTCGTCGCTCTCCTCGACCAGCACGATGTCGTTGATCAGCCGCCGGCTGCCGGTCGGGCCGCTCGGGATCCACGGCACGGTGACGCTGGTCAGGTGACGTTGCAGCGACTTCAGCAGCGACATGAAGTCCCACACCGCGAAGACGTGGTGCTCCATGAACGTGACGATGGCCTGGTGGTTGTCCAGCGCGGCGTACAGCGGGTGGGTGACGACGGCGTTGCGGGCCTCGCTCACCGCCTCCTCGAGCCGGGTGATGCCCGGATGCGTCTGGCCCCAGTCGTAACGCGACATTGCTCTCTCCTTGTCGATCGGGTGGTCGGTCAGTGCTGAGCCGAGGTCCAGAGCACCGGGCAGTAGTCGGGGTCGGCGTAGTCGGGGCGGCCGTCAGGGGTGCGGCGGACCAGCTCGTCGTGGTTGTAGCCGACGACGGTGCCGTCGCTGAGGGCGTACGGGCGGTACTGGTTCTCGCCGTCCTGCAGGTGGAGGGAGACCGCGCGGCGGGGACGGTCGCTGCGGTTGCCCGCACTGCCGTGGTACGTGCGGCAGTGGTGGAAGCTCATGTGGCCCTTGGGGATGATCATCGGCACCTTGGTGACGGTGGTGCCGTTGAACTCCGCGTTGCGGGCCAGCAGGACCTCCAGGTCCTCCTTGTCGCGCTCGGCGAAGTGCTTGGCGGTGGAGTCGTCGTTGCCGGTCTCCTGCCAGAGGTGGCTGCCGTCGACCATCGTGATGGTGCCCATCTCCTCGCCGCAGTCGTGGAAGGGGATGAACGCGGTGAGCATGCGCTCCGAGGTCGACGACGCCCAGTAGTGCCGGTCGAAGTGCCACGGCACGACATTGGTCGGCTCCTCCGGGCGCGGCGGCTTGAAGATCAGCGTCGACTGGAAGATGCGGATCTCGTCGGCCTGGGCCAGCCGGGCCGCGACCGCGCCGATCAGCGGCTTGCGCAGCAGCTTGGCCAGGCCGTCGTGCTCGTAGTGCACGTAGTCGTTGTGCCGCTGCACGTCGCCGTGCTGCGGCTCCCAGTACGCCAGGCGGCGCGGGCGCAGCGGCAGGGAGCGGCTGCGCTCCCCGGCGTAGAAGCGCTCGCTGGCCTCGACCAGCTCGTCGACCTCCGCGTCGGTGAACAGCTTCTTCGTCAGGTACCAGCCGTGCGCGGCGTAGAACGCGACGTCCTCGTCGGACGGGAGCAGCTCCAGCTCCTCGTCGGTCAGATTGAACTGCTCAGCCATGGGGGTAGCTCCTCGCCTGGATGTGGTGGGTGGTGTGGTGCACGGGGGTGTCCCGGTCTCAGGCGGCGGCCAGGCCGGCGGGGCGGGCGTCCGGCGCTGCCGCCTGTGCCGCCTCGGCGGGGCCCGCCAGCTCGCGCTCCTTGGCCTCGTACAGCGCCTTGATGTTGCTGCTGCCGAAGGTCAGCGCGCCGTGCCGCTCGATCAGCTCCAGGAACAGCGTCCGGCGCACGTGCATCGACTGCGTGAAGATCTGGTACAGCTCGCCGTAGTGGTCGGTGTCGACCAGCACTCCGAGCTGGCGCAGCTCCGCGATGGGCAGGTCGACGCTGCCCAGGCGCTGCTCCAGCGCGTCGAAGTAGGTCTGCGGCGTGCTGAGGAAGCCCACCCCGCGCTCGGCGAACGTGCGCACCGCGGTGACGATGTCGTTGGTGCGGAACGCCACGTGCTGCACCCCCGCCCCGGCGTGCCAGGACAGGAAGTCGTCGATCTGCCCCGGGCGGCGCGACAGATCCGGCTCGATCAGCGTGAAGGTGACCTGGCGGGACGGGCTCTGCACCACCTTGGAGTCCATGCCCTGGCCGCCGACCTCGATGTACTCCTCGAAGATCTCGGCGAAGCCGAAGACGTCCTGGTAGTAGCGCGAGGTGGCGGCGATCTCCCCGGCCGGCACGCAGATGGCGAGGTGGTCGATGACCTGGAGCAGGTCGTCGGCGAACGACTGCTCGTCGGCGGTCATCTCGATGGTGGCGGGCAGGAACTCCCAGCGGGAGCCGTGCCGCTCGACCAGCCGGTGGGTGACGTCGCCGAAGCCGGAGACGCTCGCGGTCACGACGCGCCCGGCCGCGTTCTCGTGCACGGTGGGCGTCTCCAGGGCGGTCGCGCCCCGGCCGACCACGGTGTCGTACACGCCCGCGGCGTCGTCGGTCTCGAAGGCGATGACGGCGACGCCGTCGCCGTGGCGGCCGACGTACAGCGTGGCCGGGTGGTCGGCGACCAGACCCGAGGTCAGCACGATGCGGATGTCGCCGTGCTGCAGCAGCAGCGAGCGCTGCCCGGCCAGGCCCGTCTGCGGCCCGCCCTGCCCGCAGATCCGGAACCCGAATGCCGTGCACAGATAGTAGGCCGTCTGCCGGGCGTCACCGACGTAGAACTCCAGGTGGTCGATGCCGAGAATGTTCATTTGCTACCTACCCCTTGGCGTACGATGTCCTGTTTTGCACTGACTGCTAGGACTCGCTCCGCGCCAGGTGGATGGGCGTGGAACGGGTCACGGATCGTGGCTCGCCCGGCACCGCCGCTGTCGCGGCGCACGCCGAATGAACCCACCACGCTCCGATTGGCCGTCGTGCCCCTGTGACGTCCGTTGTTCGCGACCCATCCGCCGGAGCTGAGCGCTCCGGCGAGGGCCGTCTGTCTGTCACGCTAGCCGGTTGTGCTGATGTCCCTCAATACCTAACTACGCAAATATTTAATTGCGACAGTATGTTGCGTGGGGCAAACGATTCGGTGACACCTCACTCAGCAAAACGGCTGAGTCTCGTGGTGGGTCGACCCAGGACAAGGCTCACATTATGTCCGCCGAATCCGAATGAATTGGACAGTGCAAAACCGATGGGACTTTGCCGGGCCTTGCCGCGAATATGGTCGAGATCGCACGCGGGATCGGGATCCTCGAGGTTCACCGTCGGCGGCAGCAGCCCGTGCCCGAGCGCCATCACCGTCGCCGCGGCCTCGATCACCCCGGACGCGCCGAGCATGTGCCCGGTGACGCCCTTGTTCGAGCTGACCGGCGGCATGGCGTCGGCGAACACCGTGTTGACCGCCAGCGACTCGGCCACGTCGCCCAGCTTGGTGCTGGTGGCGTGCGCGTTGAGGTAGCCGATGTCGGCAGGCGACAGCCCCGCGTCGGCCAGCGCCCGGCGCATGCACTCGGCCTGCCCGTCGCCGTCGGGCCGGGGGGTGGTCGGATGGTGGGCGTCGGTGGTCGCGCCCCAGCCGTGCAGCGTCGCGTACGCCGGGCGGCCCCGCGCGTCCGCGTCCGCGGCCCGTTCCAGCACGAACACGCCCGCCCCCTCGGCCAGCACCAGCCCGTTGCGCCGGGTGTCGAACGGGCGGCTGGCCGCCGTCGGGTCCTCGGCCCAGCCCTTGGCCAGCGCCCGGGTGTTGCCGAAGGTGTCGGCCAGGGTGGGGAACAGCGGAGCCTCGCCGCAGCCGACGAGCACCACGTCCGCCTCGTCGTTACGCAGGATGCGCATGCCCTCGGCGATCGACTGCGCCCCGGCCGCGCAGGCCGTGCCGATGGAGGAGCTGTAGCCGCGCAGGCCGTACTTGATGGCGATCCGCGCGGTGGCCATGTTCGGCAGCATCCCCGGCAGCAGGTACGGGCTCACCCCGAGCCGGCCCTTCTGGGTGCGCGTGATGACCTGGGCCTCCAGCGTGGCCAGCCCGCCGGTGCCGGACACCACGGTCGCGGCCCGGTACGGGTCCACGTCGCGGCCCACCACCAGGTCGGCGTCGGCCACCGCCTGGGCGGCGGCGACCAGCGCGTGCACGATGTACCGGTCCAGCGTGCGGGCCTCCGGGCCGGGCAGCACGCTGGCCGCCTCGATGTCCGGGCCCTTGCCCATCACCTCCAGCGACCCCTGCCCGGGATGCCCCTCGGGGGTGACCACGATGCCGGACCGGCCGGTGCACAGCGCGTCGAAGATCCCGTCGAGGTCCTGGCCGACGGGGGTGACCAGCCCGATGCCCGTGACGACGATGTCAGGACGGTTGCGGCTCATCGCGACGCACCTGCCAGCGCGCGCTCGCGCAGCACCAGTTTGCGCACCTTGCCGGTGGCGCCGGTGGGGATGTCCTCGTCGTGCACCGCGTTGATGTCGCGCAGCGTCGGCGCGGCATGCTCGCCGAGCGCCGCGAGCACCGCGTCGCGGCGGTCCGCCCCGGCGTCGGCCCCGGCCTTGAGCACCAGCAGCACGTCGGTGACCACCTTGCCGTCCTCGCGCACCGCGACCACGGTGCAGTCGAGCACGTCGGGGCAGCTCGCCAGGATCTTCTCCTCGGTCAGCGAGGTGTGCAGCCACTGGCCGCCGTCCAGCACGACCGAGTCCACCGCCCGGTCCACGTGGTAGTAGTAGCCGTCCTCGTCGTAGTAGACGAGGTCGCCGGTCAGGTAGTACCCCGACTGCCGGGTGCGGTACTCGGTGACCGAGTCGTTCCAGTACATCAGCTTCACCGTCGGCGACTTGAGGCCCAGGTGCCCGACCACGCCCGCCGCCACCGGCTCGCCGGCGTCGTCGAGCACCGCCACGTCGGCGAACACGTGCGGGCGGCCGATGCAGCGGTCGTAGCGCTCGGTGTCGACCCGGTGGGTGATGTGGAACGCGGAGTGGCCCATCTCGGTGGAGCCGATGCCGTCGATGAACATCGAGCCCTTCACCCGGGTCACGCCCTCCCTGGTGACCGTGTTGTGACTGCCCACCGCGACCAGCGGGCGGATGTGCGCCTCGTGCGCGCAGTCGCCGGTGTTGAACCAGATCGCCACCGAGTCCACGGCGCGCTTGCTCAGGTCGTGGCGGGCCATGTCGGCCCAGGTCACCGCGAAGCCGAAGACGCCCGTCGGCCGGAACCGCTCGATCGCGTCGAGCACGTAGTCGCCTCGCTGCGAGGACAGGAACACCAGCTCGGCGCGGTTGCACAGGGCCTGGTTGATGGACAGGATGCCCGCGGTGTGCGCCGACGGCAGCGCGCAGACGACCCGCTCGGTGCCCTGCGCCCGCGGGCCGGACAGCCGGATCTTGCGGGTCGCCGCGAACAGCGTGGTGTGCGAGTGCACGATCGCCTTCGGCAGGCCGGTCGTGCCCGAGGAGTGCGTGATCGAGATCGGGTCGTCCGGGTGGTGCCGGTACGGCGGGGGAGCGGCGGCCGGGTCCGCCGAGCCCATCTCGGTGATGTCGCCGAGCAGGCGCGAGCCGAAGTCGCGGCCCTCCAGCAGCGCGGCGTGCTTCGCGTCGGTCAGCACTGCCTCGGCGCGCAGCCGCCGGATGTACTCGGCCGCGATCTCGCCGCTGAGGTTGCCGTTGAGCAGCGCCGGGATCGCCCCGATCCGGTTGAGCGCGAGGAACGACAGGATGACGTCGGCGGACGTGCTGGCGTACACCGCGACCGGGTCGCGCCAGCCGATGCCGCGCTGGTGCAGCCAGGCGGCGCGGGCCGCGACCCGCTCGTCGAGCTGTCCCAGGGTGAGCGGCTCCCACGCGGGGTGGCCGTCGACGTCGACGTCGAAGGTCAGCCCCGGCCCGGCGGGGTCGGCCCCGTGCGCCAGCAGCCTGGTGATGACGTTGCCCGCGCCGAGGTCGGCGTCGGCGGCGAGGATCGCCCGCAGATTGGTTCCCATCGCTGCTACTCCTTCGTTCGGTTCATTGCGCTGTCACGCACGAGCACGGCCAGCGCGCGGTCGCGCTCGCCGTCGGTCAGGGCCTGCTCGGCCACCACGATCAGGGCCTCGTCGGCGTCGCCGTCGCGGATCAGCAGCGACGCCATGGCCAGGCCCTCGGCCAGGGACTCCGCGACGGGATCGGCGCCGCCGCCGGGGCTCAGCGAGACCACGGGCCCGCCCAGCTCCCACCGCGCCGCCACGTACCCGGCCACCGCGTTGGGCACGGCCTGGAAGAACAGCAGCGGCCCCAGTCGCCGCCCGCCGTCCACGGCCCGCGCCACCTCGGCCGCCGTCGCGGCGTCCCCGGTCGCCGAAGAGATGATCACCGCGGTACGCCGCCCGCGCTCAGCGGCGACCGGAGGCTGCCCGTACGCCCGGCTCAGGCACCGCCGCGCCGCCTCCGCCACCAGCGGACTGAACGACGACATCACGAACCCCGCCAGCACGGGCGGCTCGACATCCCCACCGGACTCCGGCCACGCCCCGCGCGCCACCTCCACCAGCGCACTCATGGGAGGCCGATCAGGAGGGCGGTGTTGGCGCCGCCGAAGGCGGCGTTGAGGCTGAGGGCGTACTGCGGGCGGGCTGCCGCTGTTTCGGTGAGCACGTGCAGCGGGCAGTCGGGGTCGGGGCCGAGGTAGCCCGCGTTCACCGGTAGGAAGCCCTCGCGCAGGGACAGGACTGTCGCGGCCAGCTCCAGCAGCGGCGAGGCTTCGAGGGCCTGGCCGTGCAGGGACTTGGTCGAGCTGATCGGGACCGTGGAAGCGTGTCCGCCCAGGGCCCGCAGCAGGGCGGCGGACTCGGCGGCGTCGCTCTGCGCGGAGCCCGAGCCGTGCGCGTTGACGTAGCCGATCTGCTCGGGGGCCAGCCCCGCCCGGCCGAGTGCGGCTTCGATCGCCCTGGCCAGGCCCGCGCCGTCGGGCCGCGGCTGCACCACGTGGTAGCCGTCGCCGGCCCGGCCCCAGCCGTGCAACCGGGCCAGCGGTGTCGCGCCCCGGGCCTGGGCGGCGCGGGCCGACTCCATCACGACCGCGGCCACGCCGTCGCCGAGCAGCAACCCCTTGCGGTCCGCGCTGAACGGGCGCACCGCACCGTCGGCGGCCAGCGCCCGGCCCGCGTCGAACAGCGCGAACTGGTCCGGCTCGACCAGGTAACCGGCGGCCACCACCAGGCGCTCGGCGTCACCGGCGGCCACCGCCGCGGCGGCGTCGGCGACGGCGGTGCTTGCCGCGACACAGGCACTGGTGTACGTGCGCACGCTGCCGGACAGCCCCGCCTTCTCGGCGACGGTGCGGCTGAACGCGCCGGTGCGGCCGGGCCGGTCCGGCAGGCCGCGGGACCCGTCGGGCTCGCCGTGCACGGCCAGCAGCAGGGCGGTCGCGGCCCGGTGCGCCGCGGACAATCCGGCCGACGCGGCCGCCTCGTCCACCACGGTGAGCAGTTCGTCGAGCAGCACCGGCGCGCCGGGCAGCAGCGCGCCGACGCCCACCCGCCGGGTGCTCACGTCGAAACGGGTGACCGGCGCGAACGCCGGCCGTCCCGAACGCAGGCCGACCGACAGCGCCGCGGCGCCCCGGCCGTACGCGCTGACCGCCGACAACCCGGTGACCACGACCGGCACGCGGTCGGGCCGCGGGGCCGGGGCGGGGCGCGGTTCAGTCACCGGCAGGCTCCGCCAGCACCTCGGCCAGCACCTCGACCGCGCCGGTCACCGTGGTCATCCGGACGAGCACGTCGTCGTCGAGGTCGAGCATCCGTCCGTGGCGCTGCTCGACCTGGTGCACCAGCCAGGCCAGCTCCAGCGAGTCGATGCGCTCGCGCACCTGCTCCGGGCTGCGCTCGCCGTAGCTGGCCAGCATCGCGACGACCTCGTCCCGGTTCGGGGACTCCGGTTCGCCGTCGCGCCGGCGCGGCACGCCGAGGGACCCGGCGGCCGCGGGACGGGCGTCCATCACGCGCTCGCCAGGTTGCCGCGCTCGCGGATCGCCTCGGCGAACTCGCCGACGGTCATGGCCGCCATCTGCTCGGCCTCCTCGTCGCTGAACTTCACGCCGTAGGTGTCCTCCACCCGCACCGCGAGCTCGGCGACGGCCAGCGACTCCAGGTCCACGCCCGCCGAGCCCAGCGGAGTGTCGGCGTCGACGTCGTCGATCGGGTAGTTCATGTCCGCGATCGCGTCGATGATGAACTGGCGTACGTCGGTGCTCATGTTGACTTCCTTCCATGGTGGACGGCCCAACGGGCCCGGATCGGGATGGCAGTCGGGGGAGGGGCGGCGCGTCGGCTAGGGAGCCGCGGTCGGGTCCGCCGTACGCAGCACCGCTCGGTCGCGGACGAGCTTGCCCGTCGCGGTGCGGGGCAGCTGCTCGACGATGTGCAGCACCCGCGGCCGCTTGTAGGGCGCCAGCCGGATCGCCAGCTCGCCCTCCAGGGCCGCGGCCGCGTCCGGGTCGGGCACCACGGCGAAGGCTTCGATGCCGCCGTCGTAGACGACCACCGCGCTCTCCACGCCGGGCAGGGCCGCCAGCGTGTGCTCGACCTCGGTCAGGTCCACCTTGAGGCCGCCGACCGAGACCTGCGAGTCGAGCCGGCCCAGCACCGTCATCAGGCCGGTCGCCGGGTCGACCCGGCCCGCGTCCTTGGTGTGCAGCCAGCCGTCGACCCAGCGGGTCGGGTCGGACAGCCCGACGTACGGGCTCTCCGGCGTCGCGATCAGCAGCTCGCCGTCGGACTCCCGGACGGTGATGCCGGGCGCGGGCATGAGCGAGGGGCGGTGCTCGCCGAACAGGTCGGTGGCGATGACCCCGACCTCGGTCATGCCGTACATGTTGCCCAGCACGATGCCGTAGCGCTCGGTGAAGCGCTGGGCGACCTCGGCGCGCACCAGCTCGCCGCCGGTGGTCATGCGCTTGAGCTGCGGCAGCTTCGGCGGGTTCGGGTTGGAGGCCAGCAGCTCGGTGTGGAACGGCACGCCCAGCAGTGTGGTCGGCGCGTCCCCGGCCTCGACGGCGCGCAGGATGGCGTCCACGGTCAGCCGCTCCGGCAGCACCAGCTCGACGCCCGCGTGCAGGCAGTAGAGCAGGCCGCCGACCAGGCCAAGCACGTGCACCACGGAGGCCAGCAGGACCACCCGCTCGCCGGGCAGCGGCACCCCGTCGATCCGGGTGTACCGGTCGACCTCGGCGACCAGCTGCTCCGCGGTGCGGGCGATGACCTTCGACGGGCCGGTGGAGCCGGAGCTGAGCTGCACCACGGCGTGCCCGGTCCCGGCGGGCCTGCCGTCGCGGGCCTCGGCGACGTCGGTGACCTCGTAGAAGGCGCGCAGCCCGCCCGGCAGGGCGCCGCTGAAGCTCACCACGACCTGCGGCTGCAGCCGCTCCAGGGCGCGATCGGTCTCGTACGCGGTCAGCCGGTGGTCCAGGAGCGCGACCTGCGCCCCGATCCGCCACGCGGCCAGCAGGTTCGCCACGTACGCCAGGGACGGCGGCAGCCGCAGGGCGATCGAGCCGCCCCGGGTCAGGCCGAGCCGGCGCAGCGTGTCGGCGCCGTCGGCGACGGCGTGGCGCAGCGCCGCGCGGTCCACGGGGGAGCCGAAGTGGAGGCAGACGTCGCGGTCGTCTCCGGCGAGCAGGAGCTCGTCCACCCAGTCGGGGGTCGCCGCCAAGGGCGCGCCGGTCGCCCATCCCGTATTGCTCATGATTTGCTCCGCCAGGTGTCGCAAGTGTGCTGGAACCTGGGCCGTGCGCCCCCGACGGACCCGGTGAATCCGGAGACTAGCAAGGAGATCGATGCACTTGCAATGCTCGCTTTAAGTCTGTCGATACGTGAATGGACCAGCCAAAATTCGGGCTTTTCATGGCAGATGAGAGGGCCGCAATCCGACATTTATCTGACTCATCGCGAATTCCATCCGGGCGAGTTCGGCGCGCAGCCGGGCCGCCTCGCGCCCGGCCCCGTCGTGCTCGTGCCGCGCCAGTTCGCGGACGGCTTCGTGCACCGCCGGCGCGTCGAGCTGTGCCAGCGCGTGGGCCGCGGTCTTGGCGCGCAGCACTCGTCGCGGGGCCAGCCGGCGCAGCCCCGACCTGGCACGCAGCGTCCACTCGCCGTCGCTGTAGCGCAGCGTGACCCGAGGGCCGAGCGCGGTCGCGGCCAGCCCGTACCCCCGTGGCAGCGCCACCGCCGGATCGGCGGTCGGACCGCGCGCCCCGGCGTCGTTGAGTTCGCGCCACACCCGATGCCGGATGACCGGGGTCAGGGTGACCGCGAAGTACAGCACCGACGACAGCAGCACCCCGTTGACGAAACCCAGCCGCTCCACGACCAGCCCGGCCAGCACGCCACCGAGCGGGATGCCGGCCATCGCCACGGCCATGATGATGCCGCCCGCCCTGGCCAGCATCGGGCCGGGCACCCGCTGGTAGATGACCGCGCCGACGGTCGGGTTCACCGAGCACATCACCATGCCGCTGATGAAGGTCACCACGACGATCACGGTCAGGTTGTCGCTGAGCGCGAAGACCAGGAAGCGCGGCGCGCCGCCGACGAAGTAGCCGAAGACCAGCGCGCTGTAGCGCGGAAGGTATGGCGCCAGAGTCGCGAACACGACACTGCCCACAATCATCCCGATGGCGTACGCCGCCGCGACCGACCCCAGCGCGACCGGCGAGTCCAGCACCGTCAGCACCCACATCGGCACGAACACCACGGCGCTGGCCTGGTTGAACAGGTTGGTGAAGAACAGCATCCCGGTCACCGCCCGCAGCAGCGGCTCGGAGGTGAAGTACGTGAACCCGCCGCGCAGCGCGGTCAGGTAGGGCTCGGTCGGGGCGGGTTTCGGCTGCTCGCCGTCCTTGCGGGCCGGGTCCGGCACGAAGAAGGCGACCAGCGCCGCGCCGATCAGGAAGCTCGCCGCGTCGACCCAGATCGCCCCGATCGCGCCGAACGCGGCGATGGCGACCCCGCCCACCGAGGCCCCGATCAGCCCGGAGGTGCGCAGCACGCCCTCCCGGGCCGCCGACACCCGGGTGAAGTCCGTGCCCGCGGCGTCCATCAGCGGCTTGAGCAGGTTGTTCTTGGACCGGTCGGCCTGCGCCCGGAGCGCCCCGGCCAGGCTGGACAGCACGATCAGCACACCGAAGCCGAACTGCCCGGTCAGTGCGATCGCCCCCATCACCACCGCGCTGCCGACATCGGACAGCAGCGAGGTCGCCCGCGAGCCGATCCGGTCCTGCAGCGGCGCGGCCAGCACCCCGCTCAGCACGTACGCCAGCGTCTCCGCGCCCGCCACCACGCCGACCTTGACCGGGCTGCCCGTGGTGACCAGCACCAGCCAGGGGATCGCGAGGAAGGACATCCGGCCGCCGATGACCGAGATCGCCTCCGCGGCGACCAGGCCGGGGATGGCCGCTCGGGTGCGCCAGGGCGACGGCGGTGTCGCGATGGACAACGGAACTCCTTCTCAAGCCGGTCGGGTTCTTTGTACCAGCAGCAAAGCTCGACATTGAAGTATCCGTAGGTATCGAGTGGTGGTGCTCTGGACACTCACCGTCGCCGTCGATACGGTGACCTTCGATCCGCGGGCGGTGGGCCGCGGGCGGGGAGAGGCGGTCGGCCGATGCGGTTGCTGATGGTGGGTGCGGACCTGCCCGCCCTGGCCGCGCTCGCCCCCGATGTCGACGCCACCGTGCTGCTCGGCGCGACCACCAAGGACGGCTGGCTGCCGCTGCCCGCCGGCGTGCGCACCGTGTTCGTCGACGACCACAAGAGCCTCGACGCCGCGGTCAACGGCCTGCTGCGGGCGGGCTTCGGGCCCGGCTCGTTCGACGCGGTCTACGCCTACGACGACCCCGCGCTGATGACCGCCGCCGCGCTGGCCGCCATGCTCGGCGCGCGGGGTGTGCCGCCGCGGACGGTGGCGCTGTTCCGCGACAAGTTCCTGCAGAAGCGGGCGCTGCGCGAGGCCGGGCTGCCGGTGACCGCGTGCGAGGTCATCGAGGACATCCGCGAGCTGCCTGCCGGGTACCGGCTGCCGTTTCCGAAAGCCGTGGTCAAGCCGGTGGCCGGGATGGCGACGCAGTCGACCTTCGTCGTCGAGGGCGACGCCGACCTCGCCCGGATCAGTGCCCAGTGCCGGGCGAACAACACCGCCGCGCGCACCTTCGTGGTCGAGGAGTTCGTCTCGGGCGAGGAGTGGTTCGCCGACGGCTTCCTGTCCGGAGGGGAGTTGCGCTTCCTCAGCCTGGGCCGGTATGCCCAGCCGTGCCTGAGCGCGGTGCTGGAGAAGGCGCCGGTGCAGACCTTCTGCCTCGACCCGGTCGCCGACAAGCAGGCATACGACCTGGCCATGCCGCTGATCACCGGAGCCCTGCGGGTGCTGGGCCTGACCGACGGCGTCTTCCACATGGAGTTGTTCCACCGGCCCGAGACCGGCGACCTGGTGTTCAGCGAGTGCGCGGCGCGCCGCGCGGGCGGCCCGATCAGCGACCAGATCCGCTACAAGTACGACGTCGACCTGGCCGAATTCGGCGTGCGCGCCCTGCTGGGTCCGGTCGGCGAACCGGAGGTGCGGGTCCGCGACGGTGTCATCGCCTCCACGTTCCTGCCGCTGCGGCCCGGGGTCGTGCTCGGCTGCCCGAGCGTGGCGGAGGTGCTGGCGCAGCCCGACGTGGTGCACGCCCGGCTCTTCGTGCCCAAGGGCATGCGGGTGCAGGGCGGCGCGGCGAACACGTTCGCCCGCATGGGCGAGGTCACCGTGCACACCGCCGACGCCGCGACCGCCCAGCGGCGGCTCACCGAGCTGGCCGACTGGTTCCGGCAGCACATCGAGGTGCTGCCGCTGGCCCCGACGCTGCGGGAGCTGTTCGCCGACCCCCGCAACGCCGACTTCGTCCACGCCGCCGCCGTGGACGGCTGACCGCAGGAGAGCCCGATGTCACTGCACCCGCAGGTCCAGGCGATGCGCGCGCGTCGCGAAGCCAGCGACACCCCGCAGCTGTACACGCTGTCGGTGGACGAGGCCCGCGCCGCCGACCTGGCTTCGATCCAGGCCTCCGGCGGCGACCCGGAGAGGGTCGCCGAGGTCGTCGACCGCGAGATCGACGGTCCCGGCGGGCCGCTGCCGATCCGGATCTACCGCCCGGTGCTCGGCGGTGAGCTGCCGGTGCTGGTGTACTTCTTCGGCGGTGGCTGGACCCTGGGCACCATCGACACTTCCGACGCCGTGTGCCGCAGCCTCGCCAACGCGGCCGGCTGCCTGGTCGTCGCCGCGGGCTACCGGCTCGCCCCCGAGCACAAGTTCCCCGCCGCGGTGCACGACTGCCACGCCGCCGTGCGCTGGGTCGCCGCGAACGCCGCCGCGATCGGCGCGGACCCGGCCCGCATCGCCGTCGGCGGCGACAGCGCGGGCGGCAACCTGGCCGCCGCGGTCACCCTGCTGGCCCGCGAGGAGGGCGACCTGCCGCTGGCCGGGCAGCTGCTGGTGTATCCGAACACCGACCACCGCTCGCACACCGCCTCGCTGCGCGAGGGCACCGACCCGTACCTGTTCAACGCCACCTCGGTCGCCTGGTACTGGGCGAACTACCTGGCCACCCCCGAGGACGGGCTGAACCCGCTGGCCTCGCCGCTGCGCGCGGACAGCCTGGCCGGCCTGCCCCCGGCCCTGGTCGTCACCGCCGAGTACGACCCGCTGCGCGACCAGGCCGAGGAGTACGCCCGCCGGCTCGGGCGCGAGGGTGTGCCGGTGACGCTGACCCGGTACGACGGCATGGTGCACGGCTTCTTCTGCATGGGCGGCGAACTCGACGCCGGCCGCCGCGCCCTCACCCAAGCCGCCGACCAGCTCCGCAGATGGTTCACCACGTGACCCGGTCCCCTGACCCCCGCTCCTGCGACAACTCTTGAAGACTCGCGGCCTCCGAGTGCTTCGGAGGCCGCAAGTCTTCAAGAGTTGCGAACCGGGGCGGGAGGGTCAGGCGTAGACGGACTGGAGCCACTCCTCGAGGGCCTTCTGTTCGGCCGCGGCGTCGGCGGCCGCGTCGAAGTGGTGCACGGCCACGCCGACCGGTGCGCCGAACGCGTTGCGGCCGAAGAACCGGTACAGCGCGTCCTGCGTACGCAGTCCGACGAAGTTCGGGTGCAGGTAGTCGACGACCGCCTCGGTCTCACCGCCCGGCAGCGCCGTCCGGATCGTGTCGTCCTGCTTCGTCGCGCCGGTCAGGCCGAGCGCGCCGCGCAGCGTGGTGAAGCCGCCGGCGGAGTTCGACGACGCGGGCGCGTCGGTCGACAGGTAGACGACCGGGCGGCGGCTGAAGTGGGCCAGGTACTGCCCGAGGGTGTGCAGGTAGAAGTCGGTGTGCTGGCCGGCGCCGTCGTACTGGTTGTCCCAGTCGTCGGTGAACACGCCGCTGTGCACGTACCGGAACCAGGTCCTGCCGCCGTCGCGGCCCTCGACGGTGTGCTCGACCTGGTTGAACCAGCCGTTGTCGCCGTCCATCCGGGACGCGAGCCGGTGCGGCGGGTCCCACTCGGTGACGGTGCCGCCGAACGCGGCCGCCCCGCCGACCCGCGGCTCGAACTCCATTGGCCACAGCCAGCCGCCGTTGCCGGTGGTGACGGCGTCCCAGTACTCCTCCGGGGTGGTCCGCAGCTCGCCCTCGCGTACGATCTCGAAGTTCTTGCCCATGGTTCTACTCCTTCTCGGTGTCTTGCTCAGTCGGGTGGCCGCCGTCGACGCGCGGCAGCAGCAGGCTCGGGTGCAGTCCGACGACCAGTCGGTGTCGCCGACCGCCGGTGGCGTTCCCGTCGTGATAACGGCTGACCAGGGCGGCCAGCGTCTCGGTGAGTTCGGCGGCGAACGCGGCCCGGTCACCGGCCGAGGCGAAGCGGATCTCACTGTCCACCGCGAACGTGGCCAGCGGCCGCCGCGCGGCCCGCGCCCCCGTGATCAGCTCCCCGACCTCGCGGACCAGCCGCGACGCCAGCGCCAGCAGCCACCGCGCCGACTGCTGGTCGGGCGAACGCTCCGGATCGGGCGCGACCGCAGCGAACGCGGCAGGCGAGATCACGTATGACGCCGCCGTCGCCCGCAGCACCCGCTCGGTGCAGTTGCCCTTCCGCCGCTCCTCGACCAACTCGATGAGCCCGTGACTCTCCAGCGTGCGCAGATGATGGTTGACCTTCTGCCGGGTCAGTCCCGCCTGCGCCGCCAGCGTCGTCGCCGACCCCGGCTCGGCCAGCGCGGCCAGCAACCGCGCCCGCACCGGATCGAGCGACACCTCGGCCACCGCCGCGTCCTCGATCACTCCTACGTCGAACATGCCCCTACTCTCACACCGACAATAAAACTTGTCAAGGAGCGAAATCCGGTCGGCGGAGAGCGGGCATGGAAACGCCCCGGGTCGCGCGGGGCGGGCCGGGGCGTGGGGAGCGGGGGTCAGGCTATGGAGTCGCGGAGGAGGGTGGCGAGGCGGCGGACGCCTTCTTCGAGGGTGTCGGGGTGCAGGCCGCTGCAGGACAGGCGCAGGGAGTGGTGGCCGCCGTCGGTGTAGAAGAAGCTCATGGGGGTCCAGAGGACGCCGTGGCGGGAGGCGGAGATCTCCAGGAGTTTCTCGTCGGCGGGGATGGGCACGTCGACGACGGCGAAGAAGCCGCCGGCGGGCACGTTCCAGCTGATGCCGACCTCGTCGCGCCAGGGGGCGGGCAGGTGCCGGTCGAGGGCGTCGAGCAGGCGGCGCAGGTTGTTGCGGTAGAAGGCGATCTTGTCCACATTGGCCGTCTTCAGGCTGCAGCCGGACTCGACCAGGAGGCCGCCGACCACGGCCTGCGCGATGGGCGAGGTGTTGACCGTGACCATGCTCTTGATCGCGGACAGCTCCTCGGCCAGCAGGGTGCGGTTGCCGGTCGCGTCGACGACGGTCTGGTCGGCGACCATGAAGCCGATGCGCGCGCCGGGGAAGCAGGACTTGGCGAACGAGCCCAGGTAGATCACGCGCCGGTCGCGGTCGAGAGACTTGAGCCGGGGCCGGGGGCGGTCGTCGAGGCCGAACAGGCCGTACGGGTCGTCCTCCAGGATCAGCAGGTCCTCGGCGGCGGCGACGTCGAGCAGCGCGTGCCGGGCGGGCAGGTCCAGGCAGCCGCCGGACGGGTTGGAGAAGTCGGGCACCAGGTACAGCGCGCGGGGGCGGCGGCCCTGGGCGCGCACCGCGCGGGCGACCTCGGCCACCCGGGCCGGGTCGAGCCCGTCGGGGCCTTCCGGCACGGGCACCACGTCGATGTTCAGCACCCGGGCCGCGCCGGTGATGCCGACGTAGCACGGTTCGGCGGCCAGCAGCACGTCGTCGGGGCCCGCGCACAGCCCACGCAACGCCATGATCATCGCTTCCTGGCAGCCCGCGGTCACCGAGATCGCCTCGGCGGGCACGTCGATGCCCTCGTCGACGGCGAGCATGCGGGCGATGAGCCCGTGGATCTGGCCGTTGGTGCGGCCGTACTGCATCAGCGCGCGGCGGATCTGCTCCGGCGTGCTGCCCTGGTCACCGAGGTACGCGACGTACACGTCGAGGTAGCGCTTGATGTCCTCGGTCTCGTAGAAGCCCTCGTACGGCCGCCCGGCGGCCAGCGAGATCGCGTCGGGGTAGCGCCCGGCGACCTCGTTGAGGAAGTTCATCGAGGCGGCGACCGGGTCGCTCACCGAGGCGTGCATCGCCTCCTTGACCAGCTCCACCGGCTTGCCCGCCGCTCGCGAGCGCGGGCCTGGCTCCGCAACCTGCACCATCGTCCTGTGCTCCGTTCAGTCGCGGCGGTCGGGCAGCAGCACCGCGTCGCGGCCGATGTCGGCCAGGCGCGGTCGGCCGGCGAGCGCCATCGTGTGCTCCAGCTCCCCGGTGAGCATGGTCAGCAGCCCGGCCACGCCGTCCGCGCCGTCGACGGTCAGCGCCCACAGCGCCGGGCGGCCGACGAGCACCGCGCTCGCGCCCAGGGCCAGGGCGATGAAGACGTCGCGGCCGTGGCGTACGCCCCCGTCGAGCAGCACCGGGCAGCGGCCCGCGACGGCCGCGACCACCTCCGGCAGCGCACGCAGCGCGGGCACCGCGCCGTCGAGCTGGCGTCCACCGTGGTTGGACACCACGATCGCGTCCACGCCGTGCTCGACGGCGCGGTCGGCGTCCTCGGCGGTGAGCACTCCCTTGAGCACCAGCGGCAGCTCGGTCCGGCCGCGCAGCCAGGCCAGGTCGGCCCAGGTGACGGTCTGGTCGAAGGTCTGCGCCGCGTGCGTGGCGATGGCGGAGGCGCCTTCGCGGTGTTCGTGTGAGGCGGCCATGATCGCGTCGTCGAGGTTCACCGCCCGCACCGCGGGGTCGACGGCGAAGCCGTTGCGCTGGTCGCGCAGCCGCTGCCCGATGCGCGGCGCGTCGACGGTCAGCACCAGCGCCCGGTAGCCGGCGTCCTGGGCGCGGCGGGCCAGTTCGGCGAGCACGGCGCGGCGGCGCAGCCAGTACAGCTGCAGCCAGAGCGGGCCGTTCGCCGCCGCGGCGATGTCCTCCAGGCTGCGGCTGGCGAAGATGCTCACCACGAACAGCGCGCCGCGCGCGCCGCGGGCCGTGGCGACCTCGCCGTCGGGGTGGGCCAGCCGGTGGTACGCCGTGGGCGCGATGCCGATCGGCGTGGTCAGCGAGTCGCCGAGCAGCTTGCCGGCGGTGTCGCAGACCGAGACGTCGACGAGCACCCGGGGCCGCAGTTCGGCGCGGTCGAACAGCCGGCGGTTGGCGTCCAGGGTCAGCTCCGCGCCGCTGCCGCCGTCGAGGTAGTCCCAGACGTCCGCGGGCAGCCGGGGTCGGGCGAGGGCGCGGTAGTCGTCGGTGCACAGGATCGGCAACGGACCTCCACAGCGTCGTACCCGTCCGCGGCCCACGCTAAAGGAGTCGATCGATGCCGCACAATAGCGAGCGATCTTTAGGAAGTGATTGTCGTAAGAATGATTTAGGTACCGATTTCGATGATTGCCGCCCGTGATGTGTCGGCACCTCGACAGTCATAGCCGTCTATTGGGACAGTTCGCGACACGTTTTAGGAAGATCAATATTGAGGGACTTCACTGCGGAGTCAACAATCGCTACAGTCCCTAACGCGCCACTAGAGCGCTTCGGTGGCAAACCATGCAGACATCGGAGCGCCCTGTGTCGCGCCCTTCAAGATCCCGAGGAGGAGGTGTGATCATGGAGGTTGCAAAGAAGGAGGTTGCCAAGCGCGAGGTTGCCAAGCGCGAGGTTGCCCAGCGTGAGGTCGACGGCGTCATCGCCTGATTCGATCTGTGAACCGGGGCGCGGCCTGCGCCGCGCCCCGGCCCCGCGGCCGCTGCCCCTGGCGGCCGCGGCAACCCCCGCCCGGCTGCGGCTACGCTCTGACGCCATGAGCAGGGCGGGACGTGGCCAGGACGCGCTGACGCTGCTGCGCCGCGCCGAGCACGTGCTCTTCGCCGCGCTGCTGGCGATCGGCGCGGGCGAGGCGTGGGCCGAGGGCGGGCAGCGCCTGGCGGTGCTGCTCACGACCGTCGCGGTCGCCGCGTGGTACGCGGTGGGCATCGCGCTGTCACGCCGCGCCGCCGGAGTCCGGATGGCGCTGCTGTGGCTGCTCGTGCTGACCGCCGGCTGGACCGTGCTGCTGTCGCTGTCACTGTCCTTCGTCTGGCTGGCGTTCGCGCTGTATCTGCTCTGCCTGCAACTGCTGCCGCCCCGCGCTGGCCTGCCCGGCACGGCCGCGCTGACCGCCGTCGCGGTCGCCGCGGCGGGCGCGCACCGCGGCGGCCTGGACTCCGGCACCGTGCTCGGCCCGGTCTTCGGCGCCGCCGTCGCCATCGTGATCACGGCCGTCTACCGGCGGCTGCGCCGGGAGAGCGAGGCCCGCGCCACCCTGGTGCGCGAGCTGACGCAGGCGCAGGAGCGGCTGGCCGCCACCGAACGCCGCGAGGGCATCCTCGCCGAACGCGAGCGCCTCGCCCGCGAGATCCACGACACCGTCGCGCAGAACCTGTCCAGCATCATCCTGCTGCTGCGCTCGGCCCGCGACGCCGCCGACGCCGGTCCGCAGCTGGAGGTCGCCGAACACGCGGCCCGCGGCGCGCTGGAGGACACCCGCCGGCTGGTACGCGCGCTGGCCCCGGCCGAGCTGACCGGCCGCTCGCTGCCCGAGGCGCTGGAGCGTGCCGTCGCCGACGCCCGGCACTTCGGCGTCGAGGCCCGTTTCGTGGCCGACGGCGAGACCGGACCGCTGCCCACACCGGTGGCGGTGGCACTGCTGCGGGTCACCCAGGCCGCGCTGGCCAACGTGCGCGCGCACGCCCGCGCGGCCACCGTCGTGGTCACGCTCTCCTACCAACCCGCGGCGGTACGCGTCGACGTCGCCGACGACGGCGTCGGCTTCGACCCCCGCCACCCGGCGACGTCCCCGTCCACGGGCACCGGCCTCGGCCTGGCCGCGATGAGCAGCCGCCTCACCGAGGTCGGCGGCGTGCTCGTGGTCGAGTCCACACCCGGCGAGGGCACCGCGATCAGCGCCACCGTCCCGTTGCCCGTCGTGGAGCGCTCGGCCGGGGTCACTCCGCCTTACGCTCGCTCGGCCGGCATGTCACCGGCCACCGGCACCGCGGCCGACGTGACGCCGGCTGTCGGAGTGGTTTCCGTGTCCGGCACGCCCGCCGCCGGGGAGGCTCAACCGTGATCACCGTGCTGCTGGTGGACGATCACCCGATCGTGCGGGCCGGGCTGCGCGCGACGCTGGAGGCCGACCCGGGCCTGCGCGTGGTCGGCGAGGCGTCCGAGGGTGACGAGGCCGTGCGCCTGGCCCGCGAGCTGTGCCCTGACGTGGTGCTGATGGACCTGCAGCTCGGTCCGGGCATCGACGGCGCGGCGGCCACCGCGCGGGTGCGGGAACTGCCCGAGCCCCCTCGCGTGCTGATCCTTACCACGTACGACAGTGACGCCGACATCCTGCGGGCCATCGAGGCGGGTGCGATCGGGTACCTGCTCAAGGACGCTGAACCGGCCGACCTGCTGCGGGCGCTGCGCGCGGCGGCGGCCGGGGAGACGGTGCTTGCCCCGTCGGTGGCGACGCGCCTGGTGTCGCGCGAGCGCGCCCCGGGCATCAGCCTGACCCCGCGCGAGGCCCAGGTGCTGCAGCTGGTCGCGGGCGGCCACTCCAACTCCGCGATCGCCCGCCGGCTGTTCATCAGCGAGGCGACCGTCAAGTCCCACCTGGTGCAGGTGTTCGCCAAGCTCGGCGTCGACAACCGGACGGCCGCCACCGCCGAGGGCCGCCGCCGCGGCGTCATCCGCTGAGGATCGTTTCCGGTTCGATACGTGCGTGGTGTTGCCGCGTCGCCGGACCGGCCCCACAGTGACGCCATGCGATGGGCACGGGTGGCGCTGACGCTGTTGCTGACGGGTGGGCTCGCGGCCTGCGGGGTGCGGGGCGAGCCTGCGACATACGAGGTCACCGGGGTGCAGAACGGCGGGCGTGACCTGGTCGCCGTGCACGTGGAGAGCAGCCGCGCGGATCACGGCGGGTGGTGGAACGTCGACCACGACGGCCGCATCACGGGCGAGGCCGAACGGGTCTTCCTGGTGGGCCCGCAGCCTTCCGGCTGCGCGGTTCAGGTCTGCTACCGAGTCGCGCCCGGGCTGCTGCGGGTGGAGTCGGGCGGGGACGCCACCGGCTGGACCACCGCCTGGGAGATCAGCGGAAACGACTACGAGCAGCTCGCCGCGGGATATCCGGCGCTCGGTGACCGGGCCGAGCATCTGTCGTCGAGGTCGGTCGTGGTGCGGGAGGTTCCCGGCGGCCACGTGGTCTTCGTCGCCAACGGCCGGGACGGGCTGCTCTACCGCTCGGTCAACGGGGTCTGGCACCGCCTGGGCATCCCGAAAGGCGGCGAGGGCTGGTACTTCGAGGAGCCGCCGCGCCTGGCCTCCGAGCCGCCGCCCGCCGACCCGTCGTGGATCGTGGCGCTGCTGGTGGGGGCCATGCTGGGCGCGGCGGGCCTGCTCATGATGGCGGTCCGGAGGATGTGGCGCGGTCAGGACGTGCGGCTGACGGCGGGCATCGCGGTCGGCGGCGGCCTGCTGTCGTACGGCGCATGCCAGGTCCCCGGCGCGGGCATGTTCCCGTCGGCGATGTACGCCATGATGCTCATCGCCATGATCGTCACGGTGGGCCTGGTCGTGCTCCTGCTGGGCGTCGGCAAGGGAGCGCCGCTGCGGCGGTGACCGGCCGCGGCCGGTGGCGCGGCCGGCGGGCTGCCGACCGCACCACCCCGTCACGGCAGGTCGGTCCGCGCCGCGACGGCCAGCGCGATCGCCTTCGCCTGGGCCAGCGTGAGCGGTGGCAGCTGTCCGGTGTATCCAGTGCTCTCCAGGCTGTACTGCGAGGCGCTCGGGTACTGCGGGATCTCGGTGGCGTTGTCGACGATCACCATCACCATCAGTTTGTCGGCCGGCCGGACGACGAGCACCGCCAGCGCGCGGTTGGGCCTGCCGTCGGTGCTGCCGTCGCCGGTGGCAGGCACGGACAGGATGCGTTCGCCGTCGGGCCCGGTCGACTGGGTGCAGGCTGCCGCGACCTCGCTGGCGCAGGTCTCCTTGCCGGTGGCGCGTCGCGCGGCGATGGTGAGCGTGCCGTTCCGGCCCGCGGCGTTGATCAGCTGAATGGCGCCGTACTCGCCGTTGTCCGCGAACGAGTCCTGGAAGCGCAGATCTCCGACCAGTGTCGCGCCGGGAGCGGCCCGGCGCAGCGCGTCGAGCGACGCCGCTTCCAGCCGTCCTTCGACGGTCTTCGGCACGGCCGGAGACGGGAAGTTCGACGGGAACGGCGAGGGGAAGTTCGACGGCAGCGGCGACGGGAAGTTCGACGGCACCGGTGACGGGAAGGCCGACGGTGTGACCGCCGCCGACGGGGACGGCTCCGGGGCCGCCGGGCTGCCCGACGAAGCGACGCCGAACGGCGCGCCGCGCGGCCCGACGAGCAGCCCGGCGGTGGCGGCGGCCAGGGTGACGGCGAAGGCGGCGGTGACCGAGGCGTGGCGTGCCCGCTGCCGTCGGGCGCGGTGCAGCACCGACGCCAGCCGGTCGGGCGGCGGTGGCAGCGGCGGCACCGCGTCGAGCACGATCCGGCGAAGGTCCTGTTCGGTCATGCGTTTGCTCCATCCAGTACGAGAGACTGCAGATCCGGGTCCGCGCGCAGTTGCGCCAGCGCCCGTGACGCGAGCACCTTGACCGCGCCCTCGGTGCTGCCGAGGAGTTCGGCGACCTCGACCACCGGCCGGTCCTCGACGTAGCGCAGCACCACGACCGCCCGCGCTCGGCGTGACAACCGGCCCAGTGCCCGGGTGACGGCGTCCTGCGCGGCGACCGTCCCGGCGAGGTCGCCGTGCGCCGCCCGTTCCGGCAGCTCCCCGCTCGGCGTCTCGGCCCGCCAGCGTCGCCGCCACCAGGAGACGTACGTGGTGAAGACGACCCGGCGCACGTACGCCTCGGGACTGTCGGCGCGCTCGACCGCCGCCCAGCGCCGCCACGCCTTGGCCAGTGCGGTCTGCAGCAGGTCCTCGGCCCGGCCGGCGTCGCCGGTGAGCAGCCAGGCACTGCGCAGCAGCGCGTCGGACCGGGCCGCGACGAAGTCGGCGAAGCCGCGTTCGAGCTCAGGTGGTGCCATGTGTTCTCCCCATACCCATGCCCCTGTTGACGCTCTGGCGATGCGCGGAGGTAACACCCGGCGCCCGGGCATCAGCCGATCATGGAAAGGTGGACCCTGCGGCGGCGACCTCGCGGCCGGGAACGGAGCGGAACATGCGGGTCAGCATCGCCAGCGAACCGGCCACCCCGGGCGCGGTCAACCTCGACTGGGCCGACGCCCGTCCCCGGCTCGCCGTGCTGCTCGACGGGCTGACCGAGAGCCCGCAGACCGGCTGCGTGCACGGCACCGCCTGGTACGTGGCCCGCCTCGGCGCCCGGCTGCTGCGCCGGCTCGACGGCCCGACGCCGCTGGCCGAGGGCCTGGCGCTGGCCGTCGAGGAGGTGGCGGCCGAGCACCCGGGCTGCGACCTGCGCCACCCGGGCTCACCCGGCTCGACCGTCTCGATCGTGCGGCAGACGGCGACGGGCGCGGAATACCTGGTGCTCGCCGACTCCCCGGTGGTCCTGGACACCGCCGGCGGACCCGTCGCCGTCATCGACGACTCGTGGAAGGCGCTCGCGACGCCCGAACTGGCCGCCGCCGCCGAACGCGGCACCCGTGACGACCTGGCCCGCTTCATCGCCGACCAGCAGTCCCAGCGCAACACCCCCGGCGGTTACTGGATCGCCCGCACCGAGCCCGAGGCCGCGGCCCACGCAATCACCGGCACGGTCGACGGCGTACGCGGCGCGATGCTGGCCTCCGACGGCGCCGCCCTGCTCGTCACCGACTATGCCCTGCTGGACTGGCGTGGTTACCTTGATCTCGGCTACCGCGAAGGCCCCGCCGGCGTCATCGCGGCGACCCGCACCGCCGAACGCGCCGACCCCGACCGCATCCGCTGGCCCCGCCAGAAGGCCAGCGACGACGCCACCGCGGCGGTATGCCTGTTCGGCGTCCCCACCGAGGAAGGCCCACTGCCATGACCGACGAGCGGTACTCAGGCGAGAAGTTCACCGACGAGGAGTCGGCCTTCCTGCGCCACGTCAGATTCGGCGAACTCCCGCCCCGGCCCGCCCCCGAAGACCTCACCGCCGAAACCGAGTCCGAAACCGACCCCCGCCGCGACGCACCTCCCGGCCACCACCCCCTCGGCCCCTTCCCGAACCCGGCCACCCAGGGCTGACGCGGCCGGTCGGTCAGCGGCCGTGGGAGGTTCGGGAGCGTTGGACCAGGGCGTCGATGACGACGGCCGCTAGCAGGACTGTGCCGGTGACGATGAGGCGTACGTCGGAGGACAGGCTCAGCAGTTCGAGGCCGTTGGCGATGGCGCCGATGACGAGCGCGCCGAGCAGGGGGGCGTAGCGGCGGGTGCGGCCGCCGAACAGGCTGGTGCCGCCGATGACGGCCGCGGCGATGGCGTTGATCAGCGTCTCGCCGCTGCCGGACTGCTGGTTGGCGAAGCCGAGCCGCATCGCGGCGACCACGCCGCTGACCGCCGCCAGGGTGCTGCACAGCGCGAACACCGAGATGCGGATCGCGTCGACGTTGATGCCCGCCCGGCGGGCCGCCTCGATGTTGCCGCCCACCGCGAAGATCTTGCGCCCGTACGCGGTGCGCCGCAGCAGCCAGTCGAAGAAGACCACCACCAGCACCATGAACACGAAGGTCCACGGCACGCCGCGGTCCAGGTAGAGCTTCGCGACGACGAGCTGGAGCAGCACGAACAGGATCACCGCGACCGCGATCGGCAGCCACAGCGGCATGACGGGCAGCTCGGCGGCGGCCCGGCGACGCCGGGTCAGCAGGCTGACCAGCAGGTACAGCAGGGGGATCAGGGCGGCCAGCGCGATGGCGAGCCAGCGGGGCACGAAGGAGAACTGGGCCCAGCGCACCAGGGTGCCGGCCGGGGGCAGGTTGATGGTGCCCTGCTCGCCGAGCACCCGCAGCTGCACGCCCTGCCAGATGAGCAGGCCGGCCAGCGTGACGATGAACGACGGCACGCCGATCTTGGCGAAGATGGAGCCCTGGATCGTGCCGACCAACGTGCCGACGAGCACCGCGAGCAGCACCGCGAGCAGTGGCGCGAACCCGTCGTTGACGTGGGTGACCAGCAGGACCGCCGCCGCGAGGCCGCTCACCGAGCCGATGGACAGGTCGATCTCGCCGAGCATCAGCACCAGCGTGATGCCGGTGGCCATGATGCCCAGCGCGGCGATCTGCAGGCACAGGTTGACCAGGTTGAACGCGTTGAGGAAGGTCGGGTTGAGGCTCTGGAACACGATCACGATGAGGATCAGCCCGATGATGATCGGCAGTGAGCCGACATCGCCGGTGCGCAGCGTCTGCAGCCAGCCGCCGACCGCCTCTTTCGGGCTGCTCAGCTCGGTCGCCGGGGTCGGCGGGGGGACCGCCGGTCCGGTCAGGGGATCGGCCATCAGGCACCGCCCTCCGCCGAACCCGCCGCCAGCGGGTCGTCACCGGCGGTCTGCTCGCGCAGCCGGGCCACCCGCTCGGAGACGACGTTCTGGGTCGCCCCGGTGATCGCGGCGATGATCTGCTCGTTGGTGACGTCGTGGATGCGGAACTCGCCGTTGTTGCGGCCGAGCCGCAGCACCGCCACCCGGTCCGCGACCGCGCGTACGTCGACCATGTTGTGGCTGATCAGCACCACGCCCAGGCCCCGGTCCCGCAGCCGCTCGATGAGGTTGAGCACCTGCGCGGTCTGCGCCACGCCGAGCGCCGCGGTGGGCTCGTCGAGCAGCACCACCTTCGGGTCGCCGAGCAGCGAACGGGAGATCGCGACGGTCTGCCGTTGCCCGCCGGACAGCGCTGCCACGGGCAGCCGCACGCTGGGAATCCGCGCTGCCAGCTCCCGCAGCAGCTTGCCGCTGCGCCGCTCCATCTCGACCTCGTCGAGCGCCGCCCCCCGCCGCAGCTCCCGCCCGAGGAACAGGTTGTTGACCACGTCCAGGTTGTCGCACAGCGCCAGGTCCTGGAAGACGGTGGCGATGCCCAGCTCCTGCGCCGCGTGCGGAGTCTCGACACGCACCTCGCGCCCCGCGAACGTCACCGTCCCCGTGTCCGGCGGACTCACCCCGCAGATCGCCTTGACCAGCGTGGACTTACCCGCCCCGTTGTCCCCGACGAGCGCCACCACCTCCCCGGCGTACACCTCAAGGTCGACCTCGCTCAGCGCCTGCACCGCGCCGAACCGCTTGCTGACCCCCCGCAACGCCAGAATCGGCTCCCGCACCCCACTCACCCCCAAGGAAAGGAAGGGCACCTTCACATCGCCATACGTAGAGGAAGGTGCCCTTCTTAACGCCTGCCCGGTGACAGGCCAGGTCAGGTCAGGCCGGCGGCCTGGCAGGCGGCCGAGTACGTCGAGGTGCAGATCTGCTCGACGGTGTAGAGGTTGTCGGCGACCACGGTCTGCTTGATGTTGTCCTTGGTCACCGCCTGCGGTTCGAGCAGGAACGACGGCACGTCGACCGCGCCGTTGTTCACGGTCCGGTCGGTGCTCGGCTTCTCGCCCTTGACCAGGGCGACCGCCACCTCGGCGGCCTGCTCGGCCTCGGGCTTGAACGCCTTGTAGACGGTCATGTACTGGTCGCCGCCGACGATGCGCTGGATCGCGGCGAGTTCGGCGTCCTGGCCGGTGGTGGGCGGCACGGGCGTGATGCCCGCGGCCCGCATCGCGGAGATCGCGCCGCCGGCGGTGCCGTCGTTGGCGGCGTACACCCCCACGAACCCGTCCTTGCCGAGCTGCGCGATCTGGCCCTCCATGAACTTCTGGGCGTTCTCGGGCTTCCACTCGGGAGTGAAGAAGTCGGGTGTCGGCACGGTCTTGAAGCCGGAGGTGTCCAGCGCCGAGTGCGCGCCCTTGTTGAACAGCTTCGCGTTGTTGTCGGTCGGCGATCCGTTGATCATCACGATGTTCCCGGACGTCTTGCCCAGCTCCTTGAGCCGGTTCACCAGCGATTCGCCCTGCAGTTGGCCGACGCGTTCGTTGTCGAAGGAGATGTAGTAGTCGACCGGCGCGTTCTGGATGAGCCGGTCGTACGAGATCACCGGCACGTTCTTCGACTTCGCCAGCGACACGATGGTGGCCGCGGCCGCGCCGTCGACCGGGTCGAGCACCAGCACCTGCGCGCCGTTGTTGAGCGCGGCCTCGGCCTGCTGCTGCTGGCGGCTCTGGTCCTGCTGGGCGTTGCTGTAGATGATCTCGCAGTCGGGGCACAGCTGCTTGACCTTGGCCTCGAACAGCGGCCGGTCGTGCTGCTCGTACCGCGTGGTCTGCGACTCGGGCAGCAGCAGTGCGATCTTGCCGCCGCCCGCCTTGCCGCCGGAGTCGCCGCTCTCGCAGGCGGCGGCCCCGACGGCGAGCAGGACCGCGGTGGTGATGGCGACTGCCAGACGCCGCGAAGACATGCCAACCTCCTTCACGGCCGGCTCGCCGGGCGCGTCGGCACGGGATAGGCGAATACGAACGATCCTATAACTCACCTATTACGCATATGTCCTGGTTCGCGAATTCTCAGGCGATCCTCAGCGTCGTCGGCGGCCCGCCGACGGCCGCTCTCGGACCTGCGGGCGCGCGTCATGATCGCTGTCTACGGTCATGATCTGCGGTCCCACCGCACTATCTGACCGCGGACAGCGATCATCACCGGGGGCTCGAACGGTCCGCGTTAAGAAGGGCACGTTCCTCTACTCATAGCGATGTGAAGGTGCCCTTCCTTCGGGCAGGGCGGCCGGAAGGCGGCATAGCGAGAGGCCCGGATCAGGGATCCGGGCCTCTCGTCGGGGGAGGGATGGGGGTATGGGGATGGGCGGTTCAGCAGGAGGTCTGGATGCCGCGGTCGGCCAGCCAGCCGTCCGGGTTGATCTGGTTCCACATGCCCTTGTGCACCTCGAAGTGCAGGTGGGGGCCGGTCGAGTCGCCGGTGGAGCCTTCCAGGCCGAGGATGTCGCCGGCCTTGACCTCGTCACCGACCGACACCTTGTCCTGCGACATGTGGGCGTAGTGGGTGAGGTAGCCGTTGTGGTGGTCGACCACGACCGAGATGCCGTAACCGCTGTACGCCCAGCCGGCGCTGACCACGGTGCCCGCGCCGACGGCGCGGATCGGGGTGCCGCTCGGCATGGCGAAGTCGATGCCGGCGTGCAGCACACCCCAGCGCTGCCCGAAGCAGGACGTCACCTGGGCGCCCTTCATCGGGATCATCCACGCCGGCCGGGGAGCCGCGGCGGGCTTCGGCGCGGTCTTGACCGTGGCCGGCTTCGGCTTGGTCACCGTCGGCTTCTTGGGCGGGGTGGTGGCAGGCTTGGTCGTGGTGGTCTCCACGGGGGTGGAGCGCTGGTACCGGCTTGCGTCCTCGGCGACGTACTGCCGCTCGGCGAGCGCGTCGACGGTCGCGACATTGGTGATCGCCTTGGCGGCGTCGGCGGGGGTGGAGTCGTTGTCGTTGGCATTGGCGGCACCGGCGATCAGGCCGAACGCGCTGACACCCGCGAGAGCGGTGATGGCCAGTGCCTGGCGGGAGTGCCGGGCGAGGCCTCCGCGGACCATTCCGCCGGTCTGGGCGAGGCGGTCACGGCTCTTGTCGAGGTTGCCGGGGACGCTGTGCTTGCCACGTCTGAAGTAAGTCACGGGGGTTGGGGGCCTTTCCGTCATCACCTTTGATTCGGGAGCGCCCATACTGCCTGCTCAGTGACTGGACTCACCACCGCGGTCAGGAATCATCCGTCCTGATGGGTGAACTTTCCTCCCCTTCTAGGGGCTTACTGGCCGGTTCATCACGTCTTGCCACACTGTGATCTGCATCACAGCATGTCCGAATTGCTGGCATTTTCCCCTACGGGATCGCCTCAGGGAGGCGTTGTTTTATCCCATCAAAGCTCCACTCGGACGGCCAAATCACCACGAAATGGAGCTTTGATCTTGGGGGAAATTTCAGCTCAGCATGACCGGTAGCCGATCGAGGCCGCGTAGCAGCGCTCCCGGACGCCAGATCAGCTCGTCCAGCGGCCGCGTCGCACGCAGCTTCGGGAAGCGGTCCAGCAGGCCGTTGAACGCGATCTCGCCCTCCAGCCGGGCCAGCGGCGCGCCGAGGCAGTAGTGGATGCCGTGGCCGAACGCCAGGTGCTGGTTGTCGGTGCGTGCCGGGTCGAAGCGCTCCGGGTCGGCGAAGGCCTGCGGGTCGTGGTTGGCCGACAGCAGGCTGACCATGACGACCGCCCCGGCCGGCACGGTCACTCCGCCGAACTCCACCGGCTCGGTGGCGATCCGCAGGGTCGCGGTCTTCACCGGGCTCTCGTACCGCAGGAACTCCTCGATGGCGGGGGAGAGCAGCTTGCGGTCCGCGCGCAGCCGCGCCAGCTCCTCGGGGTGGCTCAGCAGCAGGTAGACGCCGTTGCCGATGAGGTTGACGGTGGTCTCGTGCCCGGCGAGCAGCAGCAGGAACACCAGCGAGGTCAGCTCGTCCTCGGTCAGCCGCTCGCCGTCGTCGGCCGCTGTGACCAGCGCGGACAGCAGCGCCTGGTCGGGCTGGGCCCGCTTGCGCTCCACCAGCTCGCGTACGTAGTCGTTCATCGCCGTCGCGGCCGCCAGCGCGTCGCCCTGCGCCAGCGCGCTCGCGATGATGGTGTTCGACCAGGCGCGGAAGCTGTCCCGGTCGTCCATCGGCACCCCGAGCAGCTCGCAGATGACCGCCAGGGGCAGCGGGAAGGCGTACTCGCCGATGAGGTCGACCTCGTCCCGGCCGGCGAAACCGTCGAGCAGCTCGTCGGAGATGCGCTGCACGTCGGGGCGCAGGTCCGCGATGCGGCGGGCGGTGAACGCCGAGGAGACGATGCGGCGCAGCCGGGTGTGCGCGGGCGGGTCGTTGCTGAGCATGTGCGAGTCCATCGCGGCGCGCAGCTCGACCGGCCAGCCGCCGCTGGTGCGGATCGGGGCGCCCGAGACGTTCTTGCTCAGCCGGGGGTCGTTCAGGGCGCGGCGGGCGTCGTCGTGCCGGGTGATCAGCCAGGCGTTGAAGTTCGGGGCCACGGCGAACTCGTGCGCGGGAGCCTCCTCGCGCAGCCGTGCGTAGACCGGATGGGGGGCGGACGTCGCTTCAGGACCGAACGGATGCATGCTGCGAACGTTAGCAATCGATGTCCGTTTCGGCCGCCCCCTTCGAGCCTCGCCGAATGTCACCCGATCGGGGTGGGTATGCGCGGTAGTGCGCGTGGGAACGCTCCCCGAAAACCGTGCGAACGGCACAACTGTCGATGCATGTGCCATACGTCACCAGCTCCTCCTAAATTCCCTGAGCGGCCGTTAAGGTCCCGCGCAAGACTGATTGTCGAGGTCACTACGCGGGAGGTCGCAATGACGAAGTACGTGTACGACTTCGCCGAGGGGAACAAGGACCTCAAGGATCTGCTCGGCGGCAAGGGCGCGAACCTCGCCGAGATGGTGCGGATCGGCCTGCCCGTGCCACCCGGGTTCACCATCACCACCGACGCCTGCCGCGAGTACCTGACCGCGGGCAGCCCGCCCGCCGAGCTGGCCGAGCAGGTCGGCGCGCACCTCGCCGCGCTGGAGCAGACGATGGGCCGCCGCCTCGGCGACCCCGCGGACCCGCTGCTGGTCTCGGTGCGCTCGGGAGCCAAGTTCTCCATGCCCGGCATGATGGAGACGGTGCTCAACGTCGGGCTGACCGACGCCAGCGTGCACGGGCTGGCCGCGCGCAGCGGCAACGAGCGTTTCGCCTGGGACTCGTACCGCCGGCTCATCCAGATGTTCGGCAAGACCGTGTGCGACGTGCCCGGCGACGCCTTCGAGCACGCCATGGACCGGGTCAAGGGCTCGCGCGCGGACGTGGAGCTGGACGCCGCCGAGCTGCGCGGCCTGGTGGACACCTTCAAGGCCATCTTCGCCGAGCACACCGGGCGCGAATTCCCGCAGGACCCGCGCGAGCAGATGGACCTCGCCGTCAACGCCGTCTTCGACTCCTGGAACGCCGAGCGCGCCGTGCTCTACCGCCGCCAGGAGCGCATCCCGGCCGACCTGGGCACCGCCGTGAACATCGTCGCGATGGTCTTCGGCAACCTCGGCCCCGACTCCGGCACCGGCGTCGCCTTCACCCGCGACCCGGCCACCGGCGCCCGCGGCGTGTACGGCGACTACCTCGCCAACGCCCAGGGCGAGGACGTCGTCGCCGGCATCCGCAACACCGTGCCCCTGCAGGAGCTGGAGCAGCTCGACAAGAAGTCGTTCGACGAGCTGATGGGCATCATGTCCACGCTCGAAGGCCACTACCGCGACCTGTGCGACATCGAGTTCACCATCGAGGCCGGCAAGCTGTGGATGCTGCAGACCCGGGTGGGCAAACGCACCGCGGCCGCGGCGTTCATCATCGCGTCGCAGCTCGTCGACGAGGGCATGATCGACCTCGACGAGGCGCTGCGCCGGCAGAGCGGGGCGCGCCTGGCCCAGCTGATGTTCCCGACCTTCGACGACTCGGCGGTCGACAAGCCGATCGCCAAGGGCATCGCGGCCTCACCGGGCGCGGCCGTCGGGCACGTGGTGTTCGACAGCGCGCACGCGGTCGAGCGGGCCGCGAAGGGGGAGAAGGTCATCCTGGTGCGCCGGGAGACCAATCCCGACGACCTGCCCGGCATGATCGCGGCACAGGGCATCCTGACCAGCCGTGGCGGCAAGACCTCGCACGCCGCGGTGGTGGCCCGGGGCATGGGCAAGACCTGCGTCTGCGGCGCCGAGGCGGTCGAGGTGGACCTGGCCGGCAAGCGGTTCACCGTCGGCGACGTCACCGTGGGCGAGGGCGACCTGATCTCGATCGACGGCACCAGCGGGGCGATCCACCTCGGCGAGGTGCCGGTCCGGCCCAGCCCGGTGGTGCGCTACTTCGACGGCGAGCTGCCCGCCGACGCCGACACGCTGGTCGCCGCCGTGCACCGGATGCTGACGCACGCCGACGAGCGCCGTCGGCTGGCCGTGCGCGCCAATGCCGACACCGGCTCCGACGCGGCGCGGGCGCGGCGGTTCGGCGCGCAGGGCATCGGCCTGTGCCGCACCGAGCACATGTTCCTCGGCGAGCGCCGGGCCATGGTGGAGCGGCTGATCCTGGCCGACGGCGAGGCCGAGCAGCAGCGGGCGCTGGACGCGCTGCTGCCGCTGCAGCGCGACGACTTCGCGGAGATCTTCCGGGCGATGGACGGGCTGCCGGTCACCATCCGGCTGATCGACCCGCCGCTGCACGAGTTCCTGCCGCCGCTGGAGGAGCTGGCCGTCGAGGTCGCCACTGCGAAGGAGCCCGACCCGCACCGGGAGGCGCTGCTGGCCGCGGTGCGCCGGATGCACGAGCAGAACCCGATGCTGGGGCTGCGCGGCGTACGCCTCGGGCTGGTCATCCCGGGCCTGTTCGGCATGCAGGTGCGGGCCATCGCCCAGGCCGCGGCGAAGGTCCGCGCCGACGGCGGCGACGCCCGGCCGGAGATCATGGTGCCGCTGGTGGGCGCGGTGCAGGAACTGGAGGCGGTACGCGCCGACGCCGAGCGCATCCTCGCCGAGGAGGGCATGTCCGGCACTCCGATCGGCACGATGATCGAGGTGCCCCGGGCCGCGCTGACGGCGGGCCAGATCGCCGAGGCGGCCGACTTCTTCTCCTTCGGCACCAACGACCTGACCCAGATGGGCTGGGGCTTCTCCCGCGACGACGTGGAGGGCTCGTTCTTCAGCCGGTACCTGGAGTTGGGCGTGTTCGGGGTGTCGCCGTTCGAGACGCTGGACCGCGACGGCATCGGCCGGCTGGTGCGCATCGCCGTGCAGGAGGGCCGCCAGGTGCGGCCGGACCTGAAGATCGGCGTCTGCGGCGAGCACGGCGGCGACCCCGAGTCGGTGCGCTTCTTCCACGAGGTGGGATTGGACTACGTCTCCTGCTCCCCGTTCCGCGTCCCCGTCGCCCGCCTGGAAGCCGGCCGCGCCGTCCTCTGACCTGGAAAGGAAGGGCGCCTTCCACCACGCATGCGTGGTGGCTGAGCACGGACTTCGCGTCTGCCGTCGCGCCCAGGGCGTCGAGTCCGGCCAGGGCGGCGC
>NZ_JBEZDT010000032.1:0-114392 GCF_040648455.1 Catellatospora sp. NPDC049133
CACGGCCACGATCGCCCGGCTCGGCGACCGGGTGCGCACCTGGACCACGCTCAACGAGCCGTGGTGCTCGGCGTTCCTCGGCTACGGCAGCGGCGACCACGCCCCGGGCCGCCAGGACCCGGCCGCCGCGCTGTCGGCGGTGCACCACCTGATGCTCGGACACGGGCTGTCGGTGCAGGCGCTGCGGGCGGGCGGGGCCCGCGAGGTGTCGCTGACGCTCAACCTGGCCTGCGTACGCCCGGACGACCCGGACGATCCGCACGACCTCGCCGCGGTGCGGCACATCGACGGCCTGCACAACCGGATCTTCCTGGACCCGACCCTGCGCGGCGGCTATCCGCAGGACATGCGGGCGTTGTTCGCCCGCTTCGGCGTCGACCGGCAGATCCTGGCCGGTGACGAGGACGTGATCGCGTCACCGATCGACCTGCTGGGGGTCAACTTCTACCAGCCGTCGCGGGTGCGGGCCGGGGTCGGCGTCGACTGCGGCCCGGCCAACCCGGGCAGCGAGGGCTGCGAGTACGTGCAGCAGGACCTGCCGGTCACCGCGATGGGCTGGCCCGTGGACGCGACCGCGCTGTACGAGCTGCTGATGCGGCTGGCCACGGACTACCCCGGCACCCCGATGATGATCACCGAGAACGGCGCGGCCTACCACGACGTGCTCGACGGGGACCGGGTCGCCGACACCGACCGCATCGGGTTCCTCGACGGCCACCTGCGGGCCGTGCACGCGGCGCTGTCCGAGGGAGCCGACATGCGTGGATATCTTGCATGGTCGCTGTTGGACAATTACGAGTGGGCATACGGCTACGACAAACGATTCGGCATCGTGCATGTCGACTACGACACCCAGCGGCGCACTCCGAAGGACAGTGCCCGCTGGTTTGCCGGCGTCATCGGGCGCAACGGGCTCGTTTGATGTCGGTGGGGGCCGGGCGCGCCGCACGTGGAAAGGCGGCGCGCCCGGGTTACCCCACCCCGTGAACTCACGCCGGGGAGCCGAGCGGGGCTCCCCGGCGTGCCACACCCACACCCACGGCTGCCGCCGCCCCCCCCCGCAACTCTTGAAGACTTGGGCCCTCCCGCGCGTGCGATGGGCGCAAGTCTTCAAGAGTTGCGGCAGGAGGTCGGGCCGGTCAGACCGGCCAGAGGCGGACGCGGTCCGCGCCGTCGGCGACCGCGACGGTGTGCCCGTCGGGGCTGACGGCGACGCCGGAGACCGCGCCCATCCGGCCGTCCGCGTCGCGGATCCAGCCGGGCAGCAGCGCGGCCTGCGCGTGGTCGGACAGCCGCCACAACCGCACCGTGCCGTCCCAGCCGCCGCTGGCGACGGTCGCACCGTCGGCGCTGTACGCCACCGCGTGCACCACCCCGTCGTGCCCGGACAGCACGTACGGCGCCGCTCCGCCCGCGACGTCCCAGATCCGCACCGTGCCGTCGTCGCCCCCGCTGGCCAGCAGCCGACCGCCCGGGGCGAACGCCAGATCCTGCACCGCGCCGTCGTGCCCGGTCAGCGACGCGGTGAGCTTGCCGGTGGACACCTGCCACAGCCGGATCACGCCATCCTTGCCCGCCGAGGCCAGGGTGGTCCCGTCGGGGCTGAACGCGACCGCGCCCACCCACTCGCTGTGCCCGGTCAGCACGGCGACGGTGCGGTTGCCGCCGACGCTCCACAGCCGGATCACGCCGTTGTGGCCCGCCCCGGCGAGCAGCGTGCCGTCGGGGCTGAAGGCCAGGTCCATGGGGATGCGCGCGTGCCCGGTCAGGGTGCCGGCCGGCGTGCCGGTGGTGGTGTCCCACAGCCGCACGCCGCCCTCGACCGGCGTCGCCAGCCGCTTGCCGTCGGGGCTGAACACCAGATGGGAGATCGGCTCGAAATCGCGCACCGGCATGCTGGCGACGGTCGCGCCGGTGGCGGTGTCGAACACGTGCAGCGCCCCGAAGCCGCCCACGGCATACCGGGCGCCGTCCGGGCTGAACGCCACCGTGGTGGCCAGGCCGCCGACGACCACGCAGCGTACGGGCGCGGCGCAGCTCGGAGCGGGATCGGGCGCGGCCAGCGGCAACCCGCACGCCGCGGGGAGCGTGAGGGCAAGCAGGAGCGCCGCGGCCCGCGCCGCCCCGGGCACGTTGCGGTACGCCGTCATGCCCCACACGGTAGGCCCGTCGGCGGCCCGGGATAAGCGCCGATCGGACTACCACGGGCAACCGTCCGTGCGGGACGGACCACCTGCCGCCCCTGCCGGAGGTTCACCAGGCCGGCCGCGTGCGGTATGCGGCCGGCTGTTAACAGAACGGCCGGTCGGGGTCAGCGGTGCGCGGGCTCGGTGACGGGCACCGGGTTCAGTGGCTGCGCGCCGTACAGCTCGTCGAGGGCCTCTTCGGCGTCGGGATCCCCGGTGGTGGCCCGGCGGCGCGGCCCGGCCAGCGACGCCGCGGCCCCGAGCAGGCCCATCACGATGGCCAGCCAGAACACGATGACCAGGCCGTCGTGGAACGGTCCCGAGATCAGGTCGGGGAAGAACTGGCGGTCGGTCAGCGCGGCCGCGTTCGCCGCGGGCAGCGCGCCGAGCACCTGCGGGCCGAGCAGCTCCTGGATCGGGTTGTAGCCCAGGAACGCGGCGAACAGGGTGCCGACCGGTGGGAGCTGCGACACGGCGTGCGCGGCCCCGGCCGGCACCCCCTGGGCGGTGAGCCCGGCGTCCAGCGCCGTCGGCAGCGAGCGGGCCAGCCCGGCGACCATCAGCGAGAAGAACACGCCGATCGACAGCACCATGCCCGCGTTCTGGAAGGTGGCCCGCATGCCCGAGGCGACGCCGCGCAGGTGCGCCGGGACGCTGGACATGATCAGCGAGGTGTTCGGCGCGGAGAACAGGCCGCCGCCGAAGCCGTTGAGGAACACCAGCGCGGCGAACACGCCGTAGTGGAAGTCGGTCGGCACCAGCAGCAGCGCGGCGAACGACGCCGACATCAGCAGCAGTCCGCCCGCCGCGAACCGCCGGGGCCCGAAGCGGTCCGACAGCGCCCCGGACAGCGGCCCGGCGGCCAGGAAACCGATGGTCAACGGCAGCAGGTAGATGCCCGCCCACAGCGGCGTCGCCTCGTAGTCGTAGCCGTGCAGCGGCAGCCAGATGCCCTGCAGCCAGATGATCAGCATGAACTGCAGGCCGCCGCGGGCGATCGAGCCCAGCAGGCTGGCCACGTTGCCGCCGGTGAACGCCGCGATCCGGAACAGGTGCAGCGGGAACATCGGCTCGGCGACCCGGGTCTCGATGAGGCCGAACAGCGCCAGCAGCGCCACGCCGCCGGTCAGCCCGGCGATGATCCACGGGTTGGTCCAGCCCATGGGGTGGCCGCCGTACGGCTGGATGCCGTACGTGATCGCCGCCAGCAGCATGGTCAGGCCCGCGGCGAAGGTGACGTTGCCCCACCAGTCGATGCGGCCGGGGCGGCGCTCGCCGTTGTCGCGCAGCGACCGGTACGCCCACACGGTGCCGACCGCCGCGATCGGCACGTTGACCCAGAAGATCGAGCGCCAGTTCCACTCCGCCAGCAGGCCGCCCAGCACCAGGCCGACGAACGAGCCCGCGATGGCGGCCACCACGTTGATGCCCAGCGCCGTGCCGCGCTGGCGGGCCGGGAACGCGTCGGTGATGATCGCGGCGGAGTTCGCCATCAGCATCGCGCCGCCGACGGCCTGCACCACCCGCCAGCCGATCAGCCAGAGCGCGCCCGCGCCGCCGGTGAACGGGTCGAGGGCGAGGACCACCGAGGTGACCGCGAAGATCGCGAAGCCGAGGTTGTAGATGCGCACGCGGCCGTAGATGTCGCCGAGCCTGCCCAGGGTCACCACGAGCACGGCCGTCACCAGCATGTAGCCCATCAGCATCCACAGCAGGTAGCCGACGTTGCCCGGTTGCAGCGGGTTGAGTCCCACGCCGTTGAAGATCGCCGGAAGCGAGATCAGCACGATCGACGAGTTGATCGTCGCGATCAGCATGCCGAGCGTGGTGTTGGACAGGGCGACCCACTTGTAGCGGGATTCGGGGCTGTTCATGAGGCGCGCCTTCGGCTGTCGGAGCGGGTGGTGCGGGGTACGCGGTGGTGCTCGGACGACATCGGCCGGCGGGTCCGTCGGTGGTACCGGGTCGTGCGGTGGTTCTCGGGGTCGCCGGGTCGGCGGTGACCGGGGCAGTCGTGGTCGGGGTCAGGTCGTGGCCGCGTGGTCGGCGAGGCGGCCGAGCGCGGGCAGCGCCGCCTCGATCGCGGCGCGGTCGGCGGGGTCGAGCTGGGACAGCAGCGCGGCGACGCGCTCGGCGCGGACGTCGCGGCGGTGGCGGAGCAGGTCGCGTCCAGCCTGGGTGATCTCCACGAGGACGACGCGGCGGTCGGCCGGGTCGGCGGTGCGGGCGGCGAGCGCGTCGCGTTCCAGCCGGGTGACGATCTGGGTCATCGCGGGCTGGGTGACGCCCTCGCGTACCGCGAGTTCGGTGAGCCGCTGCGGCCCCTCGCGCTCCAGGGTGGCCATGGTGGCGGCGGCGCTGAGGCTGATGCCAGGCGGGCTGAGCCGCCGCAGGGCGGCGAACAGGCGCTGGACGGTCAGGGCCAGGTCATGCCGAGCGGTGTCCGCGGACAGCGGAGCCGGTGTCGTAGCCACCTCGCCAACATATCACGCACTTATAGAAGTTGCTTATGCAACCCGCCCCGACCGCGCCGACCCGCTCCGCGGCGGCGCGTCGGCGGCACACCCCGCCCGCCGCGCGACCTCAGCAGCCCGAAGCCTCCGACCGCCACCGCGGCCAGTGCCGCCAGCAGTGCCGCGAGCTGCCCGAACGGCGGGCTGTCCACGGCCGGGTCAGCTGCGGCCGCCGTCGCGTCCGGGTCCGCCGGCACCGCACAGGGAACCGTCTGCGGCACCCCGTCGACGGCGACCCGCACCCGCGCCGTGCAGTACCCGACCCCCGGTGCCGCAACGTCCACGGTCACCGTCCACTCGCCGGCGGCCAGCGCGCCCGGCAGCGGCAGGGTCGCCGGGTCGTGGGGCAGCGGCCGCAGGGCCGTGACCGGCACCGTCGCGCCCGCGTCGCTGCTCGCCGACAGCATCGCCAGTCCGGGTTGGTCGACGGGATGGCCGTCGTCCCAGGCCAGGGTGAGCCACAGCGAGCCACGCCCGTCGTGATGCAGCGTGGGCTGCACACCCCGGTGCGCTCCGGCCGGGCTCGCATACCCGAGCACCAGCCCCATGGCGGCCACCCCGGCGGCCACCGCCGCGACAGGGCCACGCCACCCGACCAGGCGGCGCTGCCCGACCCGCCTGCGAATCCTCACCCGCATCCTCCCTGCTCAGAACCCCCGAGTGGTAAGGAAGGGCACCCTGCGCACCAACAGCGTCAAGAAGGTGCCCTTCCTTTCAGTCAGGCGGTGACTTTGACTTCGAGGAGGCCTACGGAGCCTTGGCCGCTGTTGAGGACGACGCGTAGGCGGGTGGTGCTGACGGAGGTGAAGGTGACGCGGTTGTACTGGTGGAGGGCCACGGGATAGCCGCCGGCGCCGGGGACGGCGACGTAGGCGGAGCCGTTCCAGTACTGGAGGGTCCAGGAGGCGGGCAGGCGTACGCCGCCGTTGTCGTCGAAGAAGTAGACGTCGGCGACGCGTACCGTCTGGGCCGTGGACCAGGTCAGTTGCGCCCATTGCTGGCCGGTGTTGGGCCAGGTGCCCCAGCGGCGGTTGACGGTGTCGTTGGAGGACGGCGGGTCGATGCCGTCGTTGATCGCCAGGACGCTCTCCCATGAAGAGGTGTAGGAGGCGCTCGGTGTCGCGGACAGGGCCAGGTTGGTGACCGGCGGCGGGGTCGTGCCGCCGCCCTTGATCAGGAACAGGTTGTCGGCGACGTTGTAGTACGTCGCCAGGTAACTGCCCGCGGGCGGGTTCGTGTGGTAGTAGTCGTCGTGATTGCAGTCCAGCCGCTGGTCCAGCGCCTGGCTGGGGCACGAGTAGCGCAGCACCACGTTCGGGCCGTCCTTGTAGCACATGACGTCGTACTCGTCGACGCAGTGCGCGGCGCCGGAGGCGTTGGGGGCGTTGTTGTTCACCGCGCCGAGCGTGTGCCCGAGTTCGTGCGCGGCGACCCCGGCGGTCCAGCAGCCGTTGTCGGCGCGGGCGTACTCCGGACCGGTGTTGGACCGGTTGGCGTCGCTCTTGCGGGTGTCCCCGGCGAAGCCGCCGATGCCGCAGTAGATGTTCGCGTCGACGAACTGCAGATACTTGCGGTCGGTGCGGGCGTAGCCGGCGGCCTTGACGGCGTTGAGCAGCGGGGCCCAGTCGTCGGCGTTGAGCGCCGAGTCCGGGATCTGCACGTCGCGCACGACCGGGCGGCACGCGCCGTTGACGCTCTCGGTGACGTAACGGACGTGCCGCTCGCCGCCGGTGGCCTTGGCGCTCTCGTTGAAGATGACGTCGACCTGCTCGGCGAGCTGCCGGAACGTCTCCAGGTACTGGCTGTAGCGGCTGGTGCTGCCGCGTACGTACAGCACCTCGACGCGGCGGCCGGAGGTGCCGTCGCCCTCGCAGACCGCCAGCGCGGACGGCGCGGCCGTGGCGGCCCGTGCGGCGAGCGGGGCCACGGAGCGGGTGACCGACAGCCCGGCCGGAGCCGGGTCGGGGCCGTGGGTGCACATCGTCGAGGTGATGCCGACGATGCGGTACATGCCGGCGCACGCGCCGGTGCGCTCGGCGGTGAGTCCGGTGTAGACCATGCCGGCGGCCTGGACGGACGGGGCGGCGCCGTCCTGCGCGCCGACCGGGGCGGCCGAGGCGGGGGCGGCGGCGCTGAGGGCCAGCAGGGTCACCACGATGACCGGCCATCGGCGGCGGGGTGGGGAGGGGTGCATCGGCGTCCTTTCGGCGAGCGCGTCCGGGCGACGCGCGTCGGCGGAAACGGGAAGCGGGCACGGTGAAACCGTCACCGTGCGTGTGGAGCGCGGCAGGCGGTGAGCTGCCACCGAATGATCGACCGAGGACGATCTAAAACGCTTTCGGTCTATTCAGGCAGAGGGTCTGATCGATGTCAACGGCATGCATACAGGCAAATTCGGCCATGCCGCATCACCTGCGACCGCAACGCTTTCGGAATGTGCCGAAATCATTTCGGCGACTGTCGATGTCCTCTGGTGCCCCGAGTGAACACGGAGAGTGATGTCACTGCACGGGGTCGCCGCTGAAGCGCCGCCCGCGCTCGCGCATGGCGTCCACCACCCGGTCCACGCCGGGGCTCGGCGGGGCGGGCGTGCGGCCCGGGGCGCGCAGCCCGTCGAGGGTGTACGCGAGCTGCCGCCGCCACGCGTCCGGTGCCGCCTCGGCGGTGCGCTCGATCAGCCCGGCGTTGGCCATCAGGATCAGCACCACGTCCTCGTGCCGGAACTCCGGGCGCAGCTCGCCGGCCGCCTGCGCGCGCTCGATGAGCCGCTGTAGTCCCTGGTACGCCCGGTCGTGCAGCGCGTCGAGCCCCGGCACGCCGGACACGGCGGCGGTGAGCAGGTCGGACGTCGCCCGGCACCGCGACTGCACGCCGCACAGGTAGACCAGGTGGTCGTGGAACGCGGTCCAGGCGTCCGGCTGGTGCGCGGCGTGCTCGGCGGCCAGCACGATCTCGTCGAGCGTCTCGGCGTACACGGCGGAGATCAGGTCCCGGCGGGTGGGGAAGTGCCGGTAGAGCGTGGCGTTGCCCAGCGCGGCCCGGCGCGCGATCTCGTCGAGCGGGGCGTCCAGCCCGCGCTCGCTGAACACGGCCAGCGCCGCCTCGATCAGCCGGCGGCGGTTGCGCTCGGCGTCGGCGCGGGGGGCGTGGGTGGCCATGTGTTCAGCATAGCGAAGTGGGGATCGGTCCCCGGTTGTGCTACGGTCGGGATCAACCGGGGAGTTGTCCCCGTTTCGTGAAGACCCTTCGCGGCCTGGGCGATCGTGCCCAGCGCCGCCATGCAGTGTGGGAGAGAACATGTCGACAGTGATCAGTGGAGCCACCGGGCAGCTCGGTCGGCTCGTGGTCGCGGCACTGCTGGACCGGGGCGTGCCGGCCGGGCAGATCGTGGCCGGGGCGCGCGACGAGAGCCGGCTCGCCGACCTGGCCGCGCGCGGCGTACGCGTCGCCCGCTTCGACTACGACGACCCGGCGAGCCTGTCGGCGGCGCTGACCGAGGGGGACACCCTGCTGCTGGTCTCGGGCAGTGAGGTCGGCCGCCGGGTCGCCCAGCACCAGGCCGTGATCGACGCGGCGAAGGCCGCCGGGGTGGCCCGGCTGGCGTACACCAGCGTGCTGAACGCGGCCGACTCCCCGCTCCCGGTCGCCCCCGACCATGTCGCGACCGAGCAGGCCATCCGCGCCTCGGGCCTGCCGTTCACCCTGCTGCGCAACGGCTGGTACACCGAGAACTACGCGCCCGCCCTGGTCCAGGCGCGTGCCGCGGGCGTGGTGCTGTCCAGTGCCGGCGACGGCCGGGTCGCCAGCGCGACGCGCGCCGACTACGCCGCCGCCACCGCCGCGGCGCTCACCGGCGAGGGCCACGAGAACGCGGTCTACGAGCTGTCCGGCGACCACGCCTGGGATTTCGACGAGCTGGCCGCCGCGTTCGCGACCGTGCTCGGCCGCGACGTGGTCTACCGGCGCGTCTCGTCCGAGGAGCACCTGAACCTGCTCACCGAGGCGGGCCTGGACGCGGGCACGGCCGGCTTCCTGGTGGCTGTGGACGCCGACATCCGCGACGGCGCGCTCGCCACGACCACCGGCGAACTGTCCCGCCTGGCCGGCCGCCCGACCACCCCGCTGGTGGACGCTCTGCGCCCGCTCGCCTGACCGCCCCCGCCCGGCCAGGAACGAAGTGCGCCTCCGCCGGCGTTGTGCTCGGCGGAGGCGTTCTTCCGCATCGTGGGACGGCGCTCACGATCGTCGGACTTGCCCGGCAGGTGGGCGAAAAACGGATCAAGATACGCCCAGGTGCCCGGCAAGTCGGATGATCGAGGGCGAACGGCCGTCAGCGTCCCGCAGACCGGGACGCGAGCGGTGCCGTGATCGCGGCGGCGGGGGGCGGACGGTAAACTTCGTGTTCAGGTCGAGAGGCGCTGCAACGGGCACAGCCCGCCACGCTCGGCTGGATCCACCGTTGCAAGGGCGCCTCCGAGAGTTCTTTCGGAGGTGTTCGCGTTGAGCCGGTCTTCTTCCCCCGCCACCCGCGTGCAGGAGCTGCGCAAGCTGCTCGACGAGCGGATCGTGGTGCTCGACGGCGCGTGGGGCACCATGCTGCAGGGCGCCCGGCTGACCCCCGAGGACTACCGCGGCGACCGCTTCGGCGACCACCCGCACGACGTCACCGGCAACCCGGACGTGCTCATCCTGACCCGGCCCGACCTGATCCTCGACGTGCACCGGCGCTACCTCGCCGCGGGCGCGGACATCACCTCCACGAACACGTTCACCGCGACCGGCATCGCGCAGGCCGACTACGGCCTGCAGGCGTACGCGCGCGAGATGAACCTGCGCGGCGCGCAGCTGGCCCGGCAGGCCGCCGACGAGTTCGGCGGGCGCTTCGTCGCCGGCTCGGTCGGCCCGCTCAACGTCACCCTGTCGCTTTCCCCGCGGGTGGACGACCCGTCCTACCGGACCGTCTCCTACGACCAGGTCTTCGACACGTACGCCGAGCAGATCTCCGGGCTGGCCGAGGGCGGTGTCGACATCCTGCTCATCGAGACGATCTTCGACACGCTCAACGCCAAGGCCGCCATCGCCGCCGCCCGTGAAGTCGCGCCCGAGCTGCCGCTGTGGATCTCGGTGACCATCGTCGACCTGTCCGGCCGCACCCTGTCCGGGCAGACCGTCGAGGCGTTCTGGCGTTCGATCGAGCGGGCGAATCCGCTGGCCGTCGGCGTGAACTGCTCGCTGGGCGCCACCGAGATGCGCCCGCACGTGCAGGAGCTGTCCCGCCTCGCCGGGGTCTACGTCGCCAGCCACCCCAACGCGGGGCTGCCCAACGCGTTCGGCGGCTACGACCAGACGCCGGAGGAGACCGGCGCGCTGCTGGGCGAGTTCGCGACGTCCGGCCTGATCAACATCGCGGGCGGCTGCTGCGGCACCACGCCCGACCACATCGCGCAGGTCGCGGCGGCCGTCAAGGGCCTGCCGCCGCGCGAGGTGCCGCAGGTGCCGAAGGCGACCCGGTTCAGCGGCCTGGAGCCGTTCGCGATCGGCCCCGACACCGGCTTCGTCATGATCGGCGAGCGCACCAACGTGACCGGCTCGGCGAAGTTCCGCCGCCTCATCGAGGCCGGCGACCACCAGGGCGCGGTGGACGTGGCGCTGGACCAGGTGCGCGGCGGGGCCAACCTGCTCGACGTGAACATGGACGCCGACCTGCTCGACAGCGAGCTGGCGATGACCACGTTCCTCAACCTGATCGCGACCGAGCCCGAGGTGGCCCGCATCCCGATCATGGTGGACAGCTCGAAGTGGTCGGTGCTCGAAGCCGGCCTCAAGTGCGTGCAGGGCAAGGGCGTGGTCAACTCGATCAGCCTCAAGGAGGGCGAGGAGGTCTTCCTCGACCACGCCCGGCGCATCCAGGGCTACGGCGCGGGCGTCGTCGTGATGGCCTTCGACGAGCAGGGCCAGGCCGACACCGTCGAGCGCAAGGTCGAGATCTGCGGGCGGGCGTACGACCTGCTGACGCAGAAGGCGGGCTTCGCCGCCGAGGACATCGTCTTCGACCCGAACGTGCTGGCCGTGGCCACCGGCATCGCCGAGCACAACGGCTACGCCAAGGCGTTCATCGACGCGCTGCCGCTGATCAAGGCGCGCTGCCCGGGGGCGCGGACCAGCGGCGGCATCTCGAACCTGTCGTTCTCGTTCCGCGGCAACGACGTCGTCCGCGAGGCGATGCACTCGGCGTTCCTGCTGCACGCCGTGCGCGCCGGGCTCGACATGGGCATCGTCAACGCCGGACAGCTCGCCGTGTACGAGGACATCCCCGTCGAGCTGCGCGACCTCGTCGAGGACGTGCTCTTCGACCGCCGCCCCGACGCCACCGACCGGCTCGTCGCGTACGCGGGCACCGTCAGCGGCGAGGCGACCAAGCGCGTCGCCGACCTGTCGTGGCGGGAGGCCCCGGTCGCGCAGCGGCTGTCGCACGCGCTGGTGCACGGCATCGTGGACTTCATCGAGCAGGACACCGAGGAGGCCCGCCAGGAGGCGGACCGGCCGCTCGAAGTCATCGAGGGCCCGCTGATGGACGGCATGAAGGTCGTCGGCGACCTGTTCGGCGCGGGCAAGATGTTCCTGCCGCAGGTGGTCAAGAGCGCCCGGGTGATGAAGCGCGCGGTGGCCTACCTGGAGCCGTACATGGAGGCCGAGAAGGAGCAGGCCCGCCGCGAAGGCAGGGCCGAGGCCCAGCGCGGGCAGGGCAAGGTCGTGCTCGCCACGGTCAAGGGCGACGTGCACGACATCGGCAAGAACATCGTCGGCGTGGTGCTGGGCTGCAACAACTACGAGGTCGTCGACCTCGGCGTGATGGTGCCCGCGGCGAAGATCCTCGACACGGCGGTCGCCGAGGGCGCGGACGTGATCGGCCTGTCCGGGCTGATCACCCCGTCGCTGGACGAGATGGTCTCCGTCGCGCAGGAGATGCAGCGCCGCGGCCTCAAGCTGCCGCTGCTGATCGGCGGGGCCACCACGTCCCGGCAGCACACGGCGGTGCGCATCGCCCCGGCGTACGAGTCGGCGACCGTGCACGTGCTCGACGCCTCCCGCGTCGTCGGCGTCGTGTCGCAGCTGCTCGACCCCGCGAAGGCCGAGGAGCTGGCCGAGCACAACCGCACCGAGCAGGCCCGGCTGCGCGACGAGCACGCCAACAAGACCCGCCAGCCGCTGCTGACCCTCGAGCAGGCCCGCGCCAACGCCGAGCGGCCCGACTTCACCGAGCTGCCCGTGCCCGCCTTCACCGGCCTGCGCGAGGTCACGCCCAGCCTGGCCGAGCTGCGCACGATGATCGACTGGCAGTTCCTGTTCCTGGCCTGGGAGCTCAAGGGCAAGTACCCGGCGATCCTGGAGCGGCCGCAGGCCCGGGAGCTGTTCGACGACGCCAACACGATGCTCGACCAGATCATCGCGGACGGCTCGCTGCGCGCCCAGGGCGTGTACGGCTTCTGGCCCGCCCACGCCGACGGCGACGACATCGTCATCGAGGGCGAGGCCCGGATGCCGATGCTGCGCCAGCAGACCGTCAAGCCCGCCGGGCGGCCCAACCGCTGCCTGGCCGACTACCTGGCCCCGGCCGGCGACCACATCGGCGGGTTCGCCGTCGCCATCCACGGCGCGGACGAGCTTGCGGCGAAGTACGAGGCCGAGCACGACGACTATCGGGCCATCATGGTCAAGGCGCTCGCCGACCGGCTCGCCGAGGCGTTCGCCGAGCACCTGCACCTGCAGGCGCGGCGCGACTGGTACGAGCCGGACGCCGACCCGGCCATCGAGGACCTGCACGCCGAGCGCTTCCGCGGCATCCGGCCCGCGTTCGGCTACCCGGCCACGCCCGACCACACCCTCAAGCGGGAGCTGTTCGACCTGCTCGGCGCGGAGAAGATCGGCATGGGCCTGACCGAGTCGTACGCGATGACCCCGGCGGCGGCCGTCAGCGGCCTGATGCTGGCGCACCCGGACTCGCGCTACTTCACCGTCGGCCGCATCGGCCGCGACCAGCTCGAAGACTACGCCGGCCGCCGCGACGCCGACCTCGCCGACGCCGAACGCTGGCTCCGACCCAACCTGACCTGACCGCCCCGCCGACCCCGCCCCGCGGTCCGCATCACGTGGACCGCGGGGCGGCGCACGCCGCAAGATCGCTCGACTTGCCTGGCACCTGTGGGTATTCGCGCTCAAGATACGCACAGGTGCCAGGCAAGTCGGACGATCAAGGCGCGGCCGCGCACCGGACGGCCGCTGCGGTAAGGAGTCCGGGCGACCACGAAGATAATCAGGCACATGTATCGATCGCGCCATCGGGTGTGCGGTCGACATTGACGACTGTGCAGCTATTCTGCTTCCGGACGTGCCGCCTCCATACTCCTTACAGGAGCACCGACAGCCAACCGTGCCGGTCGGTGACGCCGCCGTAGGTGTCGTCGCCCGCACGTGAGCAGTGACCGATCAGGACAGCCCGACGGCGGTGGGGGCGCGTCATGAAGGACAGGCGGCAGGCAGCGGGAAAACGGGCGGCGCTGGCCGCCCTCCTCACAGCGGTGGCGCTCGTGCTGGGCGGGTGCGGCGCGCCGGAGTTCGAGTACGTCAAGAACGCCGACGACGGCGTCTACTTCAAGGTCCCCCACGGCTGGCAGCGCATCGAGCACGAGGCGATGGACTGGATGCTGTCCGGGGAGGACCCCGACTCGGTGGCCGCGGCGGCGCGGCGGGAGCGGATCTGGTCGGTCGGCTACGACGCCTCGATCGTCCCGCAGCCGCTGCACCTGTTCCTCGGCACCGGCGACGAGCCCTTCGTGTACGCGATGGTGCGCCGGCTGTCCGAGAACGAGATCAACGCGGTGTCCCTGAACGGGGCCCGTGACCTGCTGCTGCCGGTCACCGACTCGGCCCGCGCGGACAACGCGCAGAACCCGGTGTTCCAGGGCTTCGAGCTGGTCTCCGACGAGATCCTGCCGACCGAGGGCTCGGTGCGCGGGGTGCGTTCGGTCTTCAACTACAGCCCCGGCGGCGGCGGGCTGCAGACGTTCGACCAGACCGTCTACGTCGACGACGCCGGGCGGCGGCTGTACCAGTTCATCGTGCGCTGCTCGGCCTCGTGTTACCGCGCACGGGCGGCGGAACTCGACGTGCTGGTGCAGTCCTTCACGGTCAGGAGCGTGGCATGAGCGAGCGAGCCATGGGCGACGTGTCTGCCGAGCCGGTCGAGGGCCTGCGCCCGCCGGGTGAGCCCGCACGGGTCGAGGAGCGTCCCAAGCGCAAGAAGCTGCCGTTCTGGGACCGGATCAAGTTCCTGTTCCTGTTCGCCGTCGCCTGGCTGGTGCTGGTGTGGGCGGAGATGGCCGACTTCCCGGGCGGCATGCCGTTCGTGGAGGCGACCCGCATCCACCTGGCCGAGTCGCGCTGGCTGCTGATCCTGGCCGGGCTGGAACTGCTGCGCCAGCTGCATTTCCTGGTCAGCGAGCACTGGGCCGGATACCACCGGTTCTGGAGCCACCGGGTGTTCGGCGGCTTCGAGCGCTTCTCCCGGCGGAGGCTGTCCGACTGGACCAGGTTCCGGCTGGCCCGCATCCTCAAGTGGATCTTCTGGATCGTCGTGTTCGCCTTCGTCGCCGGCGCGGTGCTGGACACCTCGCCGGTGCTGGCGCTGTTCCAGGCCCCGGCGATCCTGTGGGCGCTGATGCCCTTCGTCGTGCAGATGGTGTTCATCCTGTTCATCGTCGTGATGCAGTTCGTCGCCATCTTCTGGTTCCTGTCCCGGGGCGGCGTCGAGGTGTACTACCCCGACGACATCAAGACCCGGTTCACCGACGTCTGGGGCCAGGACCACGTGCTGGCGCGGGTACGGGAGAACATCGTCTTCCTCGAGCAGCCCGACGCGATCGAGGCCAAGGGCGGCTACGTGCCGTCCGGCCTGCTGCTGTGGGGTCCGCCGGGCACCGGCAAGACGCTGATGGCCGAGGCCGTCGCGGGGGAGACCGGCAAGCCGTACGTGTTCGTCGACCCCGGCGCGTTCACCAACATGTTCATGGGCGTCGGCATTCTCAAGGTGAAGTCGCTGTTCCGCAAGCTGCGCAAGCTGGCGCTGCGTTACGGCGGCGTGATCGTCTTCTTCGACGAGGCCGACTCGCTCGGCAGCCGCGGCCAGCTCGCCCAGGGCGGCCCGGGCTTCCCGCGCGGCATGACCCCGGCGTTCACCACCGGCCCCGGCTGTCACGGCTTCGGCTGGCTGTCCCCGGAGACGCAGTGGCGGCTGGCCAGGAACGCCGCGGCCGAACCGGCTCCGGCTCCGGTGCGGCGCAACCGGTTCGTGATGGGTGCGGGCATGAACAACGGCGGGGGTATGGGTACCCTGCAGGCCCTGCTCACCGAGCTGTCCGGGCTGAAGAAGCCGCGCGGCTTCGTCAACCGGTACGTGCGCCGGGTGCTGGGCATGCGCCCGAAGCCGCCGCCGCGATACCGCATCCTGGTGATGATGGCGACCAACCTGCCGGAGGCGCTCGACGAGGCGCTGCTGCGGCCGGGGCGCATCGACCGCATCTACAAGGTCGGCTATCCGAGCAAGGCCGGCCGGGTCCGCACCTACGAGGGCTACCTGGGCAAGGTGCGCCACGAGCTGACCGCCGCCGAGATCGACAAGCTGGCGACGATCACTCCGTACGCCACCGGCGCGACCATCAAGGACCTGATCAACGAGGCCCTGATCACCGCGATCCGGGACGGGCGCGAGGTCATCGCCTGGCGCGACGTGATGCGGGCCAAGCAGCTCAAGGAACTCGGGCCGCCCGAGGACGTCGAGTACATCGAGCGGGAGCGGCACGCCGTCGCGGTGCACGAGGCCTGCCACGCCGTGATCGCGTACCGCACCCGGCACCACATGGAGATCGACATCGCGACCATCGAGAAGGGCAGCGACTACCTCGGCATGGTCGCCAGCATCCCGCCCGAGGACCAGTTCACCCGGTGGCGCACCGAGTACGAGTCCGACATCTGCGTGTCGCTGGCCTCGCTGGCGGGCGAGCGCATGTTCTTCGGCGGGGACAGCTCGTCCGGCGTCTCCGGGGACCTGGAGTCGGCGACGACGGTCGCGTCGTTCATGGAGGGCTTCTGGGGCATGGGCGGCACCGTGTCGTCGTACTCGACCGCCAAGCGACTGGAGGTCGGCGCACCCGGCGGCGGGCAGGGCGGCCGGCGCAAGAAGGGCCAGGACACCGAGGCCGAGGTGCGCCACGCGCTGGCCGACCGGATCGAGGACATGCTCGGCGACCTGCTGGCCCGTACGGCGGACCTGCTCGCCCAGCACCGCCGCGACGTGCTCGCCCTGGCCCACGCGCTGGAGACACACAAGACGCTCACCGGCGACGACGTGGTCGCGGTGCTCGAAGGACGGTCGGGCCCGGTCGTCGACGGCACCCTCTACCGATCCGAGGAGTTCCTCGCCGAGCTGGACAGATACCACGAAGCCGCGGCTGCGGCCCACCTCGGCCACAGCAGGCTGACCATGGCACTGCCCGCGGCGGCCGTCCCGGCGGAGCCGGTCCCCGCCGCCGTCGCGGTCGCCGTGGCGGAGCCGACTGCCTGGCCGGCTCCTGAGCCTGCCGTGCCCCCGGCCGACCCGGCCGCGGGGCAGGCTGACTGATGGAGCCGGCCGGCTCGGTCAGCCAGCCGTGGCCCCGTCGCGGGCGCAGGCCCGCCCGCAGCGGGGCTGGGGTCAGCCACCCGGGCAGGTGTTGCGCCCACCGCTGACCGACACGCACCCGGTCCACGCCGGCACGGGTTCGGGCCGGGCGTCCTCCGGCCGGGTCAGCGGCGTACGCAGCCCGATGGTGGCCAGCGCGAGCACCGCCGTTGCGACGGCCAGGGCGGCTGCGCGGCGTGGTCTGCGGCGCATCCGCCACACGGCGAGCGCGCCGCAGACCTGTATCCCGAGCAGCATGTTCAGGGCGACGACAGTGCCGACGTGGAACTGAAGCCGCTCGTCCCACGACACGAATCGCACCCTGCCGTTCGCGGCGGCCGACCCGACGAGGATGAGCAGCGCCGTGCCGAGCCAGCCGAGCACCAGGAAGAACCGCAGCAAGGGGTACCAGCCCTCGTCGATCGGCTCGGCAGGTGGCGGGGCTGGTTGCGGACTGGCAGTGATCATCCGGACAGTGTCGTACGCGTGCGCTCCTTTCGCTGTCCCCGGCCGCCGAGCCGGTGGCGTGCGTCAGCTCAGGTGCTCGCGCAGGTGGACCGCGGTCAGCGAACGCTGGTCGGCCAGCAGGTCGTGCGGCGTGCCCGCGAACACGATGCGGCCGCCGTCGTGGCCCGCGCCGGGGCCCATGTCGATGATCCAGTCGGCGCGGGAGACGACGTCGAGGTTGTGCTCGATGACGATCACCGTGCTGCCGCCGTCGACGAGGCGGTCGAGCAGGCCGATCAGGTTGTCGACGTCGTTCATGTGCAGGCCGGTGGTGGGTTCGTCGAGCACGTAGACGCGCGAGGTGTTGCCCAGTTCGGTGGCGAGCTTGAGGCGCTGGCGCTCGCCGCCGGACAGGGTGTCCAGGGACTGGCCCAGGGTCAGGTAGCCGAGGCCGACGTCGACCAGGGCGGTCATCGTCGGCTTGATCGCCTTCTCGGTGAAGAACGACGCCGCCTCGGTGATCTGCATGCGCAGGATGTCGCTGATGTTCTGCCCGCGCAGGGTGTGCTCCAGGACCTCGGGCAGGAAGCGGCGGCCGTCGCAGGCCTCGCAGGTGCTCACCACCGGGTCCATGAAGGCCAGGTCGGTGTACAGCAGGCCGATGCCCTGGCACTGCGGGCAGGCGCCCTTGGAGTTGGCGCTGAACAGGGCCGCGTTGACGCCGTTGGCCTTGGCGAACGCCTTGCGGATCGGGTCGAGCACTCCGGTGTAGGTGGCCGGGGTGGAACGCTTGGAGCCGCGGATCGGCCGCTGGTCTATGAAGATCGCGTCGGGGTGGTGCCGGGGCAGGCAGCCCTGGACGAGCGAGCTCTTGCCGGAACCGGCCACACCGGTGACCACGGTCAGCACGCCCTGCGGGATGGCCGCGGTGACGCCCTTGAGGTTGTGCAGCGCCGCGTCCTTGATGACCAGCTCGCCGGTGGCGGTGCGCACCTTCGGCTTCAGCGCCTGCCGGCGGCTGAGGTGTTCGCCGGTGAGCGTGCCGGAGGCGGCCAGCCCGGCCAGGTCGCCGGAGTAGACGACCTGCCCGCCGTCGCGCCCGGCGCGCGGGCCCATGTCCACCACGTGGTCGGCGATGGCGATGACCGAGGGCCGGTGCTCGACGACGAGCACGGTGTTGCCCTTGTCGCGCAGGCGTACCAGCAGCTCGTTGAGCCGGTGCACGTCGTGCGGGTGCAGCCCGACGCTCGGCTCGTCGAAGACGTACGTCATGTCTGTCAGGCTGGAGCCGAGGTGGCGGACCATCTTCACCCGCTGCGACTCGCCGCCGGACAGGGTGGCGCTGGGCCGGTTGAGGCTGAGGTAGCCGAGCCCGATGTGGGTGAGGTTGTCGAGCCGGGCCGCCAGCGAGTTCAGCATCGGGGCCAGGGTGGGCGCGTCGACGCCGCGGATGAACGCGGCGAGGTCGGCGACCTCCATCGCGGCGCACTCGGCGATGTTGCGGCCGTCGATGCGGCAGGCCAGCGCGGCGGCGTTGAGCCGGGCTCCGCCGCAGGCCGGGCAGGCCGAGCGGGTGGCGACGCGCTCGATCGCGGCCCGGATGTGGGGGGCCGTGGTCTCGGTCTGCTTGCTCAGGTAGAGCCGCTTGAACTTGGGCACCAGGCCCTCGTAGGTGGAGTTCATGCTGCCCGCCGGGGTGGCCAGCTTGACCTTCGCCTCGGGCAGGTACATGAGCCGGTGCCACTCGTCGGCGGTGTAGTCGCGCAGCTTCTTGTCGTTGTCGAAGAAGCCGGACTGGGTGATGATCGCCCAGAACCAGCTGTCCACGTTGAAGCCGGACAGCCGGATCGCACCCTCGTTGAGCGACTTGTCCCGGTCGACGATGGCGTCCTCGTCGATCGACGCGACGTCGCCGAGGCCCTCGCAGTCCGGGCACATGCCGTTGGGGTCGTTGAACGACAGCACGCCCGGGTTGGCCACCGCGGGCGAGCCGAGCCGGGCGAAGATCAGCCGGAGCATCGAGTACGCGTCGGTGACCGTGCCGACCGTGGACCGGGAGTTCCCGCCCAGGCGCTTCTGATCAACGATGATCGCGGCGGACAGGTTCTCCAGCGAGTCCACGTCCGGCTGGCCGTAGCCGGGCAGCAGCGACTGCAGGAACGCCGTGTAGGTCTCGTTGACCAGGCGCTGCGACTCGGCGGCGATGGTGTCGAACACCAGCGAGGACTTGCCCGAACCGGACACGCCCGTGAAGAGTGTGATCTTACGCTTCGGGATGTCGAGACTGATGTCCTTGAGGTTGTTCTCGCGGGCTCCGCGTACCTGGATGAAGCCGTAGTCAGCAGTGGTCACGGGCAGACCTCCGGGAAATCGGGGGTGAGAGCGGCTCGCAAGCGTAGCCTGTACCGTACGACGTACGCCAACTGATAAGACGAGGTGGAGTGTTCCCGTGAGCGGCAAAAGTGACCCAGGTCGCAGTCTCGCGCTGCTGTGGGGCTCGCACACCCGGCCCGGCCGGTCCGGCCTGACGGTCCGCGCGATCGTCGACGCCGCGATCGAGCTGGCCGACGCCGAGGGCCTGGAAGCGGCCACCATGCGCCGGGTCGCCGACAAGATCGGGTCCGGGACCATGTCGCTCTACACCCACGTGCCCGGCAAGGCCGAACTCAACGACCTCATGGTCGACACGGTCCTCGGCGAGCTGTACGCCGGCGTCGACGACCCGTCCGGGCATGGCGGATGGCGCGAGGGCCTGCGCTACGTCGCCGAGCGCAACTGGGACGTCAGCCTGCGCCACCTGTGGCTGCTCGACGCCACGGGCGGCCGCCCGACCCTGGGCCCGAACGCCGTCCTGAAGTACGAGGCCGAGCTGCGGGTGCTCGACGGCATCGGCCTGACCGACCTGCAGATGGACTCCGTGCTCACCCTCGTGCTGACCCACGTCGAAGGCGTCGCCCGCAGTCACGCCGGACTGGTCCGCGCGCAGCGCGAATCAGGCCTGGACGAGCAGGAGTGGTGGCGCGCCACGGCCCCGGTCCTGGAGCGCGTCATGGCCGGCCACGACTTCCCGGTCGCGGGTCGCGTCGGCGAGGCCAGCAGCCAGGTCTACCAGGCCTCCGCCGACCCCGCCCATGCCTTCGCCTTCGGCCTCGACGTCATCCTCGACGGCGTCCAACGCCTCATGAAGTAGGCAAGGTCAACATCAAGTAAGCAAGGTCAACCTTCCTGCGCGGTAAGGAAGGGCACCTTCTACAACACATAGCGATGTGAAGGTGCCCTTCCTTACCGAGCAAGGCCGGGAGCAGGCACGGGCCGTGGTCAGCGGCGGTCGCGGGCGCCGGCCACGGCGACCTGGCCGAGGCTGATGCCGCCGTCGTTGGGCGGGACCTGGCGGTGGGTCAGCACCCGGAAGCCGGACAGGGTCAGGCCGTCCAGGGTCCGGCCGAGCAGCAGCGTGTTCTGGAAGACGCCGCCGGACAGCGCCACGGTGTGCAGGCCGTGGCGTTCGCGTACCAGCAGACAGGCGTTCACGATCAGGTCGGCGACGCCGGCGTGGAACCGGGCGGCGATCTCCGCCACCGGCACCCCGTCCAGCCGGTCCGCCAGCACCGCGCGGACCAGGTCGGCGCCGCTCAGCGACAGCACCGCGTCCTCGGTGATCTCCGCCGGGTAACCGGCGACCTCGCCGCGCCGTGCCACCTGCTCCAGCTCCACGGCGGCCTGGCCCTCGTAGGTGACCTCGTCGCGCAGGTCCAGCAGGGCCGCGACCGCGTCGAACAGCCGCCCCGCGCTGGAGGTCAGCGGCGCGTTCACCCCCGCCCGCGCCGCGTCGCGCAGCGGCGACCAGGCGGCCGCATGCCGCGCCGCCAGCGGCAGGTCGGGCAGCTCGCCGCCGAGCGTGTCCAGGTAGGACAGCGCCATGCGCCAGGGCTCGCGCACCGCCGCCGCACCGCCGGGCATCGGCACCGCGGCCAGATGACCCGCCCGGGTGTACGCCGCCAGATCCGCCACCAGGATCTCGCCGCCCCACAGCGTGCCGTCGTCGCCGTAGCCCAGCCCGTCGAACGCGACCCCGATCAGCGCCTCCTGCTCCGCGTGCTCGGCCAGGCAGGACGCGATGTGCGCGTGGTGGTGCTGCACCCCGACCAGCTCCACCCCGTCCCGCTCCTGCGCGTACGCCGTCGACGGGTAGTCCGGGTGCAGGTCGTGCGCGAGCAGTTCGGGCGTGATCCCCAGCAACCGCTCCAGGTGCCCGACGCCCTCGGTGTACGAGCGGAACGTCGCCGCGTTCGACAGCTCGCCGATGTGGTGCGACAGCGTCGCGAACTCGCCACGGGCCAGGCAGAAGGTGTTCTTCAGGGCGGCCCCGCAGCCCAGCACGGGCCGGCGCAGCTTCCACGGCAGCCGCACCGGCCGCGGCACGTAGCCGCGCGAGCGGCGCAGCAGCATCGGCGACCCGCGTACCACCCGCGCCACCGAGTCGTCGGTGCGCAGGTGGATCGGCCTGTCATGGGTCAGCGCGACGTCGGCGATGCCGGTCAGCCGGGTCATCGCGTCGTCGTCGCGGAAGGCGATCGGCTCGTCGGAGGAGTTGCCGCTGGTCATCACGAGCGGCCGGACGATCGTGGCGAGCAGCAGGTGGTGCAGCGGCGTGTACGGCAGCATCACTCCCAGCTCGCGGCAGCCCGGCGCGACGGCCTCGGCGATGCGGTGCGCCGGATGGCGGGTGCGGCGGGGCAGCAGCACGATCGGCCGGGCCGGGTGGCGTAGCAGCCGTGCCGCGGCGGGCTCCACCTCGGCGATCCCGGCCGCCTCCGCGAGGTCGGCCACCATCAGCGCGAACGGCTTGTCCTCGCGGTGCTTGGCGGCGCGCAGCCGGGCGGCGGCCTCGGGGTGCGTCGCGTCGACGGCCAGGTGGTAACCGCCCAGGCCCTTGATCGCGACGACGGCCCCGGCGCGCAGGAGCCGCGCGGTCGCGGCGACCGGGTCGGCCCCGGCGGTGAGCACCGAGCTGCCGTCCATGCTCAGCAGGCTGAGCCGGGGCCCGCAGGCCGGGCAGCACACGGGCTGGGCGTGGAAGCGGCGGTCGGCGGGGTCGCCGTACTCCTTCGCGCAGTCGTCGCACATGGCGAACCCGGCCATGGTCGTGTTCGGCCGGTCGTAGGGCACGTCGCGCACGATGGTGAACCGGGGACCGCAGTGGGTGCAGTTCGTGAACGCGTACCCCTGCCGGCGGCCGCCCCCGCCGGTGGTCTCGTCCAGGCAGGCCTCGCAGGTCGCGGCGTCCGGGGTGACCTGCGCGGCGGGTGGGCCGGACGCGTCGCTGGCCACGATGGTGAAGCCGGGCGTGCCGGTCACCGGCAGCGGCGCGGCGGTCATCGAGTCGATCACGGACAGCGGCGGGCGTTCCAGGTCCAGCGCGCACAGGAACGCGTCCAGCGCCGACCGCGGCCCCTCGGCCTCGATGAACACGCCCTCGGTGTCGTTGCCGACGTGCCCGCGCAGGTGCAGCCGCTGCGCGAGGGTGTACACGAACGGCCGGAACCCCACACCCTGGACGACTCCGGCGACCCGCACCGCCAGCCGCTCATGGGAGGCTTCGTCGGAAATCACCCCGTATGCCATGACATGATTCTGCGGCCCGGCGCCCCGAAAACCGGCGGACCCGCCCGGCGGCGGCTTAATAGGGGCGACGCATACCGTGCTGGGCGAGCACCCGCTCGTAGTAGGCCAGCAGCGCGTTCAGCTCTCTGACGACGTCGTCCAGCTCGTCCAGGGCGTCGGCGTCGCCGGGAGTCTCCCGCAGCGTCCCCGCCGCGCCCGCCAGCTGCGTACGCAGCACCGACAGCGAGTCGCCCTGGAGGTTCACGCCGGGGAAGGCCCGGCCCGGCAGGTGCACCACGGCGGCGTTGCCCGCCTGGCTGAGCAGGGTCACCTCGGTGGGGCGCTCGGGATCCGCGGAGGGCTGCATCAGGTCATGATCGGTCCCCGGCGACCGGGCCCGCAACGGAGCATGCCGCCGGCCGGACCGGATGCGAGGATGGGCGCATGTCAGCTCCCATCGTGGTGGCCGTCAGCCGGGACGCCGAACACCGGTTCAGCAAGCCGAACGCCGACGAGATCGAGCTGGTCGCGGGGCTCGGCGTGGCCGGGGACGCGCACGCGGGCGTGACCGTGCGGCACCTGTCGCGGATCGCCGCCGACCCGACCCAGCCCAACCTGCGCCAGGTCCACCTGATCCACGCCGAGCTGCACGACGAGGTACGCGAGCAGGGCTTCGAGGTCGCGCCGGGCCAGCTCGGCGAGAACATCACCACCCGTGGCCTCGATCTGCTGTCGCTGCCCTGGGGCACGGTGCTGCGCATCGGCCCGCAGGCCGTCGTCGAGGTGACCGGCCTGCGCAATCCCTGCGCCCAGATCGACCGCTTCGAGCACGGGCTGCTCAAACAGGTCGTCCACCGCGACGACGAGGGCAACCTGGTGCGCAAGGCGGGCATCATGAGCATCGTGCTGGCCGGCGGCCCGGTGCGCCCCGGCGACACGGTCACCGTCGAACTGCCCGCCGAGCCGCATCTGCCGCTCGACCGGGTCTGATCAAAGACCGGCCACGCGCCGCTAGGTCCTCGGTGTCGTGGCGTTCCGGGTGGGCAGGAAGCCGGGCTCAGCCGAGGCGCTCGACGGACACCGGGATCAGGCCGTGGGCGCGGGCCAGCTGCCGCAGGTCGCGCAGCAGCGCGGGCACCCCTGCGGCGGGTCCGTCGCGCAGGCACGCGGTCAGGTCGACGGCCCAGCCGAGGCCCGGCCCGATCCGGCGCAGCTCCCAGCTCAGCTCGTGCCCGTCCACCGCGCGGCGGGCCCGCCCGACGAGGCGGCCCGACGGGTCGGCGGCGGGTTCGACCGGTTCCAGCCGCCACCACAGCCGCAGGCACTGCAGCCCGGCACGGTCCAGATCGCCCGCGAACAGGATCCGGTAGACGTGCCGGTCCCGGAAGCCGGGCGGCGCCTGGGCCGGGCCGAGGCGCAGCAGCGGGGCCGAGGGCAGCGGCAGGAAGTCGCCGAACCGCGCCCGCAGCAACGCTTCGTCCGGCAGGTCGCCACCGCCGAGTTCGCGCAGCGCGGTCTCGGCGGTGCCCGCGTCGACCGCGCGTACCCGCCCGCGCAGCCGCTCGTCGGCGCGCAGGTCGCGGCTGAGCGCCGGGGTGCACTGCCACGAGCCGCCGGTCGCCGTCCAGGTCACGTTGTCGATGCCGATGGCGGTGCCGTCGTCGCGCAGCACCAGGTCCTCGACGACGACCGCCGCCGGGCGGGCGGACTCGTCGGCGGCGAGCAGGTAGTAGTCCAGCTGCCTGGGCGGCGGGAGGGGCATGTGCAGATGATGCACCCTGCCGGCCGGATCCGGGTATCGCGACCCGCCCCGCCCGGTCAGTGCCGGGCGACGCGCTCCAGCCGTACCTCGGCCAGCGCCCGGGCGTCGTAGGTGTTCTCGCGGTTCTCGGCGAAGTCGGCCAGCCGGTCCAGGGCCTCCTTGTTGCGGCCGTGCAGCAGCAGGTCGTTCAGCTTGTTGCGGATCGCGAGCAGCGGGCCGCGGGTGAAGTCCTCGACAAGCGTGACCAGGGTCGAGTGGGCGTCCAGGCGGACCAGGCGGAAGTCCGCGACCGCCTCGCCGAGCGGCCACATCCGGGCCCGCATCACCAGCCGGTACGGCGCTTCGCAGCGCACCACGTGGGTGACGTCGGCGGTCGACAGCGGCCAGGGGCCGACCTTGTGGTGCAGCCTGCTGCCGACAGCGGGCCAGGAGGAGTCGACGTCCCTGATGTGCGCGGTGCCGACGACCCAGTCCGCGTACGTCCAGCCGTCGGCGAGGACGGCGAAGACGCGCTCGGGCGAGGCCGCGATCACGCGCTCGGTTCGTGCCATGTCGAGCTCGTACCCCGCCCCGGTACGAATTATGCATATAACCCATATGCCCCCGGCGTCCCGTCCATGATCCACCGTCGTGCCCGGCAATCGTGGGCATCTTGACCGCTCATTCGCCCAGGTGCCGGGCAGGTCGGGTGATCATGGGCGGGTGGGGGTGGGTTAGGCGGGCGGCGGAGCGGGTAGGCGGTCGTCGTCAGCACCAGTCCAACGAGGAGGAGGAAGACATGACTGCCATGAACCCGATCCCCTGGGACCCGTGGAGCTACAGCGCGGACCTCGACTACAAGACGACCGACGACGGCGGGGACCGCTCGATCGTCGGCTTCCACGTCGAGGCCGTCGACGGTGGTATCGGCAAGATCGATGAAGCGACCGGGGCCGTCGGCTCCAGCTACATCGTGGTCGACACCGGTCCGTGGATCTTCGGCAGCAAGCGGATGCTTCCCGCGGGAGTCGTGAACAACATCGACTGGACCGAGGAGAAGGTGTTCGTCAACCGCTCGAAGGCAGAGATCAAGGACGCTCCGGAGTACGACCCGGACCTCCGCGACGAAACGCTGTACCGCGATCAGGTCGGCACGTACTACGCCGACCGCGAGCGCCGGTGACGATGTGAGAGGACGGGCCCCGGCGTACGCGCCGGGGCCCGTCCTCGTCTGCGCCCGGTTCAGCCGTGCCACCGCGCGGGCAGCGGAGCCTCGCACAGGCAGCACGTGTAGTCGCCGTCCTTGACCAGGTTCAGTTCCGTGCAGGCCGGGCAGCGGCGGAAATCGAACGCGGCGGTGAAGCCGCCCGGGTGGGCGATCCCGGCGTGGTCGAGCGCCGCCGCCACCGCCGGCCACGACGCCGGTTCGGGGGCGTACCCCGTGGACTGGTTGCTGACCTCGGCGACGGCCCAGCCCGTGGCCGTGCCCCGCAACGACAGTTCGCCCGCGCCCAGCACGTCGCGGCCGCCCGCGCAGGCGACGTGCTCGCTGCGCCGGTCCGCCGCCAGCAACCGGCCGGCCGCGTTGACGACATAGGTAAACGGCTCACCGCCCACCTGCGCCACCCAGGCCCGCACGGCCTGCGCGGAGTCGAGCAGCCGACCGGACTGTCCAGGGGCGACGGTCGCGAGCAGTTCGGGCGGGCCGATGTAGCGGTACAGCCGAGCGGCAGCCTGGTCCATCCCCGCAGTGTGCGCTCCGCCGTCGGGCGCGGCCACGGCCGCTGGGCAGGTGTTGGTTTGCCGTCCCCGGGGTGCGGGCATCGCCGTGTCAACGACAGGGAAAGGAAAACACCGTGGAAATCACCGGTATCTTCACCGCCATCATCATCGGTCTGGTCATCGGTGTGCTCGGTCGGCTGGTCCTGCCGGGCCGCCAGTCCGTCGCGCTGTGGCTGACCATCGTCATCGGTGTCGTCGCGGCCCTGCTGGGCACGTTCGTGGCGGGCGCCTTCGACGTGGCGAACACGGGCGGCGTCGACTGGCTGGAGCTCCTCTTCCAGATCGGATTCGCGGCGCTGGGCGTCGCGCTGGTCGCGCCGATCGCCTCGCGGTCGCGCGTCGACTGACACCACAGCCACGATGCGGGTCGGGCACGACGCCCGGCCCGCATCACGCTGTCCGGACCCGGTCCGGCTCGCCGCGCGGGGTGTGCGCCCGGACGAAGTCGCCGACGAGCCGGTGCCAGTACCGGGCGCGGCGCAGCATGCCGTGGCCGTCGCCGGTGACGTCGAGGAAGGTGACGTCCGCCCCGGCCTTCTCGGCCGCGACGGCGTACCGGCGGGAGGCGGCCGGGTCGGTGATCCGGTCGGCGTCGCCGTGGGCGATCAGGACGGTGCGCCCGGCGAGCTGTGCGACCGGGTCGCCGGGCTCGATCCACGGGCCGAGTGCGCAGACGGCGGTGACCTGCGGATCGCCCGCACCCCACAGGGCCGCGCGAGCGCCCATCGAGTGTCCGACGAGGACGACCGGCAGGCCCGGGTGGCGGCTGCGGGCCTGGTCCAGGGCCCATTCCAGGTCGCGCACCGGGTCGGCGGCCGCGCCGTTCCAGCCCCGGAAGCGGTAGCGCAGCCGCCACACCGTGACGTCGCCGGGCATGGCCCGCTGGAACGGCAGCATGCGCAGGTAGGCGGCTCGGCCGCGGTGCGCTCGTCCATGCCCGCCGGCCGCCCCGCCGTGCAGCAGGATCACCAGCGCCTGCGGGCGGTCGGCCGCCTCACGGATCTCCAGCGCGGGTACGCGCATGTCTGCTCCCTCGGTGATCGGGGCCGGTGCTCGCCGCCGGCCCCTGCCATCTGTACCGCGCGCAGGGCCGGACATCCAGCCGGTGTTCCCGTCCGCTTGCCGTGGAGATGGTGACCTGTCATCATTGTGTCACTGGCACATAGTGAATGTGCATCACGATCACTGGAGGCTCCGTGGCCGAGCAGCGGTATCTGGCGGCGCTCGACCGCGTGCTCGAACTGGTGGTTCTGCTCAACAAGGACATGACCGAGAGCCTGGCCAAAGAGGGGCTCACCCCGTCCCGGACCACCCTGCTCTGGCTGCTGCGCAGCAGCGGGCCGAGCACCCAGCGGGCGCTGGCCGACGGGCTCGGGGTGAGCGCGCGCACCGTCACCGGCCTGGTGGACGGGCTGGAGGCGACCGGCTTCGTGACCCGGCAGCCGCACCCCACCGACCGCCGGGCGCTGCTCGTCTCGTTCACCGAGCATGGCGCGGCGGTCGTCGCCGACATGGAGAGACAGCAGGCCGGGTTCGCCGACCTGCTGTTCGGCGGGATGTCCGAGGACCGGTTCGAGTGCCTGAGCGCCGGCCTCGACGAGATCGTGGACCGGCTGCGCGCAGTCGGCCTGACCACCACCCCTGGCGAGGAGACCTCATGACGACCCCCGCTTCCCTGTCCCGATGGCAGCAGGCGTGGCGGCTGACCCGCCGGCTGTTCGCGTACGAGCTGGGCATGTGGCGCAGCCTGTACCGCTGGGTGCTGCGCCGCCCGCTGGTGACCGAGGACGGCGGTGCCGCGTTCGGCTACGCCAAGGCGATGACGCCGGTGATCTGGGTGTTCATCGTGATCTCGGCGATCGAGATCCCGGCCGTGGACCTGCTGCTGCCGTGGGAGAGCGCGCGTCTGGCGCTGGCGCTCGTGGGCGTGTACGGCCTGGCCTGGATGATCGGCCTGCTGGCCATGGTGAAGGTGCACCCGCACCTGGTCGTGCCGTCCGGCCTGCGGCTGCGGCACGCGGCGACGATCACGCTGCCGATCCCGTGGGAGAACGTGGTCTCGGTGAGCGCCCGCAACCGCTCCCTGCAGGCGAGCCGCACCTTCCAGTACGAGCAGACCGCCGACGGCACCGTGATGAGCATCGTCATCCTGAGCCAGACCAACGTGGACGTCGTCCTGCGCGAGCCGACCGTGTTCCACCTCCCGAAGGGCCCGACCGAGCCGGTCACCCACGTGCGGGTCTGGGCCGACGACCCGAAGGCCCTGGTCGCGGCGGCCCGCGAGCACCTGGCCCGCTCCGGCGCGAACGCGGGCTGAACCCTGTTCCAGTCCATGATCACGGTGCCAGTGATCATGGACTGGACTGCGTTTCGGCAGTTCAAGACAGCGAATCGGAGATCGGGCGACCCGATGGGGCCAAGAGATCCATTGCTTACGGACCTCCTGGCGGCCCGGAGTCACCCACGTTGTCGCAGGCCGAAGCGTGACGGGGAGTCCTCCCTCGGCGTCGGAACCGGTACCGCGGCTGGGACATGCTGTTCCGTTTGCGGATACATCTTTTTTGATGTGCCCACATCAAAAAAGATGTATCCGCTCGCACCGACACCTCGTTCTCCGCCACCCGCGGTACGCTGCCCGCCGTGACCGGCCACCGCGACGACTTCTCCCTCGGCATCCGCGACGACGAGGCTCCCACCACGGCCGCCCTGCGCCGGGTTCTGAGCGAAGCCGCTGAGGTCGTCATCGTCGCGACGTCCCCGCAGAAAGCGCACGAACCGGATGCCGCCCGCATCTCGCTCTCCGGTGCCGAGATCGGTGAGCTGGCCGAGCTGCTGACCATCGTGGACGGCGGCACCGGCGACCGCTGCCGGTGCCTCGGCTCGCCGACGATCCTCGTGCGCGACGCGGCCGGCCAGGACATCGCCCAGTGGACCCTGCACCACCAGACCGGCCTGCGGGGCGTCGGTGACTGCGACGCCGATCTGCGAGACGGCCCCGCGCTCACCGACTGGCTCGCCGAGCACGGCCTGACCCGCCCCCGCGAGATCGAGCAGATGCTGGCGGAATACGAGGCGCAGGAGGAGTACCGCCGGGTCGCGTGGGTGCGAGCCGCGCCACCGGGGCTCACCGAGGCCGCCGAGGCCACGTCCCAGCGCGAGGACGACGCGGAGGAGCGGCTCGCCGAACTCACCGCCGTGCGCTTTCCGGATGCCGCGCAGCGGATCGCGGCGCTACTGGCCTGGGCGGGCTTCACCCCGCATGCCCCGCCGGTGCCCGGGGGCGGCACGCCCTGGTACGAACTCGCGCCGCGGCGGATGCTGCTGCAGGAGTCCGTTGAGTCGATCTTCGAGGTGCTGGCCGCGCCCACGCCGGAGCGGCTCGACGGGGCCGCCGATCTGTTCACCGCACTGGAGTGGAAAGGCCGGCCCGACCCGCCGGAGCCACTGCGGTCGGTGCTGATCGCGCACGTCACGGCGACGGGGACCGAGCCGATGAAGTCCCGGATGGGGTGGGGCTACGGCCGGGCGGGCTGACGGCCCGATCAGGTCCAGCGGCGCACGTACTCGCCGTCGGGGTCGAAGCGTTCGGCCTGCCGGTCCGGGCTGAAGCGCCGGTACGGCTTGGTGTCGGTGCCGGTCCCGGCGACCCACTGCCAGTTGCCGTAGTTGTTGGCCACGTCGGCGTCGATCAGCATCCGGTCGTACCAGGCCGCGCCGTCGCGCCAGTCCAGCTCGAGGGTCTTGGTCAGGTAGGAGGCGGTGACCAGCCGCGCCCGGTTGTGCATCCAGCCCTCGGCCGCCAGCTGCTTCATGCCCGCGTCCACGATGGGCACCCCGGTCTCGCCGGCCTGCCACGCCTGCAACGCCACCGGGTCGTCCTGCCACTGCTCCTGCGCGCCCGGCCGGAAGGCCTGCGTGCGCAGCTTCGGGAACGCGGCCAGCAGCTGGTGGTAGAAGTCGCGCCAGCACAGCTGCCGGACGTACGCCTCGGGCATGCCGTCGGCGGTGGCCAGGGCGAGCGGGGACAGGCAGCCGAAGTGCAGGTACGGGCTCAGCCGCGAGGTGGCGTCGCCGGGCAGGTCGTCGTGCCGGTCGGCGTACGCGGCGGCTTTGGTCTTCCAGTCCTTGACGCGGCGCAGTGCCTCGCTCTCGCCGCCGGTCATCGGGTGCGGCGACTCGCTCTTCGCGTCACCGAGCACGGCGCGCGGGTCGTCGCCGGTGACACCGTCGGGCAGGTGGATCTTGCGTGGGGTGGCGACCGTGTCGCGCCAGCGCGACGACTGCCAGGCCCGCCAGTACGGGGTGAAGACCTTGTAGTGGTCGCCGCCCGTGGACGGGGTGACCTCGCCGGCGGGCACGATCGTGACGCCGGGGAACAGTTTGAGCGCCAGCCGCTCGCGCGAGCAGGCTCGTGCGAGCCGCTCCTGGCGGCGGGCCGCGTATTCGGACACGTCGGCGGTCAGCGCGATGCCCTCGGCGCCGACCTCCCGGGCGGTGCGCACCGCCTCGGCGACCGGGTCGCCGGAGCGCACCAGCAGGTCGCCGCCCCGGCGGCGCAGGCCGTCGCGGAGGTCCTGCAGGCTCTCCAGCAGGAAGCGGCGGCGGTTGTCCGGGACGGTCAGCGCCGGGTCGGCGACGAACAGCGGGACCACACGTTCGGCGTTGGCGCAGGAGGCGGCCAGCGCGGGATGATCGTGCACGCGCAGATCGCGGGTCAGCAACAGTACGACGGTATTCATGATCATCCCCAGGCGTCGGCGGGAGATAACGATGCAGCAATCAACGCAACTGTACGCTGCGATAGGCTGCTGACGTGGCAGGCGAGGACGAAGGGCTGAGCGCGGGCGCCGTCGCCCGGCGGCTCGGCATCGCCGTCACCACGCTGCGCACCTGGCACCAGCGTTACGGGCTCGGCCCCAGCGGCCACGACCCCGGCCACCACCGCCGCTACGACGCCGACGCCCTGGCCCGCCTGGAGACCATGCGCCGGCTCACCGCCCAGGGTGTGCCCGCCGCCGAAGCCGCCCGCGTCGCCCGCTCCGCCGGCCGCGACGGAATCGCCCAGCTCGCCGAGGAGCGCCCGCACACCCGCGACGGCGGCGGCCACACCGTCGCCGTCGGCCGGGCCGGAGCGCAGGCCCGCGGCCTGGCCCGCGCCGCCATGCGGCTCGACGCGCTGACCGTGCGCCACCTCGTGCAGGAGTCCGTGGCCGAGCACGGCGTCGTCGACGCCTGGCAGGACCTGCTCGTGCCCGTGCTCGTCGGCATCGGCACCCGCCACGCCGCCACCCAGCGCCTCGTCGACGTGGAACACCTCGTCTCGCGCTGCGTCAGCGAGGTCTTCGGCGGGGTCCGCCGGCCCGCGCCCGGCTCGCCGGTGCCGGTGCTGCTGGCCTGCGCGGACGAGGAGCAGCACAGCCTGCCCCTGGAGGCCCTGGCCGCCGCGCTCGCCGAACGCGGCGTCGCCGCCCGGCTGCTCGGCGCCCGCGTCCCCCCGCGCGCCCTGCTCGACGCCGTACGCCGCACCGGCCCGGCCATCGTCGTCGTGTGGTCGCACCAGCCCGGCACCGCCGACCTCGCCACGCTGCGGGCCGTGCTGGAGCTGCCGCGCCGCCCCGCCGTGGTCGCGGCGGCCGGGCCCGGCTGGCCCGACGAGCTGCCCGACGGCGTGCTGCGGCCGCGCACGCTCGACGAGGCGCTCACGCTCGTCGCCACGGTCAGCACGCTGCCCTGACGTCCGGCTCGCCGCCTCGTGCGCGGGCACCACCGGCGGTGGTCGCTTTCGTCGACCGCGACCATCGGCGGCGACTCACGCGGCCATACGCTCAGGGCATGACGAGCCGGCGGGAGAGTGGGGCGACGTGACGCAGCAGATCACCGTGGACGCGGTGGTGCAGGCCGAGGAGCTGGCGCGGGCCGCCGCCGACCGGCTAGGCGTACGCATGCGCGAGCTGTCCACCGTGCCCGAGCAGAACCGCGCGGCGGACCTGCTGTGCCGGGTCTGGCGGGCCGACTCGCCCGACCAGCTCATCAACGCCGGCATGCTGCGCGCGCTGGAGCACTCGGGCAACTACGTCGTCGGGGCCTACCGCGGCGACGACCTCATCGGCGCGGCCGTGGGCTTCTTCGGCACCGGACACCTGCACTCGCACATCGCCGGCGTGGACCCCGCCAAGCAGAGCGGCGGCGTGGGTTTCGCGCTCAAGCAGCACCAGCGGGCCTGGACCCTGGCCCGGGGCATCGGCGAGATCTGCTGGACCTTCGACCCCCTGGTGCGCCGCAACGCCTACGTCAACCTGCACAAACTCGGCGCGACGGCGGCCGAGTACCTGCCGGACTTCTACGGCGAGATGAACGACGGCATCAACACCGGCGAGGCGACCGACCGCCTCTACATTCGCTGGGAGCTGCTGTCCCCGGCCGCGTCGGCCGCCGCCCGCGGTGAGGTGCGCGAGGTCGACCTGGCCGCGCTGCGCGCCGCCGGGGCGGCCGAGCTGCTGAGCCGCACCTCGACCGACGCGCCGACCCTGCCGCCGACCCGCCCGCCCACGGGCGCCCCCGTGCTGCTGGTCGCGGTGCCGGCCGACATCGAACGGCTGCGGGCGCAGGACCGCGACGTGGCGAAGTTGTGGCGGACCGCGGTGCGCGAGGCGATCTGCGGGGCGCTGGAGACCGGCTACCGGATCACCGGGATGAGCCGTGAAGGTTGGTACGTGCTGGAGGAGAAGTCATGAAGGTGACCGGGTTCGAGCTGCGCCGGATCGCGATGCCGCTGGTCAGCCCGTTCCGCACCTCGTTCGGGGTGGAACACGACCGCGACGTGCTGCTGGTGCGCGCGGTCACCGAGGACGGGGCGCAGGGCTGGGGCGAGTGCGTGGCGATGGCCGAGCCGCTGTACTCCAGCGAGTACGTGGACGGAGCAGCCGAGGTGATCCGGCGTTTCCTGATCCCGGCGGTGCTGAGCCTGCCGGACGCGGACCCGTACCTGGCCGAGGTGCCGTTCGCGAAGATCAAGGGCCACCCGATGGCCAAGGCGGCGGTGCAGACGGCGCTGCTGGACGCGAAGCTGCGGATCGCGGGCACGCCGCTGGCGGCGCACCTGGGCGCGGTGCGCGACCGGGTGCCGGCGGGCGTCTCCGTCGGCATCATGGACTCGATCCCGGAGCTGCTCGAAGCCGTCGCGGGTTACCTGGCCGAGGGCTACCTGCGGATCAAGCTGAAGATCCAGCCCGGCTGGGACGTCGAGCCGGTGCGCGCGGTGCGCGAGCGCTTCGGCGACATCCTGCTCCAGGTCGACGCGAACACGGCGTACACCCTTGCCGACGCCCGCCACCTGGCCAAGCTGGACCCGTTCGAGCTGCTGCTGATGGAGCAGCCGCTGCCCGAGGACGACATCCGGGGCCACGCCGAGCTGGCCCGGCAGGTGCGCACCCCGATCTGCCTCGACGAGTCGATCACCAGCGCGCGGGCCGCCGCCGACGCGATCGCGCTCGGCGCGACGTCGGTCGTCAACATCAAGCCCGGCCGCGTCGGCGGCTACCTGGAGGCCCGCCGCGTGCACGACGTGTGCGCCGCCAACGGGGTGCCGGTCTGGGTGGGCGGCATGCTGGAGACCGGCATCGGCCGGGCCGCGAACGTGGCCCTGGCCGCGCTGCCCGGCTGCGTCCTGCCCGGCGACACCTCCGCCTCGGACCGCTACTTCCGCCGCGACATCACCGCCCCGTTCGTGCTGGCCGACGGGCACCTGGCCGTGCCGACCGGACCGGGCGTGGGCGTCGACCCGGACCCCGAAGCGCTCGCCGAGGTCACCACCGCCACGGAATGGATCGCCCGCTGACCCCTTCGCCCCGTTTGGCCGGACCGGGACCGCCACCTCGGGGACAATGACGGCGTGGCTGCGCGTACCCGGCTCCGTATCGACTGGCTGCCGCTGGTCGTGGTGCTGCTGTGCCTGCTGTCGGCGGGCGGGTACGTGATAGCCGTCGTCCAGCAGGGCGGCACGCCGGTGCTCTGGTTCGTGGGCGGCCTGCTCGTCGCGGCGGCGCTGACGCTGGGCGGCGCGCTCGGCTCGCGGCGCAGGCGGGCCCCCGCACTGCTGGTGTCCGGGGTGCTGCTGTGCGCGCTCGGGGCGCTGGCGCTGTTCAGCGTCGGCCTGCCTGTCATCGCGGCGGGCCTGATCGCCTTCGCCGCCGCGGGCCGCGCCCGGATCACCACCTGACCGGTGACCCGCACGACCCCCACCCCTTCCCCCTGGAGGCTTGAACATGCATGACCTGCTGCTGCGCGGTGGCACGGTGTACGACGGTCTGGGCGGTCCCGGCGTCGTCGCCGACGTCGCGATCACCGGCGACCGGGTGAGCGCCGTCGGGGCGGATCTCGGCGCGGCCCGGCGGGAGATCGACGTGACCGGCCTGGCCGTCGCGCCGGGCTTCATCGACGCGCACAGCCACTCCGACCCGGTGCCGCTGATGCCGCAGCCGCAGCCGTTCAAGCTGCACCAGGGCGTCACCACGGAGATCGTCGGCAACTGCGGCTTCTCCTTCGCACCGCTGGACGCCGCCGCGATCGAGGCCACCGGGCCGCTGTTCGCCGAACTGGCCGGGGGCGTGCCGGTGGTGCCACGTAACTTCGCCGGCTACCTCGACGACATCGCCGCCGCCGGTCCGACCAACCACATCGCGGCGATGGTCGGGCACAACACCCTGCGGGCGTACGCCAACGGCATGGACGAGCGGTTGCGCCCGGGCGCGCTGGAGCAGATGTGCCGCCTGGCCGACGAGGCGTTCGCGGCCGGCGCGGTCGGCCTGTCCAGCGGCCTGATCTACCCACCCGGCAGCTACGGCGACACCGCCGAGCTGATCGCCCTGGCCCGGGTCGCGCACCGCTGGAACCGCCCCTACACCACCCATATGCGCAATGAGGACGACCGGCTCGGCGAGGCCCTCGACGAGGCGATCGCCATCGCCACGCAGGCCCGGGTCCGGCTCCAGGTCTCGCACTGCAAGGTCGCCGGCAAGGCCAACCACGGCGGCGGCAAGGCGCTGCTGGCCAAGCTGCACGCCGCCCGCCTGGCCGGGGTGGACGTGCGTGGCGACCAGTACCCGTACCGCGCGGGCGGCACCTTCCTCAACGCCCTGCTGCCCGGCGCGGCGCTGGTCGGCGGCACCGAGGCGATGCGGGCCCGGCTCGCCGACCCGGCCGAGCGGGCGCGGCTGCGCGCCCTGGCCGAGGATCTGACGCAGGCCAACGGCTTCTGGGCCCGGGTCACCCCGGCCGACGTGTTCGTCACCACGCACACGACCCGGCCCGAGGTCACCGGCCGCACCCTGGCCGAGCTGGCGGGCACCGCGGACGCCTTCGACACGCTGTGCGAGGTGCTGCTGGGCGACCCAGGGGCGGGCATGGTGGTCACGATGATGGCCGAGGAAGACGTGGCGACCATCATGGCCGACCCGCTGATCGGCATCGGCTCCGACAACGGCCCGCCGGTCGGCCTGCAGCACCCGCGCACCTGGGGCTGCTTTCCCCGGGTGCTCGGCGAGTACGTGCGCGAGCGCGGCCTGCTCACCCTGCCCGAGGCGGTCCGCAAGATGACCTCGGCGATCGCCGACCAGTTCGGGCTCACCGGACGCGGCTTCGTCGACGCTGGCGCGGTCGCCGACCTGGTCGTGTTCGACCCGGCGACGATCGGCCACGACGGCACCTACGCCGTGCCCGACGTGCGCCCGACCGGCGTCGAGCATGTCGTGCTGGCCGGTCACGTCGTGGTCGAGTCCGGCCGGTTCACCGGCGAGCGGCGCGGCCTGGTGTTGCGCGGCTGACGGGCCGGCCCTTTCTGGTGGGAGCAGGGGCGGCCGCGTGTCAGGCGCGGCTGCCGGTTTGCCCGCGCCCGCGCGGCACATCTGCGTACAGCGGTTACATCTTTTTTGATGTGGCCACATCAAAAAAGATGTAACCGCTCGCCGAAGTGTGTGGTCCAGCGGAGGTCGCGCTGTCGATCAGGAACTTGGGGTAGGGACACGCCGTCGAGCCGTGCCATAAGTTCATGATCGACGTGGAAGGGGCCTGCTGTGCGTTGCCTGGGAAGGTTGAGAGGGGGCTGAAAAGTGCTGCATGATCGACCCTTGTGATCAGCAAGGGTCGATGCGACGATGCATCTACTCGTGTGGAGCCTCACGCGGATCGGGCGGCCGAGGGCAACCGGTGGGACCGGACGGCGCCTGGTTGGCCGCTGCGCGGCCGCCGCGTATCCGTCCCGTCCACGGCCCGATCCGGGACATGCGGCCGGCACCCGCTCCATGAGGAGATCTCGTGAGTATCCGCACGTTGAGACGCCGTGTCGCGCTGGTCGCGGTCGGCGCCATGGTCGTGGTCACGGGGGCGACGATCGCGTCCCCGGCCCACGCCGCCGTGTCCTGCCAGGTGACCTATACGAAAGCATGGGACAACGGCAGCGGCTTCGGCGCGAACATCAACATCACCAACACCGGCGACCCGCTGACCAGTTGGTCGCTGACCTGGACCTGGCCCGGCAACCAGGGCGGCATCCAGGGCTGGTCGGCCAACTACAGCCAGTCGGGGCAGAACGTCACCGCGACGAGCCTGTCCTACAACGGCAACCTGGCCACCGGCGCGTCCACCGGCATCGGCTTCAACGGCTCGTACAGCGGCACGAACACCAACCCGTCCAACTTCGCGATCAACGGGGTGTCCTGCGGCGGCACCACGCCGACGGTGAGCCTGGTCGTGTCGCCGACGTCGCTGAGCGTGCCCGAGGGCGGCACCGCCACCTACGCCGTACGCCTGTCGGCCCAGCCGAGCAGCAACGTCACCGTGTCCACCACCGCGGGTTCGGGTGACTCCAACCTCACCGTGTCGTCGGGCGCCAGCCTGACGTTCACGTCGAGCAACTGGAACACCAACCAGATCGTGACCCTCGCGGCTGCGGAGGACTCCGACACCAGCAACGGCACCCGGCCGTTCACGGTCGCCGCCAGCGGTCTGACGTCGGTGACGGTCAACGCGACCGAGGCAGACAACGACTCGGTCACGCCGCAGTCGCTGGTCGTCTCCTCGACCGGCGTGACCGTGCCGGAGGGCGGCACGGCGACGTACACCGTGCGCCTGGCCGCGCAGCCGTCCGGCAACGTGACGGTGACCAACACGGCCGGTTCGGGTGACACCAGCATCACGGTGTCGTCGGGTGCGAGCCTGACGTTCACCACGAGCAACTGGAGCACTCCCCAGACGGTGACCCTGGCCGCGGCGGAGGACTCCGACAGCACCGCCGGCACGCGTCCGATCACGGTGGCGTCCAGCGGCCTGACCTCGGTGACCGTCACCGCGACCGAGGCCGACAACGACACCACCACCACGCAGTCCCTCGTGGTCTCGCCGACCAGCGTGAGTGTGCCGGAGGGCTCGGCCGCCGTGTACGCGGTGCGCCTGGCGATCCAGCCGACCGGCAATGTCACGGTCACGAACACCGCGGGTTCGGGTGACACCAGCATCACGGTCTCGTCCGGCGCGAGCCTGACGTTCACCACCAGCAACTGGAACACCACGCAGAACGTCACCCTGGCGGCGGCGCAGGACTCCGACAGCACCAACGGCACCCGGCCGATCACGGTCGCCTCCAGCGGCCTGACCTCGGTGACCGTCACCGCGACCGAGGTCGACGACGAGAACACCGCCAACGCCTACATCACCGAGTTCACCACGCAGTACAACAAGCTAAAGGACCCGGCCAACGGCTACTTCTCGCCGGAGGGCATCCCGTACCACACCATCGAGACGCTGCTCGTCGAGGCGCCGGACCACGGCCACGAGACGACGTCGGAGGCGTTCAGCTTCTGGATCTGGATGGAGGCACAGTACGGCCGGGTCACCGGCAACTGGACCCCGTTCAACAACGCCTGGAACATCACCGAGCAGTACATCATCCCGTCCGCGGCCGCCCAGCCGGGGCAGAGCACGTACAACCCGAGTGACCCGGCCGACTACGCGCCCGAGTCGCTGCAGCCCAACGGCTACCCGGTGGCGCTGAGCACCAGCGTGGTCGCCGGCCAGGACCCGCTGGCCAACGAGCTGCAGAGCACGTACGGCAACCGCAACATCTACGGCATGCACTGGCTGCTGGACGTCGACGACGTGTACAAGTACGGCACCGGCCGCACCGGCGCCGAGTGCGGCGACAGCACCCAGCGCGTCACCTACATCAACACGTTCCAGCGCGGGCCGCAGGAGTCCACCTGGGAGACGGTCGCGCACCCGTCCTGTGACACGGGCCGGTTCGCGAACTTCCCGTCGCTGTTCATCCAGGGCTCGGGCACCAACCAGTGGCGCTACACCAACGCGCCGGACGCCGACGCGCGTGCCGTCGAGGCCGCGTACTGGGCGCTGCAGTGGGCCACGGCCCAGGGCAACCAGTCGCAGATCTCGGCCACCATCGCCAAGGCCGCCAAGATGGGCGACTTCCTGCGGTACGCGATGTACGACAAGTACTTTAAGACCCCGGGCTGCACCTCCACCTCCTGCACGCCGGGCAGTGGCAAGAGCAGCAGCAACTACCTGATGTCCTGGTACTACGCCTGGGGCGGCGACATCGGCGGTGCCTGGTCGTGGCGCATCGGCTCCAGCCACAACCACCAGGGCTACCAGAACCCGCTGGCGGCGTACGTGCTCGGCTCGTCGGGCCCGTCGGCGCTGCGCCCGCTGTCGCCCACGGCGGCGGCCGACTGGGACATCAGCCTCACCCGGCAGCTGGACTTCTACCTCTGGCTGCAGTCGGCCGAGGGCGCCATCGCCGGTGGCGCGACGAACAGCTGGAACGGCAACTACTCGGCGCCGCCGTCCGGCACGCCGACCTTCTACGGCATGGCGTACGACGTGAAGCCGGTCTACCACGACCCGCCGAGCAACCAGTGGTTCGGCTTCCAGGCGTGGTCGCTGCACCGGGTGGCGGAGCTGTACTACGTCACCGGTAACGCCAAGGCCAAGACGATCCTCGACAAGTGGGTCGCCTGGGCGATCGCGAACACGACGCTCGGCTCGGGTTCGACGTTCACCATCCCCGGTGACATGACCTGGTCGGGCCAGCCGTCCGGCAACTTCAGCGGCGGCGGCACCCCGGCGGCCAACCCCGGCCTGCACGTCACGGTGTCCAAGACCAGCAACGATGTCGGCGTCGCGGCGGCCTACGCCCGTACGCTGATCTACTACGCGGCCAAGGAGAACGGCTCGACCCTGGGCAACTCCGCCAAGGCGACGGCGAAGGGCCTGCTGGACCGGATGATCCTGCTCAAGGCGAACGACACCAAGGGCATCGTGGTGCCCGAGGTTCGCGAGGACTACAACCGGTTCGACGACGTGTGGAACTCCACCACGCAGACCGGCATGTACGTCCCCTCGGGCTTCAGCGGCATGATGGGCACCGGCGTGCCGATCAACTCCAGCTCGACCTTCATGTCCGTCCGGCCGTTCTACGCCACCGACCCGGCCTGGCCCGCGGTCCAGGCGTACATGAACGGCACCGGCCCCGCCCCCACGTTCACCTACCACCGCTTCTGGGCGCAGTCCGACATCGCCATGGCCTTCGCCGACTACGGCAGCCTGTTCCCCGCAGGCTGACCCCTTCCACCCCGGGCGGGTCACCCCCGACCCGCCCGGGCCCCCTTGTTTCCGCTGATCATGAACTTATGGCACGGCTCGTCGGCGTGTCGCCGCCCTGGCACCGTGATCGATATCGGTGCCGGGGTCGGACCGTCGGACGGATGTGGGAGAGTGCCTGCCGTGGATGTGGGGGAGTTCTGGGGGCTCGTCGGGCGTGCGGTGCGGGAGGAACCTGACCGGGCGCGCCGTGCCGGCTGGATCCAGGGGCAGCTCGCGGCACGTGAGGTCGAGGAGATCCTGGATTTCGAGGCGCACCTCGACGACGCGTCCGACCGGGCGATGACCTGGCTGATGTGGGGCGCGGCCTACCGCATCTTCGGCGGCTGCTCCGACGACGGCTTCTGCTACTTCCGCACCTGGCTGATGAGCCTGGGCCGGGACGCCTTCGAGCGCCTGGTCGACGACCCCGACGCGCTGGCCCTCGAGTCGCAGATCCTCGCCCTGGCCGGTCGCGAGCGCGCCGACTGGCGCGCGGACGAGTGGCCGGAGTGGGAGGAGCTCAACTACGCCGCCTCCGAAGCCTTCGAGGGCGTACGCGGCCACGGCGCCAACATCTACCGCGCCGTCGAGGAGCACCGGCGCGAGCCCCGGCTGCAGACCCTGCAGGACGAGCACTGGAACTTCGACGACCCGGCCGAGACGGCCCGCCGCCTGCCCGCACTCGCCCGGCTCTTCCCGCACCTGCCGTCCGAGCCGCTGCCGCCGGTGCCGCTGCCGCCGGGTGCAAGCCGGTTCGAGCAGTCTGATGAGCCGTCCGACGAGCCGGGGGCGGGTGGCCCCATCCCGGAGATCCCCGGGCAGCTCGCGATCCCCGGCCTGCCGGAGTGAGCCGCCTGCCGAAGCGACCGGCCTGGCGGAGTGGACCCGCCCGGGGGTTGGAGTCAAGGTCCGACCGCCACTCGCCGGACGCCCGCGGGCAGTCGGTCGATGCGCGGGTTGCCGGCGTCTGACATGGTTCGGTGCGGGTCGGGTATGTGGTGCCCCGACCGGACGCGTAGGCAGTGGGAGGCGACCATGACGGACAGGGGACCGGACAGGCCCGTGGAAGACCCGCCCGGTGGTGCGGACAAGCCCGTGGAGGGGCCGGCCGGCGGTGCGGGCAGCGGCGGGCCCGAGGCCGAGGGCGGCAAGGAGTGGGGCAGCGCCCTGGCCTTGGGCATCGCGCTCGGCACGGCCATCGGCGCGGCACTGGGCCTGGCGCTGGACAACCTCGCCCTGGGCATCGGCATGGGCATCGCGGTCGGCGTGGCGCTCGGGGCCGGCATCCAGGCCCAGCGCCGCCAGCAGAAGCCCTGACCCCGGCCGAGCAGCGCCCACCCCCCTTTGGGTGATCATGAACTTGTGGCAACGACACGCCGTCGAGCCGTGCCATAAGTTCATGATCAACGCAGTGGGGTGGGTGGTCAGGGCTCGCGGTGCAGTTCCAGGACGAAGGCCTCCGCCGGGCGCAGCGGGGGTGCGAGCAGGCCGTGCCCGGCCAGGGTCGCGCCGGTGAGTACGAGGTTCGGTTGCCAGGGGCGGCCGTGCAGGTGGGGGCCGGGCAGTTCGGGCAGCAGGGACACCCGGTAGGCCGCGTCGGGGTCCAGGCCGGGCAGCCGCAGGCGGGTCGCGCCGTCCCGGGCGCTCGAACCCAGCTGGGCGTACGCGAACAGCGCGTGCCCGCCGTCCGCGGCCACCACGCCGTGCAGGTACGCCGTCGGGTCGGGATGGTCGGCCCGCACCGTACGTCCGGTGTGGATCAGTCCGCGCAGCCGCCGGTACGCCGTGATCCAGGAACGCAGGGCGGCCCGCTCGTCGTCGGTGCAGGCGGTGATGTCCCACTCGATGCCCGCGTGGCCGAACAGTGCGGTGGCGCAGCGGAACGCCAGCGAGGTGGCGCGGCCGTTGGTGTGCGAGACGGGCGGGCCGACGTGGCAGCCGACCAGTTCCGGGGGCAGCAGCAGGCCGGTCCAGCGCTGGATGTGCTGGCGCTCCAGCGGGTCGTTGTTGTCCGAACCCCACACCCGGTCGGTGCGGGCCAGCACGCCGAGGTCGACGCGGCTGCCGCCGGACGAGCACGACTCTATCTCCAGGCCGGGGTGCCGCTCGCGCAGCGCGTCGAGCAGCCGGTACACGGCCTCGGTCTGCGCGTGCACCCCCGCCGCGCCGCCGTGCACCGCCTCGACCAGGTCCCGGTTGTGGTCCCACTTCAGGTACGCCGGGCGGTACTCGGCGACCAGCGCGTCGAGCCGGTCCAGCAGGTACGCGAAGACCTCGGGGCGGGCCACGTCGAGCACGTGCTGCCAGCGCTGCTCCTCGGGCAGCCGGCCGGGCGCGGCGAGCACCCAGTCGGGGTGCTGCTCGGCCAGCCGGGAACGGGGGTTGACCATCTCCGGCTCGACCCACAGCCCGAACTGCATCCCGAGCCGGGTCACCTCGTCCACGAGCGGGTGCAGGCCGTCGGGCCACACGTCCGGGTCGACGTGCCAGTCGCCGAGGCCCGCCTTGTCGTCGCGGCGGCCGAGGAACCAGCCGTCGTCGAGCACGAAGCGCTCCACGCCCAGCTCGGCGGCGGTGCGCGCGAGTGCGGTCAGCTTGGCGAGGTCGTGGTCGAAGTAGACGGCCTCCCAGGTGTTCAGGGTCAGCGGCCGGGGCGTGACCGGGTGCGACGGGCGGGCGCGCAGCCAGCCGTGCACGGCCGCGGACAGCCCGTCGAGGCCCGCTGCCGAGTAGGCGAAGTGCGCCCACGGGCCGGTGTAAGTCTCGCCCTCGGCAAGCCGTACCTCGCCGGGTTCGAGCAGCTCGCCGCCGCCGAGCACGCCGTCGCGGTCGGGCAGGCGCTGGGCCAGGTGCTGGTGGTTGCCGGACCAGCCGACGTGCACGCCCCACACCTCGCCGGTGCGCCAGCCGAACCCGGGCGTGCCCGCCGTGAACAGCGACGGCGCGCCGAAGCCGGTGCGGCCGCGGCGGCTCTCGTGCGCGATGGTCTGGTCGCCGAACGCGCTGCGCTGCGGGGCGCGCTCACGTGACCAGCGGCCGGTGAAGTCGAGCACCTCGGCGGCCTGGGCGGGCACCGGGAGCAGGCAGAGCATGCTGTCGAGGTGCCAGGCGCCCGGGGCGGTGCTGGTCACGGCGTGGCGCTGGCGGACCAGGCCCTGCGGCGTCAACTCCAGCTCGGTGCGTACCGCGATGCCCGCGACCTCGTCGTGCGACAGGGCCGTGACCGTACCGCCGCCGGCCGGGTCGACGGTGGCCGTGACCGGCGCGGTGAGCGTCAGCCGCAGGTGGCCCGGGCCGCCGTCGCGGTGGCCGGTGAGCCCGGGGCGGCCGGCCCAGCGGTCGTACTGGGTGGGCAGCAGCGCCGCGGTCGGTGGCAGGGCGTTGCCGCCCCCGTCCTGCGCGTCGGCCAGCTGGTCGAGCGGGGTCTCGCCGAGATCGGCGCCCCAGTGCAGCACCCGGGGCAGGCCGGGCCCGGCCACGTCGAGCACCAGCGACACCCCGGTGGCGCGCAGTGCCACCAGCTCCGAACCACCCACGGAATTCCACCCGTTCCAACGAAATCCAACATCACCGGACGGCGTAGAGCGTAGGAGCCGGGACGGGGCACGTCAACGAGCGGTGAAGGTGAACTCGCCGTACTCGGCTGCCGTCGTGAACCCGAGACCGGCGTACAGCGAGCGGGCCGCGGCGTTTCCGGCCATCACGTTCAGCGTCACGTGGTCGACGGTGTCCAGCAGCCGCCGGCACAGCGCCGACACCGCGCCCCTGGCCAGGCCCTCGCCCCGGGCCCGCGGATGCGTGGTGACGTTGCCCAGCGCCGCCACCCGGTACTTCGGCGACCACACGTGCACGCCCGCCACCGCCAGCAGCTCGCCGTCGCGGCGCACCCCGACGTACTGCCCGGTCTCCAGCATCCGCGCGTCGAACCAGTTGCCGGGATACGCCACCTCGTACAGCGCCAGCAGCTCGGGCAGGTCGGCGCCGGTCAGCACGTCGCCGAGCGGGTCGGCGAGCGCGGCCGGGTCGGTCAGCGCCAGCTTCAGGTGCGGGCCGCCGGGCACGGCGTCGAACTGCGCGGCCAGCACCTGCTCGGCCCCCGGCGACAGGTGGGCGTAGAAGCGGCGCGGCAGCAGCGGGACCAGCCCCGCCAGCAGCGTGTGCGAGCCCCGCGGGCGGTCGTCGAAGGCGAGCAGCACGGGCAGGCCGCCGCCGTGGTACATCAGCGCGACCGCGTCGCCGTCGCGATACCAGGTCGTGTACGGCCAGAAGAAGTCGTCCAGGTCACCGAGCTGGTACGCGTGCAGCGCGGGAGCGCCGCCCAGCAGCCGCGCCAGCTCGTCCCGATCGTGCACACCCGTCACCGCCACCGCTCGATGATCACATGCGGGTTTGCCGGGCCCCGCTTCGGGTGACGAGACAACCGTGATCCTCGTCGGCACGTCCGGCTGGCAGTACGCCGACTGGCGCGGCCCGTTCTACCCGCCCGGCCTGCCGCAGCGGCTCTGGCTGCGGCACTACGCCGAGCACTTCCCGACCGTCGAGGTCAACAGCGTCTTCTACCGCCTGCCGCCTCGCGGCACGTTCGCCGCCTGGCGTGACCAACTCCCCGACGGCTTCGTGATGGCGGTCAAGATGAGCCGCTACCTCACCCACATCAAACGCCTGCGCGATCCGCGCGAAGCGGTCGACCGCTTCCTCGCCGTCACCGCCGCCCTCGCCGACCACCTGGGCCCGGTGCTCCTCCAACTCCCACCGACCCTGCCCGCCGACCCCGAGGCCCTGGCGGCGGTCCTGCGCTGCTTCCCGCCGCGCATCCGCGTCGCCGTCGAACCCCGCCACCGCTCCTGGTGGACCGACGAGACCCGCGCCGTCCTCGAACACCACCACGCCGCCCTGTGCTGGGCCGACCGCCTCGGCCGCCCGATCACCCCCCTCTGGCGCACCACCGACTTCGCCTACCTCCGCCTCCACGAGGGCCGCGCCACCCCTCGCCCGCGCTACGGCCGAGCAGCCCTCACCACCTGGCTGGCCCGCCTCACCGACACCTCGCCCGCCGACGCCCCCGCCTACGTCTACTTCAACAACGACTCCCACGCCGCCGCCATCGCCGACGCCGATTTCCTGAAAGGAAGGGCACCTTCACATCGCGCTGCGTAGAGGAAGGGCACCTTCTTAACCGTGTCTCTGTGCTGAGCAGCGGCTTTGCGTCGGCGATCGAGGCAGCGGATCAACCAGCCGCCGGTATGCGAACCAGCCGAGGTGCGCAGGCTCCAGGCGGCGGAACAGCCGGGGGTCGACTTCGGCGGCAAAACGGCGCCGCCGCCCCGGACCGCGGGCGCGGTCGGGGCGGCGGCCGGTCGGGCTCAGGCCTTGGCGCTGCTCAGGGACAGCGGATCCGAGGGGGCCTTGCTCTTGGCGGCCTCCATCTTCGCGCCCAGCTCCTTGAGGTCACCGCGGCTCATCGCCTTGCGGACCTCCGGGAACCACTCCTGCTCCTCCTCCTTGACGTGGTGGCGGACGTTCTCCATCAGCACCGTCATCTTGGCGTCGAAGCGCTCATCGCGCGGGTCGGTGTTCTTCAGCTCGTTCAGCATCCAGGCCACCACATGGTGCTCCTCGACGCTCTCCAGCACGTGCTCACCGGTCTCCGGCGCGGCCTTGCGCGCCGTCGGGTAGAACAGGCTCTCCTCGATGTACGCGTGCGTGGTCAGCTCGGCGATCACCTGGTCGACGATCTTGCGCTTCTTGGCGTACGCCGCATCCCCCGCCTTCTCGAACTCCTTGAACAGCTTCTCGACCACCTTGTGGTCGTCCTTGAGCATCGTGATCGCGTCCTGTCCCACGGCCGCCGCCGGCATGGACTTCTTGCCCTGCGGGGTCTTGGGCGCGGTCTTCGCCGTGTTCTTGACCGCGGTCTTCGTCGCCTTGGTGGCCTTCTTCGCCGCGGTCGTGGCCTTGCGCCGGGTGGTGCTGCTCGCGGTCTGGCTCATACTTTCCTCCCAAAGGTCCGACAGTTCCCTCGCAGCCACATCTACCCGATAAGAGGCGGCGTTAGTCGTCGATCGGCCACTCTCGCGGAATCGGCGGCGTGGCCGCGCTGCCCGCGAAGGAGCAATCCCGACGCCGGGAGCGCGCCGTAGGCGTCGACGCCGCACGGCGGAGGACCGGCGCGGATCAGGCGGGACGGGGAGGAGCGACGGATCCCGTCAGACCGCGACGGCCGTCAGGGCTCCCGCCGGAACCGGGGCGAGCTTGCGCAGCGGCTCCCACAGCTGCGGCAGCAGCCGGGTGGCGGCTGCGACGGTGGCATCGGTGTCGACGAGCATCGCGAGATGGCGGCAGGCGTGCGCGGCGACGGCGTCCACGTCCACGGTGGCGGGGCTGGGCGCGAGCGGGTGCGGGCCGGAGGTCATCGCGTCGAGCCGCACCGGACGGGTGTGCCGGGGGTCCAGGTCGGGCAGGGCCGCGTACGTCAGCACGACCGCTCCCTGCTCGACCCGCCACGAGGTCGAGTGCAGCAGCCCGCCCTCGGTGCACGGCGACAGGCCCGCGAGCAGGCGCGCGACGTCGTCCGGGTGCGCCCCGTCGGTGACCGGGGTGCTGCGGCGGCGGTAGCGCAGGCCGCCGTCCTGCACGGACAGCAGGAGGGCTTCGACGACGACACCGGGTGACGACACGTTCCGCAAGGTATCCGCTGTTGCCATCAATGTGCAACAAGCCGCACCGCAGGGCGGCGGTGGGTTGCCGGCGGGAAGCCCGCCAACGTCGAGCGGTAGGCCCCGCCAGGTGCAACCTGCTGCCCGCCATAATGCCGCCCTCGCCGCGCCGCCGCGGCCTCGCTATCCGCACCTGCCGGAAACGCGGGCATCTCCCCAGCTCAGCCGCAATGAGGCGTTAGTAGGGTGCCCTTCCTCTACGTAGAGCGATGGTCAGAGCCGCTGCTCGTCTCGCTGCCGCGAGCCGACGATGCCCTTCCTTCGGTCAGGGTGTGGAGGTCGATGGTGCGGGAGAGGTCGGCGGGGGTGAGGAGGCCGACCAGGAGGCCTTGGGAGATGACGAGGCAGGGGAGGCGGGTGGTGGCGACGCGGCGGGCGGCTTCTTCCAGGGGGTCGTCGGGGGACAGGACCGTGAGGCGGTCCAGGGGGAAGCGGACGTCGCGCAGGGTCTTGTCGGCGCGCTGGGCGGGGGACAGACGGGCCAGGGAGAAGAGGGTGACCAGGCCGGCGGGGCGGCCGTCGGGGTCGAGCACGGGGTAGGCGTCGGCGGGGCGGTGCGCGGCGGCGACGGTGATGAAGTCGTCGAGGCGCTGGGTCACGTAGCCGGCCACGGGCGGCGGCGGGGTCATCGCGTCGCGGACCAGGACTCCGGACAGGGCGGAGCGCAGGCGCGCGTCGGCCTGCTCGGCCTGGCCCGCGAACAGCAGGAACCAGCCGAGCAGCACCAGCCACAGGCCGCCGATGTCGGCCAGCCACAGCACCTGCAGCGTGCCGCCCGCGATCATCAGGATGCTGACGACCATGCCCGCCCGCGCGGCCGTGCGGGCGGCGAAGGCCCGGTCACCGCGCCACCACCACAGTGCCGCGCGCAGCACCCGGCCGCCGTCCAGGGGCGCGCCAGGCAGCAGGTTGAACACGGCCAGCACCGCGTTGACCAGCGCCAGCCACGCCAGCGCGACCCAGGCCAGCGGGGCCAGGCCGGTCAGGTAGAGCCCGCCGGCGGCCGCGCCGAACAGGGCCGCCGCACCGAGGCTGGCCAGCGGTCCGGCGAGCGCCACGAGCAGGTCGGCGCGGGCGTGCGGCGGTTCGGACTCCAGTTCGGCCATGCCGCCGAGCAGCCACAGCGTGATCCGGCGCACGCTCACCCCGTAGTGGCGGGCGACGATGGCGTGGCTCAGCTCGTGGGCGAGCAGCGAGCCGAGGAACAGCACGGTGACGGCGAGGGCGACGATCCAGTACGCCCCGGTGGAGCCACCCGGCGCGCCCGCGGGCAGCACAGCGGTCGCCAGCCCCTGGCCCAGCAGCAGCATGATCAGCAGTACCGACCAGTGCACGCCGACCGGGATGCCGGCGATGGTGCCCAACCGCAGAGTGGGTCGCATGGCCGTCCTCCTGTGCCCCCATCATCCCTCGCCGCGCCTGCTGTCGGGAATCTTGTGCGAACGGCCGGATTTCGCCCGGCAAACCAGCCCGCAAGATCGCCGGAGGAGCACAATGAGGGCGTGAAGCTCGTCCTGGCGGGGGACACGATGCTCGGCCGCTCCGTGGCGGACCGGCTCACCCTCGGGCACGCCGCGTACGAGGAGATCTTCGCCGAGCAGGTGCGGCAGCTCACCGCTGCGGCGGACGTGTGCGTGGTCAATCTGGAGTGCTGCGTCTCCGAGCGCGGCGAGCCGTGGCCGGCGCCCGGCAAGCCGTTCTTCTTCCGCGCCCCGCCCCGGGCCGCGGGCCTGCTGGCCTGGCTGGGCGTGGACTGCGTGACCCTGGCCAACAACCACGCCCTGGACTTCGGTCCGGTCGCGCTCGCCGACACCCTCGAGCACCTGGACCGGGCCGGGGTCGCCGTGGTCGGCGCGGGCCCCGACCAGGCCGGGGCGCGGGCCTGGCGGCTGCTGGAGGCCGGTGGCGTACGCCTCGGCGTGCTCGGCGTCACCGACCACCCGCAGGACTTCGCGGCCACCGAGGACGGCCCCGGGGTCGCCTTCGCCGACCTGCGCCACGGCGTGCCGGACTGGCTGGCCGAGCTGGTCGCCGAGATGGCCGCGCAGGTCGACGTCGCGCTGGTGACCCCGCACTGGGGTCCGAACATGACCAGCGGCCCGGTCGGGCACGTACGGGCCGCCGCGACGCAGCTGCTCGCCGCCGGGGCGACCCTGGTCGCCGGGCACTCGGCGCACGTGTTCCACGGCGTGCACGGGCCGGTGCTGTACGACATGGGCGACTTCGTCGACGACTACGCCGTCGATCCCGGCCTGCGCAACGATCTGGGGCTGCTGTTCGAGGTGACCGTGGACGAACTCGGGCCGGTCTCGGTCGAGGCGGTGCCGCTGGCGCTGGACTTCACCCGGACCCGGTTGGCGATGCCGCACGAGGCGGAGTGGATCGGCTGGCGGTTCGGCAAGGCCTGCGCGGAGCTGGGCACCCAGGTCACCACCACCGAGCAGGGCCGGTTGCTGGTCGCACTGCGCTGAGGTTTGCGCTCATGCGCATGTGGACATCGGAGTGTCAGTCAACCCCTTCTGACATAACTGGAGTCACGATGTTCGCCATCATCGCCGCGATCTGCTTCGGGCTCGCCCTGCTGCTGGACCTGCTCGGCGAGGGCGTCGAGCCGCTGTTCACCGTCGGCACGCTGTCCCTGCTGGGCTTCCTGTTCGTCGCGCTGCACCTGGCCGGCTTCGCCACCGCCGTGCGCGGCCGCAACTGGCGCCGCCGGTAGCACCCCGCCCGCCCACGCGGGCCCATGAACGCCCGCCTGCGCCGGTCAGGGGCGCAGGCGGGCTCTTTCGTGCCTGTCAGCGGTCGCCGGGCCCAGCGGTTCGCCGGGCCCGGCGCGACCGGCGGATCCCTCAGCGGGCGGCCAGACGGGCCCGTACCACCAGGTCGTGCAGCGCGTCGTACGCGGTCGGCGCGGCGGGCAGCGCGGTCGCGGCCTTGGCCTCGGTCAACTGTTCGCGCAGCCGGTACGTGTCCGCGAGGATCCGCTCCGGGTCGGGCAGCCCTTCGTCGACGCCGAGCCGCCGGTGCTCGCCCTGCCGCTTGGCCGCGATCAGGTCCGGCACGTACGGCAATTTCGCGTCGTCGTGCAGCAGGTTCAGGTCGGCCAGCACCTCGCCGGTGCGCATCAGGTGCAGGCCGGTCGCCAGCACCCGCAGCAGGTACAGCGCGGGTTTGAGCTCGCCGGTCTTCGCGAACAGCTTCTCCGACGAGATCGAGAAGCCCAGGTAGTGGTCGGCGTAGCCCGCGTTCAGGCAGCCCGGCACGAGAGACAGCAGCTCTTCGTGCAGCGGTGTGGTGCGCACCACCAAGGGCGAGGTGACCTGCTCCAGCACGTCGCCGCTGCGGCCGAGCAGCAGCTTGGCGCACTTGGTCAGGTCGTGGGTGACCAGGTCCAGCTCCACGCCGTGCCGGTCGCCGATGTGGTTGATCGTCGCCGGGCCCTGCCGCAGCCCGGCCAGCTCCGCGATCGGCAGCAGGTGCGCTCCGCGCAGGTCCACATCGGAGTCGACCGAGGCGAAGCCGTACAGGTGAGCGCCGCTGACGGTCGCGAAGACCAGCGGGTACGGCTGCTCGTCGGCGACCTGGCCGGTCCAGTCCGGGATCGTGACCGTCATCGCAGCGCGAGGGCGTGCAGCTGGCCGGCCCGGGTGCCGACGTAGATCACGCCGTTCCAGACCGCGGGCGTCGACTCGATGCACGCGCCCGGCTTGACCTTCCACAGCGGCTTCGGCGCGACCGAGGTGTCGGCGACGTCGAACGCGTACAGCCAGCCCGCGTTGCAGTCACCGATGATCAGCACGTCGTCGATGATGACCGGCGAGCCGTGGCCCATTCCGGGCACGTGGTGCCGCCAGCGCACCTTGCCCGTCTCGCGGTCCACGCCGACCAGGTCCATGGCGTGCGTGCCGAAGATGACGATGTCCTTGTGCAGCGCCGCGGTGCTGTACGTGCCGCCGTTGCGCTCGTCGATCTTCCAGACCAGCGGGTCGTTCGGCTTGCTCGGGTCGAGTTTCATCAGCTGGCCGACGGTCTTGGACCGGGCGTTCTTCTTCTCGTACTCCGAGCCGACGTACAGCATGCCCTGCTCGTCGGAGACGATCGAGCCGTCGGTGTCGTCACCGGTCCAGAAGCGCAGCACCCGCTTGGGCTTCTGCCCGCTCTTCAGCCCGCTGATGTCCCAGCCCTGCACCAGCCCGGCCGAGTTCGCGAAGTAGATGGTGTTGCCGGAGACGTTGACCGAGTTCTCCACCGAGAACGTCTTGTGCCCGGCCTCCTTGATGAGCTTGTCGTCCCAGCTCGGGGTGTTCCAGATCAGCTTCGGCTTGACGGTCACCTTGCCGTTGCTGTCGTAGCCCCGGTTGAGCTTCACGATGTGGAACTGGCTGTTCTCGCCGCCCTCGAACAGGTAGTCGTCGATGATGACCGCCGAGCTGTCCCAGTCGTTGTTCCACAGCGTCGGCTTCACCGCGTACGCCGACAGCTTCCACAGCTCCTTGGGCTTGTCGCCGTCGATCGCGATGATGCGGAAGTAGTCGTCGCGCGAACCCGTGTACACCAGCGGGAAGCCGTCCGGGTCGATGGTCACCGAGCCCTTGATGATGTCGTTGGTGGTGAAGTCGGGCAGCAGCCGCTCACCGGTGGTCGCGTCGAGGAAGTGCACCTTGCCGTCGTACGCCCCGAACACCAGCCAGGTCTTGCCCTCGCGCTCGAACACCGCGGGCTGGCCGGTCCAGCCCATGCCGCACCAGATGCGCTCGCCGTGCTCGTCGACCGACGGCCGGCACATGTTGCCCGACTTCGGGAAGCGCCACAGCTCCTCGGGCTTGGTCTTCGGCATCGGCCCGCTGCCGTGGTACGTGCGCGTCGGGTTGCCCCGGAACGTCAGCAGGCCCTGCACCTTGTCGCCCCACGGCTTGCCGGCCGAGGCGGGGTCGTGCCAGCCGCTGAACGCGGCCGGGGCCGGCTCGGGCGCGCCCGAACCCGACGGCGCGGCCGAACTCGGCGACACGAACGCCGGGTCGTCGGGGGCGGAGTCGCAGGCGGCGACGGCGGTGGCGAGGAGCGCGGCACAGAGCAGCGCGAGGCGGCGGCCGAGGGGTCGGGTCACCGGGCAAGTATCCACAACGACCGTGCCGTGCCGTAAGGCCACCCGATCGGCCGCCGTCGTCACCGAACGGCCGAGTCCAGCCCTTCCTCGCGTACGCCCACCAGGAACTTCTCCACCGCGGCCCGGTCCGGCTCGGCGGGCAGCACGGTGTCCGCCGCCGCCCGCGCCAGGTCCGCGGAGCGCTGTTCGGCCAGCGCCGACACCCGCTCGAACGGCACCTCGCCGCGCTTGACCGACAGCAGCAGCTCGCGCTCGTCGGACACGTCGACCAGCACCTCACCGGTCCGCAGCACGTGCGCCCCGGCCCGCAGCAGCCGCAGCATGTGCATGGCCTGCTTCCAGCGCACCTCGCCGGTGCGCTCCCGGTGCGCCCGCAGCTTCGCGAACTGGTCCGCGGCATAACGACCGTAGGTCTCCGCCGCCCGGCTGGACAGGAAAGCGCCGCGCACCGCCAGCAGCCGCTCGCCGGTCGGCGTGCACAGCTCGACCAGCGGTGACCACAGGCACTCCAGCACCGTCGGATTCGCCGTCAGGGCGAGCGTGCACAGCCGCTCGACCTCCCACGAGAACTGCTCCTCGGCCGGGCCGTCCACGTGCGTGGGCGGCTTGTCCAGGCCCCAGAACAGCCGGGTCGGCGCGACGAACACACCCCGGCGGTCGGTGTCGGAGGCGGGGCCCGCGAGGCCGTACGCCCGCGAGCCCACCACCACCGACAGGATGCCGTGCTCGACGACGAGCTGATGCGCGTCCAGCACTAGATGACGATCTCCGCCTCGGTGGCGAACTGGTCGATCTCGGTCAGCTCCTCGGCGGTGAAGTCGAGGTTGCCCAGCGCGGCGATGTTGTTCTCCAACTGGGCCACGCTCGACGCGCCGATGACCAGGCTGGTCATGCGCTCGTCGCGCAGCGCCCAGGCCAGCGCGAGCTGCGCCAGCGACTGCCCGCGCCGCTGGGCGATCGCGTTGAGGCCCTCGACCTTGACCCGGTTGCTCGGGGTCAGCGCGTCCTCGTTGAGGAAACGGCTGGTCCGGATGCGCGAGTCCGCGGGCACGCCCTTGAGGTAGCGGTCGGTGAGCAGGCCCTGGGCCAGCGGCGAGAACGAGATGCAGCCCGCGCCGACCTCCTCCAGGGTGTCCAGCAGCTGGTCGCGCTCGGTCCAGCGGTTGATCATCGAGTACGACGGCTGGTGGATCAGCAGCGGCGTGCCCAGCGACTTCAGGATCGCCGCCGCCTCGCGGGTCTGCGCCGAGGTGTACGACGAGATGCCGACGTACAGCGCCTTGCCCGCGCGCACGGCCGCGTCCAGCGCGCCCATCGTCTCTTCCAGCGGGGTGTCCGGGTCGAACCGGTGCGAGTAGAAGACGTCGACGTAGTCCAGGCCCATCCGCCGCAGCGACTGGTCCAGGGACGCGGTCAGGTACTTGCGCGAACCCCACTCGCCGTATGGACCCGGCCACATGTCGTAGCCGGCCTTCGTCGCGATGACCAGCTCGTCCCGGTACGGCTTCAGGTCCGTGGCCAGCATCCGGCCGAAGTTCTCCTCGGCCGCGCCCGGCGGCGGGCCGTAGTTGTTGGCCAGGTCGAAGTGCGTCACGCCCAGGTCGAAGGCGCGGCGCACGATGTCGCGCTGGCGGTCCCAGGGACGCTCGTGGCCGAAGTTGTGCCACAGGCCCAGCGAGATCGCGGGCAGTTTCAGCCCGCTCCGGCCGGTGCGGCGGTAGATCATGGAGTCGTATCGCTTCGGGTCTGCCACGTACGTCATGTGGATCAGCCTAGTCCGGTCCGCCGGACCCCCTCGGAGGTGTCCTCGCCGCTCGGTGCGTCAGTGGGCGGCGGTGAGGCAGAGGGAGACGACGTGGCCGCCGTCGTGCCAGCCGATCATCACGGTCTGGGTGGTGTCCGCCGCGGTGTCGCCGCAGGAGATTGCCTGTGGGCCGTCCGGGGCGGTCGAGGGCAGGGTCATGACACCGGTGACACGGTAGACGGCCCGCGCGTCGTCGCAGGCCACGAGCTGCGCCTGGCCCGCGAGAACGACGCCGGGCCGGGCGGCCCCGCCGTCGGGCGACGTCAGGCACTGGCCGGTCGGCACCTTCGCGGGCGGCGGCGCGGTCTCACCGTGCGGCCGGAGGATCAGCGCGCTGACGACACCGACGGCGGCCAGCCCGACGACGACCCTGCCGGCGATCGCGACCACTCGAAGCGCGGTATATCTGGCTGCGACGCCGCGAGCGCGTGAATCCGGCTGCCGGGCACCGCGCCGGAGGAAGACCCGGTGCCGCCACCTGCGGTGCAGCCGTGCGGCGGCGCCGAGAACCCGGGTGTACGCCCGCGACGCCGTCACGAAAGCGGCGATGACAGCGAACAGGGTGAGGCCCGCGGCGACGCCCCGCAGTGCCGGTGTGCTCGCGACCGGCCTGAGCAGCAGCGCGACGAAGGGCACGGCGACGCAGGCCCACGCCGCGATCCGGCCGTACTCGGCTCGGGCGGGCAGTCTGCGGACCAGCCGCCGCATCGCGGTCGGCAGCCGCGCGTAGGACCACCCCGCACCGGCGGCCACCAGCACGGCCAGCGCGCCACCGGCGATCCGTTCGGCGCGTGGGCTCCCGCTCAGCAGGACGGCCGCCCAGCACAGCCACGCCAGCACCGCGCCGTCCGCGAGGCGGTGCAGCCAGGCGTGCACGGCCTGGCCCAGGTTCCGGTGCAGCAGGTCGTGCTGCGGGTCCTGGGCCAGGGCGTCGATGAGCGTCCGGCCGCCCGCGGTGTAACGGCCCGTCCTGAGCTGCTCGACGGCCAGGTTGTTGCGCGCGGCCACGTGCTGCGGATCGAGGGCCAGCGCCTGCTCGTAGCAGGCCTGCGCGTAGGCGGGATCGAACGCCGCGGCGTGGACCCGGCCCAGCGTCAGGTGCGCGTCCGGTTCGTCCGGCGCCAGTTCCACGGCCCTGCTCGCGGCCAGATACGCCGCCTCGACCCCGACCACGGTCTCGTCCAGCAGCTCGCTCTCGGCGAGCACGATGTGGCAGGCCCAGTTGTCGGGCGCGAGCCGTACGGCCTCCAGCGCCGCCTCCCTCGCCTCCAGCGGACGGCAGCGATGGCGCAGCGCCGTCGAACGCAGCCGGTGTGCCCAGTCGCTGCTCGGCTCGGCAGCCACGGCCGCGTCGGCGGCGCGCAGCATCGCGCGGTGGTCGCCGCGTTTGCTCTCCACGATCGCCAGCAGGCACAGGGCGGGGGCGTTGTCCGGGTGGCGGCCCAGCACCCCGGCCAGGATCTGCCCGGCGGCGTCGGGACGGCCCACCGTCAGCAGGGCTTCGGCTCGCTGGAGGTCGTCGAGGAGGTCGTCGCCCTGCGCCACGGGATCGCTCACGACGACGGATTATGCGTGATCTTCAGGTGCGGTGGGGGGCGGTGCGGCGGTCACACCACGTCGTAGCCGAGCATGAGCACGCCGGTGCTGGTCGGGGTGCTGTCGACGAGGCGGAGCCGCTGCGGGCGGGGCATCTCGTTGAACAGCCGCTTGCCGGTGCCGAGCAGCAGCGGGTGCAGGAACAGCCGGTATCCGTCGACCAGGTTCTGCGCGATCAGCTCCTGCACGAGCACCCCGCTGCCCAGCACGGCGATCACCCCGTCGCCCTGCGCTTTGAGGTCGCGCACCGCCTGAGCCAGGTCGCCCTGAAGCACGGACGCGCCGGGCCAGGCCACGTGGGTCAGGGTCCGGGAGGCGACGTGTTTGGGGGTGGCGTTGAGGTGGGCCGCCATCGGGTTCTCGTCGGGCTGGGTGGGCCAGAACGCGGCCATCTTCTCGTAGGTCCGCCGCCCGAACAGGTACGCCGTCGTGTTCTTGAGCCCTTCGCCCGCCGCCGACGCCTGGACCTCGTCGAAGTACGGCGCGGCCCAGCCGCCGTGCTCGAAGCCGCCGTCGCGGTCCTCGTCCGGGGAACCGAGGCTCTGCATGACCCCGTCCAGGGTCACGAACTCGATGACCATCAGCTTGCGCACACGTCTCTCCCTGCCGCTCGTGGCCGACCGCGTCGGCCCGTCTCCGTCTGTACGAACGAGCGGCCGCCGGATCGACAGCACGACTCCTGCGCATGTGGATGGACCGGCCACCTGCGACGACCGCTGGTGCGTGTCCATAGGCCCGGCCAAGGACGGGACGCCCAAGCCGTGACCCCGCTGCACTTCAAGGAAACTGCAGCAATCGCCACTCCTGATCCTGCAGTTCCTTGAAGGTGCAGGGCAGCCCCACGGAACCCCGGGTGAGCAGCGAGGACGGCCCCGAACCCTGGTGAGAACCGCCGGCGGTCCACGACGGGCTGCCTGCGCTACGCCTGGGGAATGGGGGCGATCGAGACCTCGACCGGGCCGACGCGCAGGATGCCGTCGTCGAGTGGTGTGCAGCGGATGCCGCCCTTGCCGCGCAGCGCCCGCCAGGCGCCGGGGCCGATGGTCACGTCCATCCAGGCGCAGGGGTGGGCGGGGCGGTTGACGCGCAGCCGCACCGGCCCGTCGCCGGAGTCGAGCACCAGCACCGAGCCGACCAGGTCGTCGACGGCGATGCCGCTGGTCAGGATGTTGCGCCGGACCTGGGTCAGGTCCGCGCCGGGCGGCAGCGACTCCTGCGCGATCACGGTCACGCTCGCGTCCCGGTGCGCCTGCCTGCCGAAGTACCGGTCCCCGACGATGCCGAGCTGCGCGCGGATCCGTACCTGCTCGACCAGCTCGCCCTGCGGCGCCGGCGAGGGCCCGTCCGCGGGCCGCCCCTGAAACCGCCGCACCCCCGACGCCAGCAGCTGCACGATCTCCGCCACCACCCCACCCTACGACCGCGGCCGTGCGGTCCGAAGGCGCGGCGCGGACACCGGCCGTTTGGATCATGACGGCAGAGTGGGCGGGTGGTTAGGGTGGCGGGCATGGCGTTCGACATCGCGCGGGCTCGCGCTGCATACCCGGCCCTGGGTGAGGGTTTCCGGCACTTCGACGCGGCCGCGGGCTCGCTGGTCGCGGAGCCGGTCGCGCAGGCGGTCGACGCCGTGTACCGGGGTGCGGTGGCCAACCGCAGCGACGCGTTCGCGCCCGGCCGGCGCGCGATCGGGATCGTCGCGGACGCCCGCCGCGCGGTCGCCGACCTGCTCGGCGCGGACCCGGCCGGGGTGGTCTTCGGTAACAGCGCGACGTCGCTGGTGTACCTGGTCGCCCGCACACTCGGCCAGTCGTGGGGTCCGGGCGACGAGGTGGTCGTCTCGCGGCTCGATCACGACTCGAACGTGCGCCCGTGGGTGCAGGTCGCCGACGAGCAGGGCGCGACCGTGCGCTGGGCCGAGTTCGACCCGGCCACCGGTGAGCTGCCGACCTGGCAGTACAAGGACCTGGTCAGCGACCGCACCCGGCTCGTCGCGGTGACCGCGGGCAGCAACGCGATCGGCACCCGGCCGGACGTGCCCGCCATCGCCGCGATCGCGCACGCCGCCGGGGCGCTGGTCTTCGTGGACGGCGTGCACGCGACGCCGCACCAGCCGACCGACGTCGCGGCGCTCGGCGCGGACTTCTACGTGACCAGCGCGTACAAGTGGTCCGGCCCGCATCTGGCCGCCTGCGTGGCGGACCCCGCGCTGTGGGCGGGGATGTTCCCGGCGAAGCTGCGCCCGTCCAGTGACGCGGTGCCGGAGCGCTTCGAGTTCGGCACGCCGAGCTTCGCGTCCCTGGCCGGCGTCACCGCCGCCGTCGATCACCTGGCGGGTCTCGACCCGGCCGCGACCGGGTCCCGGCGCGAGCGCCTGCTGACCTCCCTGGCCGCGGTACGCGACTACGAGGCGGAGCTGTTCGCCCGGCTCGTGGACGGGCTCGCCGCGATCGACGGGGTGTCGCTGTGCCCGGCCCCGGCCGACCGGTGCCCGACGGTGTCGTTCCGGGTCGGGTCGACGCACCCGGCCGAGACGTCCAAGGCGCTCGGCGACGCGGGCATCTGCGCGTTCGCCGGGGACTACTACGCGTGGGAGTACTTCCACACGATGGGCCTGCGGGACTCCGGCGGCGCGGTGCGGGCCGGCATCTACCACTACACGACCGCCGAGGACGTCGACGTGCTGCTGGACGCGGTCCGCGCGCTGGCCAAGCAGGCGGCCTGAGGCAGCGCGTCGGCGTCGCGGCTTGACCTCAAGTGCACTTGAACTCCTAGCGTCGTCGCAACCGACGCACACCCAGGAGCGCCCATGCACGCCATCCGGCAGTACGAGTTCGGCCCCGCCGAGAACCTCCGCTTCGAGGAGGTCCCCGACCCGGTGCCGGGCGAGGGGCAGGTGCTGATCGAGGTCGAGGCCGCCGGGGTGCACCTCGTCGACACCACGATCCGCTCCGGCAGCCCGGGGCCGTTCCCGCCGCCCACGCTGCCGATGACGCCGGGCCGGGAGGTCGCCGGGCGAGTGGGCGGCACCGGGCCGGGCGTCGACCCGGCGTGGCAGGGCCGGCGCGTGGTCGCACACCTGGGCATGACCAGCGGGGGGTACGCCTCCCGTGCGGTCGCCGCCGTCGCCTCCCTGCACGAGATCCCCGAGCAACTCAGCGCCCCGGCCGCGGTGGCGATGATCGGCACCGGCCGGACCGCGGTCGGTGTGCTGCGCCTGGCGCGCCTTACCGATGCCGACGCGGTGCTGGTCACCGGCGCGGCAGGCGGTCTGGGCACGCTGCTCGTGCAGGCGGCGCAGCGGGCCGGAGCGCTGGTCGTCGGCGCGGCGGGCGGCCCGGACAAGGTGGCCCGGGTCCAGCGCAACGGAGCCGACATCGCCGCCGACTACCTGGAGCCGGGCTGGGCCGGCAAGGTGCGTGCCGAACTGGGTGAGCGCGACCTGACCGTGGTCCTCGACGGCGTCGGCGGCGAGCGGGGCCGCGCGGCCCTGGAACTGCTCGCCCCGCTCGGCCGCTTCCTGATCTTCGGCGGGTCCGCCGGCGCGCCGACCCAGCTCACCACCCAGGACCTGTACGCCCGGGGCATCATCGCCTCGTCGGCGATCGGCCCGGCCATGATGAAGGTCGCGGGCAGCCTGCGCCCCCTGGAGGAGCAGGCCCTGCGCGACGCCGCCGAGGGCTGGCTCACCCCGGCGATCACCACGTTCCCGCTCGCCGAAGCCGCCCGCGCCCACACCGCCCTGGAGACCCGGGCCACTGTCGGCAAGGTCGTCCTGATCCCCTGATCCGCCCGCGCACCTGACCGCGCGAGGTCTCACCGGCCACGTGGCGCTTCGGCGCGGGCGCGTCCCACACCATGATCATTCGACTTGCCGGGCACATGTGTGAATGGGTGCGCAAGATACGCACAGGTGCCTGGCAAGTCGAGCGATCATGGGGCGGTCGGCGGCCGGCCGACCGGCGTGTGAGTGGCCTGGGTTACGGTGCCGAAACACACGTGCTGGTAGCGTGGGCGGTGCCGGCACACCCGTGTGGGAGAGTCCGCGTAAAGCGGCGCCGAAGGGGCAATTCCTCCCCGGAACCTCTCAGGCACCCGAACCGTACGGGCATGGCGACTCTGGAGCGGCGCGACCCGCCGTGGCGAGGCTCATGAGCATCGCCCGTGACAGAGGGGGAGGGCTATCCATAGTCCTCGACCCCGGAGCACACATTGAGCGCCTTCGTAGAACGCCACATCGGTCCCGGTTCAGACCAGACCGAGAGCATGCTCAACGCCATCGGCTACTCCTCGATCGAGGAGCTGATGGACGCGGCCATCCCCGAGGTGATCCGCTGGCACGGCGCGCTGGACCTCCCGGCCGCCGCGACCGAGGCCGAGACCATCGCCGAGCTGCGCGCCTTCGCCGACCGCAACACGGTCGCCACCTCCATGATCGGCCTGGGCTACTACGGCACCCACGTGCCCGGCGTGATCAAGCGCAACGTGCTGGAGAGCCCGGCCTGGTACACGGCCTACACGCCGTACCAGCCGGAGATCAGCCAGGGCCGGCTGGAGGCCCTGCTCAACTTCCAGACCGTGGTCACCGACCTCACCGGCCTGGCCACCGCCAACGCCTCCATGCTCGACGAGGGCACCGCCGCCGCCGAGGCGATGACGCTGGCCCGCCGTTCGTCGAAGAGCAAGAGCAACGTGTTCGTCGTCGACGCGGACACGCTGCCGCAGACCATCGACGTGATCGCCACCCGGGCCGAGCCGCTCGGCATCGAGGTCCGCGTGCTCGACCTGGACGCCGAGGAGCTGCCCGAGCAGTTCTTCGGCCTGCAGCTGCAGTACCCGGGCGCGTCCGGCGCGCTGCGCGACCACGCCGCCCTGATCGAGACCGCGCACGCCCGCCAGGCCCTGGTCTCGGTGGCCGCGGACCTGCTGGCGCTGACCCTGGTCCGCGCCCCGGGCAGCATCGGCGCGGACATCGCCTGCGGCAGCGCCCAGCGCTTCGGCGTGCCGATGGGCTTCGGCGGCCCGCACGCCGGCTACCTCGCGGTGCGCGCCGGTCTGGAGCGCTCGCTGCCCGGCCGCCTGGTGGGCGTCTCCAAGGACGCCGATGGCACCCGCGCGTACCGGCTCGCCCTGCAGACCCGTGAGCAGCACATCCGGCGGGAGAAGGCGACCAGCAACATCTGCACCGCGCAGGTGCTGCTCGCCGTCATGGCCAGCATGTACGCCGTCTACCACGGCCCGGACGGGCTGCGGAAGATCGCCCGGCACGCGCACGACAGCGCGAGCCGCCTGGCGGTCAGCCTGCTCACCGGCGGCGTCGAGGTCGCGCACACCGCGTTCTTCGACACCGTCACCGCGGTCGTGCCGGGCCGCGCGCAGACCGTGGTCGCCGCCGCCGAGCGCGACGGGATCAACCTGCGCCTGGTCGACGCCGACCGGGTGAGCGTGTCCTGCGACGAGACCACCACGGTCGCGCACCTGAAGGCGGTCTGCGCCGCGTTCGGCGTGACCCTGGCCGAGCCGCGCCAGGCCACCGCGATCCCGGCGGAGCTGGCCCGCGACACCGAGTTCCTCACCCACGAGGTGTTCTCCAGCCACCACAGCGAGACGGCGATGCTGCGCTACCTGCGCCGCCTGTCGGACCTCGACTACGCGCTGGACCGGGGCATGATCCCGCTGGGCTCGTGCACCATGAAGCTCAACGCCACCACCGAGATGGAAGCGGTCACCTGGCCCGAGTTCGGCCAGCTGCACCCGTTCGCGCCGCAGCACCAGACCGCCGGCTACCGCGACATGATCGCGCAGCTGGAGGGCTGGCTGGCCGAGGTCACCGGGTACGACGCGGTCAGCGTGCAGCCGAACGCCGGTTCGCAGGGCGAGCTGGCCGGCCTGCTGGCGATCCGGGCGTACCACCGCGCCAACGGCGAGGCCCACCGCGACGTGTGCCTGATCCCGTCCAGCGCGCACGGCACCAACGCGGCCAGCGCCGTGATGGCCGGCATGCGCGTGGTCGTGGTGGCCTGCGACGACTCCGGCAACGTGGACCTGGTCGACCTCGACCGGGCGATCGACAAGCACCGCGACGACCTCGCGGCGATCATGGTCACCTACCCGTCGACGCACGGCGTGTACGAGACCGGCATCGCCTCGCTGTGCGCCAAGGTGCACGAGGCCGGCGGTCAGGTGTACGTCGACGGCGCGAACCTCAACGCGCTGGTCGGCTTCGCCAAGCCGGGCAAGTTCGGCGCGGACGTGTCGCACCTGAACCTGCACAAGACGTTCTGCATCCCGCACGGCGGCGGCGGTCCTGGCGTCGGCCCGGTGGCCGTGCGCTCGCACCTGGCCCCGTACCTGCCGGGCACCAAGGACGTGTCGGCGATCAGCGCGGCCCCGCACGGCAGCGCCGGCATCCTGCCCATCCCGTGGGCGTACCTGCGCATGATGGGCCCGGACGGCCTGGCGGCCGCGACCGGCACCGCGGTGCTGGCGGCCAACTACGTCGCGGCCCGGCTGAAGGAGCACTACCCGGTGCTGTACAGCGGCAACAAGGGCCTGGTCGCCCACGAGTGCATCCTCGACCTGCGGCCGATCACCAAGGCCACCGGCGTGACCGTGGACGACGTGGCCAAGCGCCTGATCGACTACGGCTTCCACGCCCCGACGATGTCGTTCCCGGTCGCCGGCACCCTGATGGTGGAGCCGACCGAGAGCGAGGACCTGGGCGAGCTGGACCGCTTCGTCAACGCGATGATCTCGATCCGCCGCGAGATCGACAAGGTCGGCGCGGGGGAGTGGCCGGCCGATGACAACCCGCTGGTCAACGCGCCGCACACGGCGTCGATGGTGACCGGGGACTCCTGGGACCACGCGTACCCGCGCTCGGTCGCGGCCTACCCGGGTCTGGTGAGCGCGTCGGAGCGCGCCGGAAAGTACTGGCCGCCGGTCCGGCGCATCGACGGCGCCTTCGGGGACCGGAACCTGGTCTGCTCGTGCCCGCCGCCGGAGGCGTTCGCCTGAGGCCTGCTGCCGCCGGCCCGGGGAGGCGTCCATACGACGCGGGCTTCGGGCCGGCTCGGCGGGTGTTCTAATGATCTTTCGGGGCGCTGCGTCGCGCCCCGGGTCTTCGCCGTTAGGGTCAGGCCATGGCGTGCACCGCGGGACCGCGGTGCGGAGCGATGCTCGACCCGTCGGGGAGCAGCTCGCCGGTGTCCTCGAAAACGATGACGCCGTTGCAGAGCAGGCTCCAGCCCTGCTCAGGGAAGGACGCGACGACCTTGGCAGCGTCGTGGTCGATCGCGTCGGCTGAGGGGCAGACCGGTTGGTGCTGGCACAACATCGGGGTTCTCCGCGATTCGGTTAGGGGTGGTGGCGTTGGAAGCTCGATCTGAGACCGTCCGTCGCCGGTGTGCTGTCGATCACAACAGTGACGCACGCTACCAAGCCGAACGAGCCTTTTACGAGCAGGTAACGCAGGGCCTTTCTAGATATCAACCTTTCGGACGAGCGGAATGAAGCCAGTCGGTCTAGCCCCCACCCACGGGACGGCCAGGGATATTCCCGGCATTCCGGCGACCTGCCGTGACCAGGCATGGGAACGCTCCCGGCTGGAGTGGCGTGTGGGCGACCCGGGCGATCCGGCCACGCTGGTCGAGAACTTCCTGGCCCGGCACGGGCTGCCGGTCGGCGACCTGTCCGGGCCGTCCCTGGCGGGGCTGGCCCATGAGGTCTGCGGCTCCGCGCTGTTCGTGTCCGCGGCGGGCGGGGCCGCCATGATCGGTGGCTGCCTCGGGGCGCCCAGCCCCGCGCCGGCCGTGCCGGACGTGGTCGTCGTGGTATACGAACACACGGCAAACCTACGCCTCCAGGAGCCGTCCGCGGGCGACCTCGGCCGAACGGCGGGGGCGTGGCGGCTCGGCCCGTGGCGGCCCTCCTGGAGCCCTTCGCGCCATGCCGAGGCGGTGGAGTCGGTCCGCGAGGCCATCGCCCGCGGCGACGTTTACCAGGTCAACATGGTCGGCCACGCCGCCGCCCAGTACCACGGGGACCCGCTGCCCGCGCTGCGCCGGGTGACGCGCCTGCCCGGAGCGCGCTACGCCGGGATCCTGCAGGGCGACGGCTGGGCGATCGGCTGCGCCTCCCCGGAGACCCTGCTGGAGGTCCGTGGCGGGCACGCGGTCACCCGGCCCATCAAAGGCACCACGCCGGCCACCGAGGCCGGCCGGGTCGAGCTGCTCTCCTCGCCCAAGGAGCGCGCCGAGCACATCATGATCGTCGACCTGCAGCGCAACGACCTCTCACACGTCGCGCAGACCGGCACGGTACGCGTGCCCGAGCTGTTCGCCGTACGCCGTTGGGCCGACCTGTGGCAGGCCGAGTCGGAGGTGACCGCGCTGCTGCGGCCCGGCACCGGGCTGGCGGAGCTGCTCCGGGCGATCTGCCCCGGCGGCTCGGTCACCGGCGCGCCCAAGCTCGCCGCGCTGCGCGAGATCGCCGCCCTGGAACCGGTCGGCCGCGGCGTCAGCATGGGCGCGCTCGGCTGGATCGGGCCCGACGGCATCGACCTCGGCCTTACCATCCGCACGGTCGCGGCGGACGGCCAGGACCTGCACGTCTGGGCGGGCGGCGGCATCACCATCGACTCCGACCCCGCCGCCGAGGTCGCCGAGGCCGCCGCCAAAGCCGCCCCCGTCCGCGCCGCCCTCCACGGCCTCCGCTGACCCGTTCCGCAACTTTGAAGACTCGCGGCCTCAGGACAGTCCTGAGGCCGCGAGTCTTTAAAAGTTGCGCGAGGAGGGGCGGCGGGGCCGCCGGGTGGTCACTGGAAGTCGAAGATGGCGGCGCGCAGGACGTTGCCGATGTCGTACGAGCGCTCGGAGCTGTAGGTGCTGACCTTGGTGGCGGCCGAGATCTTGGCGAGGGCCTCGCTGTTGGACGGCTTGCCCAGGGCGATGGTGACGACCTTGACCGGCCGCTCCTTGTCCGCGCCGTTGATCTTCTCGATCAGCTGCTCGAGCTTGAGGCCTGCCAGCTGGTCGTCGTCCGCGCCGTCGGACAGCAGCACGATCATGTTCGTCGCGCCCGGCACGTAGTTCTTCTGCATCGTCTGGTATGCCGCCCAGACCGTGTCGTACATGCCGGTGGCGCCACCCGGCTCCAGGGCCTTGAGCTTCGACGTGAGCTGGTCGCGGCGGGGCTTGCCCGAGACCTCCTCGGTCATCTTGCCCAGCGGCACCAGTTCCTTGTACGCCTTGTTGCCGGTCTGCTTGGACGAGAAGCTCCACAGGCCGACCTGCGCGTCGTCGCCGAACATGTCGACGGCTTCCTGCGCGCCCGCCTTGGTCAGGTCGAGCTTGGTCTGGCCGCCGGTGCCCCGCACCACGCCGCCCATGGAACCCGACACGTCGAGCACCAGCAGCATGTTGGTGGGACGGGTGAGCGCCGTCCAGGTCTCCGTCGTCTTGGTGATCGACTCGGTGAGCAGCACGCCGCCCGGCAGGGCGGTGAGCTTGCTGATCACGCCGTTGGCGGGGGACAGCTGCGGACCGGGCTGGCGGTTGGAGTCGCGGTAGCCCTGCTTCTGCACCTCACCGCGGGCGGCGTCGCCGCGCAGGTAGCTCAGGAACGCCTCGGCCGCGGCGGAGCGCTGCGGGGTGGTCCAGGCGGCGTTCTTGAGCACCAGGTACGGGTTGTCGGCCTCGGTGGTGGCGTTCTGCGGGTAGACGGCCACCAGCGGCAGGTCGGGGTGCTCGGCGTTGTGCCGCACCACGTCCTGCTCCAGGGCCGGGAACGCGTTCACCGTCTTGCCGCCGCCGCTGACGAACTCGGCGAACAGCTCCTCGGTGGTCGTCCGGTACAGCGCCATGCGCTGCTCCAGCGCGAAGACGCGGCCCAGCTCCTCCGGGTCGACCTCGGTGTTGTCGTCGGCGTCGATGATCGCCGACAGCGCGAGCAGGCCGGCCGTGGACGCCGCAGGGTCGCTCATGCCGACCTTGACGGAGCTGTCCTTGGCGAGCTTGTCGAGCAGGTCCTTCCAGTCGAGCTTCGCGTCGGGCCAGCCGAGCTTCTCGGCCGCGGCCTGCGGCATGGCGATGACCACGGGCGTACGCGCCACGCTCGGCAGCCGGTCCGGCAGGACCTTGTCGGCTGCCTCGCTGGTGGCGGCGGCCGCCTTCACCCAGGCGCTGGACGGTGGGACCCACACGTCGGGAGCCGGGCCGGAGACGGCCGTGTCCCATTCGCGGGCCAGCGCGCGTACGGTCGCGGCGGTGTCCTGCTCGCCGATCGTCACCGAGGCACAGACACCGTCGACCGACGGGTTGGTCTCGGCCCACTTGCCGGCCAGCGCGCGCAGCAGGTTGGCGGTTCCCGGTTCGGCCACGACAGTGGCCTGGGTGCTGCCGCTGCACGAGTCCTTGATGACGTACACGTAGCCGATGGTCGCACCGGAACCGATCAGCACGAGCGCCGTCGGGATGACGATCCACGGTGCGATGCTGCGGCGACGGCCACCACCGCGCCGGTGCGATCGGACCGTGGAGTTACGGCCGTTCGGCATCGGGGCCTCCGCTTTCGAGGGGTGTCGAGGGGGGTGAAAGAGGGGGTGTTGCGCACCACAACTCGTGGTGGAACCGGCACAGTCTAGGACCTTGTCAAGCCAGGTCGAACAGGGCGGACCATCTCGTGATCATCCGATTCGCTGGGTAGACCGCGGGATCACTCTGCGCGGTCAGATGACGAGGAAAGCCGGCTCCGGATGCCGCAGGAACGCGTGGTGCGAGATGTCCCAGCCGTACGCCCCCGTCCGGCCGAACACCAGCAGGTCACCGACCCGCAGCCGGTCCACGTGCCGGCCGCGGCAGAGCACGTCGCGGGGCGTGCACAGCTCACCGACGGCGTCCACCGCCACCCCGGCGACCTCGGGCCGGGGCCAGGGGTACTCCCACCGGTCCACCGGCAGCACCGTGAACGGGTGGTCGTATCCCCAGGCCGCGGGCAGCCGGAAGTGGTGAGTGCCGCCGCGCAGCACCGCGAACCACCGCCCGTGGGTGTGCTTGAGGTCGAGCACCTCGGCGGCGTACCAGCCCGCGTCGGCGGCGAGCCACCGTCCCGGCTCGACGACCAGCTCGACCCCGTCCGGCACGCTCACCCGCAGCTCGTCCAGCGCGAACACCGCGTCACCGGGGTAGTCGACGCCGAAGCCGCCGCCCGCGTTCACCGTGCGCAGCGGCACGCCCAGCCGCCGCGACGTGGCCGCCGACCAGCGCAGCGCCTCGGCGAGGAAGGCCGAGTGCGCGGCCGCGTCGAGGTTGTTGGAGACCGCGTGCAGGTGCCAGCCGGCCAGGTCCAGGCCGGGCAGGGACCGGGCCAGTGCGACCGCTTCCGGCAGCTGCGCCTCCTCGACGCCGAACGGGGTCGGCGCGCCGGTCATCGCGTGCGTGCCGGGCAGCCCGGCGTCGGCGCGGTTCACCCGCAGCGTGACCGTCGCCGTGGCGCCCGCCCGCTGCGCGAGCAGGCTCAGCCGGCGCAGCTCGTGCACGCTCTCCACGTTCACGGTCACGTCCGCGGCCGCGCCCAGGCGCAGCGCGTACGCCAGCTCGGCGTCGGTCTTGGCGGGGCCGCCGAACACGATCCGCCGTGCCCCGGCCGCCTCGGCCAGGGCCAGCTCGCCGCCGGAAGCGACCTCCAGCCCGTCGCAGGCGTCGGCGGCCGCGCCGACGATCGCCGGGTGCCCGTTGGCCTTCACCGCGTAGCAGACGGTCACCCCGGGCAGCGCCCGCCGCAGCTCGCCGACCCGGGCCCGCAGCACGCCGGGGTCGTAGACGTAGGCGCAGACCGGCCCGTCGAGGCCGCGCAACGCCGCCGCGATCCGCTCCGGGACCCCGTGCGGGCCTGCCGGAGCCGCGTCCGTCATCCCGGGTGTCCATGATCCGGACACTTCCGGGACGGATGCGGCCCCGCCGGACGAGGGAGCCGTCCGGCGGGTGTCGCGGTGCGGGGAGCGCTGATCAGAGGGCATACAGCGGATTCTGCACCGGGACGTAGAGGTCGCCCGCGCCGGCCAGGCGCATCCGGGTCAGCGCCTTGTGCGGCACCGTCGCGGCAGTGTAGAAGGCGTGGTCGGGATGCCCGGCCAGGCTGTCGTCCACGATCTCGCGCACGATCCGCCATGCGGCGTCGGCGGCCAGACGGTGCGACTGCCCCAGCCGCAGCACCAGCTCGCCAAGGTGCGCCTGAAACGCGGTGTACGCCACCTTCGACAGCAGCACCGCCTCGTCCTCGGTGCCGATCACCGAGCCGGGCCACAGCTGCAGCCGGGCCCCGGAAGCCGCCAGCCGTGGGTGGTGCACGCGCAGCCCGGCCAGGTCCCGCAGGGCGAGCCGGTGCGGGACACCGTGCCGGAACGTCGGCACGCAGTTCTGCAGGTGCGCCTCCAGGCCGATGCCGTGCCGCGCGGCCAGCGCCAGCACCGGCGGCAGCAGCAGCGCGGCGTACTCACGCAGGAAGCCCGACGCGGCCGCTCTCGGGTCCGCCAGCGCGCGGGTGCCCGCGTACCGGTCGACGACCCCGGCCAGCAGCGTGCGCCCGGTGACCGGGTCGGCGGCGGCCAGCGAGCTCGCCGGGACCGGCTGCTCGTCGGCGGCCAGCCGGCCCCCCAGCCCGTCGCGCACGATCGTGCTGAGCTGGCGGCCGTCCTCCAGCAGTCCGGCGACGCCCGCGGGCTCGGCCATCAGCAGCACCCGGTCGCCGCCCGGCACCAGCTCCAGCAGCCGGGCCAGCACCTCGCTCAGCGCGGGGCCGTTGCGGGTGGAGGCGATGGAGATGCTGCGCCGGGTCGAGGTGACCTGGATGTCCAGCGACAGCTTCAGGTACGTCGACCCCGGCGGCAGCACGGTGCGCAGCGCGGCGGTCGGCCGCGCGGGCAGCACCTCGTCGAGCACCCGCAGCGTGCCGTCGGCGAACAGCGCCGGGTGCCGACCGGTGAGGTGCCGCAACTGCCAGATGTGCACCGGCAGCAGCCGCCGCCCGCCGGTGGCCGCCACGCCCAGCCGCTCGGACAGGTCGTCGCCCAGCGCCAGCTCCCGGGGCACGGCCAGGAAGCCGATCGCGGTCGACTCGCTCTCCAGGTCGTGCGCGATCAGGTCGCCGGTGCCCCAGCCCAGCCGGGTGCGCCCGCACGGGTGCAGGTTGTGCCCCTCGACGGCGAGCTGCTCCAGCCGGGCGGTGCGCTCGTCGGGCGCGGTGCCGTCGAGCAGCGCGAGCATGTCCGCGGCCCCCGCGACGGCCGCCGCGGCCCGGTGACCGGGGTCTATGGTGGCGCGGCGGGCGTACGCCAGCGCCAGCCCGTGCACCGCGCTGTCCAGCTCCGCGCGCAGGCCCTCGTGGGTCACCAGGGTGACCGGGTCGACGTCCACCGGGCCGAGCAGCACCCGGTCGAAGCCGTGCCGCTCGCCGTGGAAACGGGCGCGCGCGTCGCCGAGGTCCTCGCGCCACAGCGCCTCGGCCAGCCTGGTCGCCACCGTGATCCGGGCCTGCGGCAGCGCGTCGAAGTAGCCGGTCAGCAGCTGCGGGGCCAGGTCCGCCAGGTCGGCGGCGATGGGGTCGGTGAGCGGGCGCATCACGCGGCCAGCGGGTTGGGCAGCTGCGCCCAGGCGTCGTCGAGCGGGTCGTCGGCCAGCAGCATCGCGGTCGTCGCCTTCAGCGGCAGCGGGTCGCCGAGCACCGAGCGCGCGTCCGCGGCCGCCGACGGCGGCAGGTTGTCGTACGCCTGCTCCACCCGGTCCCGCACCAGCCGCCACAACTGCCGCGGCTCGATGCCGTACTCGCGGGACAGCACCGCGATCGGCTCGCCGAGCGCCACCGCCAGGCCCGAGCCCAGCGCCTTGGCCCGCAGCTGGGCCGGGTCGTCGCTGGCCAGGTCGCCGTGCAGGCGGGGCACGTCCACGCCGTGGCGGCGCAGCCGTTCGGGGCTCAGCCGCACCCCGCCGATGTCGCGGTAGGACAGCCCGGTCGGCCGCCCGTGGGTGAGCGTGACCAGCAGGTTCTGCCCGTGCGCCTCCAGCGCGACGCCGCGGTGCAGCAGGGTCAGCAGCGTCGGCACGATCAGCGCGGCCAGGTCGGCGAGGAAACCGGCCGGGTGGCCGCCGTAGCCGAGCAGGACCGCCTCCCGGATCAGGGGGCGGCCGTCCGCCGGGGACGGGGCGGCCAGCGCCGCGACCGGCAGGACCACCTCGTTCGGGCCGGGCTTCGGGGCGCGCCGCACCACCACGGCCAGGCTGCGCAGCGGCGTGCCGTCGGTGTCCAGCACCGCGCCCGCGGCCAGCTCGGGCCACACCTGCAGCCCGAGGTCCGCGGCGACGACGGCCAGCAGTTTCGACACGACCGGGCCGTTGCGCACCGCGGCGGGGGAGACTGTCCGCACCGCGCTGGTCATCTGCACGTCGACCGCGGTCTTGTAGTGCCGCGTCGGGTCGGCTGCCGCGGCCAGGGTGCGCAGCGACATCAGCGGCATGGCCGCGATCCGCGCACCGTCGGGTTTGAGGAAGGGGTACGCCGACAGCACGTGCTCGCGCTGCCACGGGTGCACCGGCAGCCGCGGCGCGAGCCCCGCGCCGGTGGTCAGCCAGCGCTTGGCCGGCACGGTGAACACCTCCAGCTCGACCGTGGGCCGGTGCTCGGGCGCGTAGCGCAGCACCTCGGCCTGGGACATGCCCAGCCGGGTGCGGCAGCACGGGTGCAGCGGGTGGCCGTCCACGACGGACTGCTCCAGCAGGGCCAGCCCGTCGGGGCGTCCGGCCAGGACGGTCAGCGTCGGCTCACCGCCGGGCCGGTAGGGCTGGTTGGCGCGGGCCAGGGCGAGCCCGGCGACGCTGTCGGCGACCTCCGCGGTCAGGCGTGCGCCGGCACCGGGCAGGTTCAGCGCTCGCAGCAGCTCGACCGGGTCGTCGAAGGCTCCGGCGTCGGTGACGACGCGCAGGCCCTCGGGCGGCACGGCGAAGGGTTCGGCCATGGCGGCGGAACCGATCACCCGCTTGCCGCCGGCGAGGGTGACCCGGACGTCGCCGCCGTACACCTGGCGCTCGACGCCGGGCAGCGGCTCGCGCACCAGCGCGCCCCACAGCCGGGCCAGGATCGCCGCGCGGGCCCCGGGGAGCGTCTCGGACACACTCGGCACGATGTTGATGGTCCACTCCCTCGTCCGGCGGGCTCGGCAGAGATCCAGTGTGGACCACCGGGGCGGCCGCCTGCCAGCGCCCGCTCTCAGCCTAGCGTCCTAGGATCGCGTAGCCGGAGTGACGTCCCCGGGACGCCGCCGGGCGGCCGGTCGCGCCTGGCCCCAGGCCTTGCCTGGGGCCTTGCCCCGGGCTGCTGCAATGTGGGTCATGGCAGACGGGGACATGGAAGCGCGGCTGGCGGCCGCGGCCGAGGCGCACCGCGAGCGGCAGGCCGCCGTCGCTCGGCATCGCGAACTGCTGCGGCTGATCGGGGAGGCCGAGACGCTGGTGCGGGAGCTGACGCAGGCCCACGCCCGGGAGGCCCGCGACGTCGTACGCCTGGAGACGGTCACCCTCACCCGGGTGATCGCGGCGCTGCGCGGCACCCGTCACGACGCGATCGCGCGGGAGCGGGCCGAGGCCGACGCGGCGGCGTACCGGCTGGCCCGTGCCGAAGCCGACGAGGGTGCCCTACGCCGGGAACTCGACGGCGTCGCCGCCCGGTTGACGGCCCTGGAGGACGCGCCGGGACGGTACGCGGCGATCCTCGACGAGAAGGAGCGGGTCCTGGCGGCCGGCGGCGGTGACCGCGCCCGGCGGCTGCTCGACCTCGCCGAGGCGCGCGGGGTGGCCGAGGCCGAGCTGAAGGAGATCCGCGAGGCCCAGCAGGCGGCCGCCGCCGCGTCGAAGGCCCTGCACGACCTGTGGAAGCTGCTCGACAGTGCCGACAACTGGTCGACGTACGACACGTTCTTCGGCGGCGGAATGATCAGCAGCGCGATCAAGCACGACCGGCTCGACGAGGCCGCCAAGGCGGCGGCTCTGGCCGACCAGCGCATCGCCGTGCTGAACGCCGAGCTGGCCGACGTGCCCGGTGGCGGTGCGGCAGCCGCGCTGACCATCAGCGGGCTGACCCGTTTCCTGGACGTCTGGTTCGACAACATCTTCACCGACCTGGCCGTACGCGACCGGATCAAGCAGGCGCTGACCAGTGCGAAGCAGTGCGACGAGCAGGTCGGCCGGATCGGGCAGCAGCTCGACGGGCGTCACGCCGACGTGCGGGCGCGCCTGGCCCACCTCGCCGCCGACCGCGAAAACACCCTGACCACAGCCGCATAACCCCTGCCTACGGCAGCGGAGCGTTGTAAAGGAAGGGCACCTTCACAACGCTCCGCGTTGTAGAAGGTGCCCTTCCTTCGTTCTCAGCGGTGGCCGGAGCGTTGGGCGCCGATGCCGGCGGCGACGACGAAGGCGACGCCGGCGACCTGGAGCGGGTGGGGGGTCTGGTGGAGCACGGTCGCGCCTACGAGCAGGGCGAACGCGGGTTCCAGGCACATCAGGGTGCCGAAGGCTGCGACGGTGAGGCGGCGCAGGGCGAGCAGTTCCAGGGCGAACGGGAGCACCGGCAGGAGCAGGGCCAGCCAGGCGGCCTGGACGAGGACGGCCCAGGTCAGGTTCGGCAGGGCCTGGGGTGCGCCGATGGTGGCGGCGGCGACGGCCGATACGGGCATGGCGATGGCGAGGCCTTTGACGCCGCTGAAGCTGTCGCCGACGCGCTGGGTGAGCACGATGTAGCCGGCCCAGCCCGCGGCGGCGACGAGGGCGAGCGCGACGCCGGTGAGGTTGATGTCGCCGAGCCAGGGCCGGGTCAGCGCGAGTACGCCGGCCAGGGCGAGCGCGGGCCAGAGCAGGCCCCAGCGGCCGGTGCGGCGCAGCACCGCCAGCGACAGCGGGCCGAGGAACTCCAGGGCGACGGCGGTGGCCAGCGGGATACGGGCGATGGATTCGAAGAAGGCGACGCTCATGGCGGCGCTGACGACGCCGAGGCCGATCGCGCCGAGCAGGTCGTGGCGGGACTGGGCGCGCAGCCAGCGCGGCGAGGGGCGGGCGATGAGCAGGAAGGCCAGGGCGGCCCAGCAGCCGCGCAGCCAGGCGGTGCCGGCGGGGCCGATGTCGTCGAACAGGCGGGTGGAGGCGGCCGCGCCGACCTGCACGGAGAGCATCGACCCCATGATCAGCCCGATGGCGGGGGCGGTGCTCTGGCGGCGGGTGGTGCCGGTGGCGATGTCGACTGCGGTCACCACTCCATGTCACCGGATGAAGATCATGCCGTCCACCACGGGTCTGCGGACGGACCGTCCGCGATTCGCGGATGATGGAGGCGTGGACACCAGGCTGTTGCGCGTGCTCGTCGAGCTGTCGGACCGGGGCACACTGCGCGCGGTCGCCGAGGCCACCGGCTACGGCACGTCGGCGGTGTCGCAGCAGCTGGCCACGCTGACCCGGGAGGTGGGCGCGCCGCTGGTCGAGCGCACGGGGCGGACGGTCCGGCTGACTCCGGCGGGGCGGCGGCTGGTGACGCACGCGCGGCCGATCCTGGCGGCGGTGGACGCGGCCCGCGCGGCGCTGGCGCGGGGCGGGGAGCCGGGCGGGGCGGTGCACGTGGCGGCGTACGCGTCGGTGCTGTCGGGGGACCTGATCCCGGTGGTGCGGGGGCTGGCGGTGTCGCATCCGGGGTTGCAGCTGCTGCTGCAGGAGCAGGAGCCGCCGGAGGTGCTGCGCCTGCTGGAGGAGGACCGCGTCGACCTGGGTTTCGTGTACGACTACGACCTGGTGCCGCGCGGGTGGGACGGGTACACGGTGCGCCAGCTGTGCGAGACGCCGATGGTGCTGGCGGTGCCGGCGGAGCGGGACCTGCCGGAGCGGATCGACGAGCCGGGGCGGCTGTGCGCACTGGCGGGGCAGTCGTGGGTGGTGAACTCGCGCGGGCCCGCCGACGACGAGCTGGCGGTGCGGGTGTGCGCGCTGGCGGCGTACCAGCCGATGATCGAACATCGGGCGGACAGCATGGATCTGGTGCTGGACCTGGTGTCGGCGGATCTGGGGGTGGCGCTGGTGCCCGGTCACCTGCCGGAGCATCCCGGGGTGCGGTTCGTGCCGATGCCGGGGGTGCCGGTGCGGCGGCGCATGTTCTCGATCACCAGGCCGGGCCGGGAGCACTGGCCCGCGGTCAGCCTGGTGATCGAGCGGGTCGCCGCGCACGCGCTGGCGGAGCGGTGGCGGTCAGGCCAGCCACTGGTCGTAGGACAGCCGGGCGATCAGGGCGAGCACCACGACGAGTAGCACGATGCGGACGAAGCCGGAGCCGCGTTTGAGGGCCATCCGGGCGCCGAGCTGCGCGCCGATGATGTTGCAGACGGCCATGGCCGCGCCGAGCTCCCACCAGACGTGATTGCCCGCGGCGAACACGATGAGCGCGCCGAGGTTGGTGCCCGCATTGACGATCTTGGCCATGGCGGAGCCGTGCAGGAAGTCCGCGCCGATGACGGTGGTGAAGGTGAGCACCAGGAAGGTGCCGGTGCCGGGGCCGATCATGCCGTCGTACAGGGCGATGACGCCGCCGGCCAGTGCCACGGCGAGCGCGGCGCGCTCGCGGGTGCGGCGTTCGGGGTGGGCGTAGATGCCGTTGTTCGGGCGGAACGTGACGAACAGCGCGACGGCGACCAGGATGGCCAGCACGACGGGCCGGTAGACGTCCTTGTTCGGGGTCAGTTCGATGGCCAGCCACGCGCCGAGGCCGGACACGAACACGGCGATGGCCCCGGCGGGTCCGGCGACGCGCCAGTCGATGCGGGTGCGCCGGGCGTAGGTGATCGCGGCGCTGGTGGTCCCGGCGATCGCGGTCATCTTGTTGGTGCCCAGGGCGGTCGCCAGCGGCACCTGCGGGGGCAGGCCGATGAGCAGGGCCGGGAGCAGGAGCAGTCCGCCGCCGCCGACCACGGCGTCCACCCACCCGGCGGCGGTGGCGGCGGTCAGCAGCAGGCTGAGGCTACCGGCGTCCACGGGCCGGCGCGGGGGTGCTGTGGATCATGATGACTTGCGGCGCTGGGTGGCGAGCCACATCCCGATCGCCCCGATGGCGATGAAGAGCAGCATGAAGCAGACGAGGGCCTTGAACACCCGGCAACCATAGCGACTGCGCGGCCGGTGATCGAGGGCGGCGGGGCGGCCGTCTCAGGGAACCTGGGGTGACGGTCGTTCGCCTGGCGTAGGTTGGGTCGTGGTCGACCCCCGGGCCGTGAAACCGGAATGGGAGGAGTCGACCATGTCGGGTCGCAGAAGGTTCCTGGGCGTTCTCGCGCTCGCCGCCGCCACGGTGCTGGCGGTGGTGGCCACGCCGGCCGCCGCCGCGCAGAAACAGACAAAACCGACGATCGTATTGGTGCACGGCGCTTTCGCGGACGCGTCGAGCTGGAACGGGGTCATCCCGCTGCTGCAGGCGCAGGGGTATCCGGTGGTGGCCGTCCCGAACGAGTTGCGCAGCGTCAAGGGCGACGCCGCCGAGGTCGCCGCCGTGCTCAAGAGCATCAGCGGGCCGATCGTGCTGGTCGGCCACTCCTACGGCGGCAGTGTGATCTCCAACGCGGCCGAGGGCAACCCGAACGTCAAGGCCCTGGTGTACGTCGCGGCGTTCGCGCCGGAGGCGGGCGAGTCCGCGGCGGCGCTGTCGGCCAAGTTCCCGGGCAGCACGCTCGGACCGGCGCTGGCCAAGCCGGTGGCGCTGCCGGGCGGCGGCAACGACCTGTTCATCGACCAGGCGAAGTTCCGCGGCCAGTTCGCCGCCGACGTGCCGGCCGAGCAGGCCGCGCTGATGGCGGCGGGCCAGCGCCCGATCACCGAGGCGGCGCTGAACGAGGCGTCGGCGAACGCGGCGTGGAAGAACATCCCGTCGTGGTTCGTGTACGGGTCGGCGGACAAGAACATCCCCGCCCAGGCCCATGCGTTCATGGCGCAGCGGGCCGGCTCGAAGGAGACCGTCGTCGTCGACGGCGCATCCCACGTCGTGATGATCTCCCACCCCGACCAGGTCGCGAAGCTCATCCAGAACGCGGCCGCGACGGTGCAGGAGTAGGGCGCGAGCGCCGCCGCACGCGCCCCGAGCCGGGAACGGGCCGCACCATGATCGTTCGACTTGCCAGGCAGCTGGGCGAAAACGGCCTCAAGATACGCACAGGTGCCTGGCAAGTCAGATGATCATGGTGCGCCCGTCCGGGCTACTCGTCGCCGAAGCCGAAGTCCATGTCCATGTCGAAGACCTCTTCGGCCACCTCGCCGGCGACCATGCCGCCGAGGAAGCCCGCGGCCGCACCGGCGGCGACGCCGCCCATGCCGTGGCCGCGGTGGCTCTGGTGGCCGCCGTGCCCGCCGTGGAAGCCGTGCCCGCCGCCTCCGCCGTGGCCGTAGCCGCCGTGGCCCGAGCCGTGGCGGTCCAGCGCCCCGCGGATCCAGCCGTCGACGACGCTGGGCCAGTCGGTGGTGGCCGCGTCGGCGTGGCTGACGTGGTGGCGGCTGAACGTGTCGTGCGAGCCGAGGAAGCCGCGCTTGTCGAACTCCAGCACCACGTCCATGCCCTGCGGGCTGGTCACGAAGGTCAGCTCCAGCTGGCGCATACGGCCCGCGTACGCGTGCGACGGGTGGAACTCGATCTCCTGGTAGAACGGCAGCGTCTGGTGCACCCCGTGGATGCGGCCGCGCTCCAGGTCGGCGCGGGTGAAGTGGAAGCCGAGCCGGCTGAACGCCTCCATGACGGCGGCCTGCAGCGGCAGCGGCTCGATGCCGACCGGGTCGAGGTCGGTCTTGTCGACGGCCTTGGCCACCGACAGCTCGGTGCGCACACCCATCGTCATGCCGTGCAGCGGCGTGCCGTAGAACCGGGTGACCGGGGTCTCCCAGGGCACGTCGAACGAGAACGGCAGCGACTGCTGCGCGCCCGCGGCCAGGGTGAACGAGCCGGTCAGGTGGACCCGGTGGAACTCCACGGTCGCGTCGTACTCACTGTCGTGGCCCTCCACCTCGACCCGGGTGACCAGGCCGACGGAGACGTATTCGATCAGCGTGTCATGGTCGCCGCCCTTGATGTGCACGGTGCCGCTGAGCGTGCCCCCAGGCTGTACGACGGGGGTCGCGAGCACGGTGTCCACCGACGGTCCGCCGACGCCGAACGCGGCGAGCATCTTCTTGAAAACCACTGAACTGCATCTCCTCTGGGGTGCGGGTCCACTCGACCTGCGCTCACACCTTCCTAGCAGACGAGGTCCAGTCGCGCCCCGGCCCAGTGCCGGCGCAGCCACCGGTCGTGGCTGGCGACGACGATCGCGCCCGGCGCCCGGCCGAGCGCGTCCTCCAGTTCGTCGGCCAGGGCGGGGGACAGGTGGTTGGTCGGCTCGTCGAGCAGCAGCAGGTGCGGCGGGTCGGCGACGAGCAGGGCCAGCGCGACCCGGCGGCGCTGGCCGACGCTGAGCGCGCCGACGGGCCGGTCCAGGTCGCGCGGGGCGACCAGGCCCAGCTCCACCAGCGGTGTCTCGGCGTGGCAGCGGTCGTACAGCGCGCGGGGGGTGGTGGCGGGGTCGTCGAAGCGGTCGTCCTGGGCGAGCAGGCCGACCCGCAGCCCGCGGCGGCGGGTGACGCTGCCCTGCGCGGGCCGCAGCTGCCCGGCGAGCACCGACAGCAGCGTGGACTTGCCCGCCCCGTTGGGTCCGGTGATCAGCAGCCGCCCGTCGGCGGGCAGGTCGAGGCGGTCCAGCCGCAGCCGGCCGGGCACGTGCACGTCGCGCAGCGTCAGCGCGGCCTCCTCGCTCGCCCCGGCGGAGGTCAGCGCGGGCGCCTGGAACTGCAGCAGCGCGGGCGGCCTGCGGATCGGATCGCGTTCGAGCACGGCCAGGCGCTGCTCGGCGTTGCGGACCCGCCGCGACACCTGCGACTGGACCCGGGCCCCGTGGAACTTGTAGCCCATCTTGTCGGCGTCGCGGGGCGGCCGTCCGGGCGCGACCTGCCGGGCCGTGGTCGCCGCGGACAGCCGCAGCGCCGCGAGTTCGTCCTGCCGGTCGGCGTACGCGCGTTCCCAGCGGGCCCGCCGCTCCCGTTTGGCCCGCACGTACTCGGTGTACGCGCCGCCGTAGCGGACCAGGCCGCCGTGGGCGTCGTCGCTGGGGTCGAGGTCGACGATGTCGGTGCAGACCTCGTCGAGGAAGACCCGGTCGTGGCTGGCGACCACGACCGCGCCGGGCAGCTGCCGCAGCTGCTGTTCCACGAACGCCACGGCCTCGTCGTCGAGGTGGTTGGTGGGCTCGTCGAGCAGCAGCGCGGCGGGGCGGCGTACCAGCAGGGCGGCCAGGGCGACCCGGGAGCGCTGGCCGCCGGACAGGGTGCCCAGGGTGCGTTCGTGGGCGACGTCGGCCAGGCCGAGGCCGTGCATGACCAGTTCGGCGCGGCGCTCGGCGTCCCAGGCGTCGAGCTGCTCCGCGCGGGCCAGGGCGTGGCCGTACGCGTCCAGCCGGTCCGCGTCGCCCAGGTCGCGGGCCAGCTCGTCGAGCTGGGCGAGCAGTTCGCGGCTCTCCTTCAGCGCCTCGGCGAGCACGTCGCCGACGGTGTCGCCGGGCGAGTACGGCAGTTCCTGGTGCAGCAGCCCGAGGTCGTCGGGGCGGACGACCGTGCCGGAGTCGGGGGTGTCGGCCCCGGCGAGCAGGCGCAGCAGCGTGGACTTGCCCGCGCCGTTCTCGCCGACCAGGCCGACGCGGCGGCCGGCGGACACGGTGAGGCTGACGCCGTCGAGCACACGACGGTCGCCGAAGATCTTGACAAGGTCGGTCGCGATGAGGGTTTGCGCAGGCATGAACACCACCGAGGGAATCTCGATTTCGAAGCCTGCCGGGCATCCGCGACGCCCCCGCACAGCGGTCGGGTCGTCGTCGCCTCAGGTCACAGGCCGGTCGGTGATGTCACAGCTCCATAGTGGGGCCAGCCTAACGGCCGGCCCCACCGGGCTGCCAGTGATTTACGCCCGCTCGATCAGCGGCAGGTACTGCGGGTTGTCCTCGACCCAGCGGCGCACGAACGAGCACTGGGGCACCACCTGCACGTCGTCGGCGGCGGCCCCGGCCAGCGCCGCCGCGCACAGCATCGCGCCGATGCCGCGCCCGCGGGCCTCCGGCTCGACTCCGGTGTGGTCGAACACGATCGACCCCGGCTTGCGGTGGTACGTCAGCACGCCCAGCAGGCGGCCGCCCTCGCGGGCCTCGTACCGGCTGCTCTCGGGCACCTCGACGACCTCGACGTCGGCCACGGACCGTCCCCTCTCCGTCACAGCGTGGGCAGCGGTGCGAGCTTGTCCAGCTCGGCAAGCTCCGCCGCGGTCGGCTCCCAGTCGGCGGCGGCCGCGTTCGCGGCGACCTGCGCGGGGCTGGTCGCCCCGGCGATGACCGACCCGCAGCCCGGCTGCGCCGCCAGCCAGCCGACCGCGACCTTGCCCAGCTCGTGGCCGTTGGCCTCGGCCCAGCCCGCGAGCGCCTCGACGGTGTCGAGCCGCTCGTCGGTGATGAATCCGGCCTGGTCCTTGGCCAGCCGGCTGTCCGACGGCGCGTTCTGCCCGCGGCGCACCTTGCCGGTCAGCAGGCCGTTCGCGAGGGGGAAGAACGGCAGCACACCCAGCCCGAAGTGCCGGGCGGCGGGCACGACCTCGATCTCGCTGCCGCGCTCCAGCATCGACCAGTGGTTCTGGGCGCTGACGAACGGCGTCACGCCCATGATCTCGGCCAGGCGCGCGGCGTCGGCGATCTGCCAGCCCGCGAACTGCGAGCTGCCGATGTAGCGGACCTTGCCCTCGACGACCAGCTCGTGCAGCGCCGCCAGGGTTTCCGCCAGCGGCGTCACCGGGTCGGGCGTGTGCAGCTGGTACAGGTCGATGTGGTCGGTGTTCAGCCGTCGCAGCGACTCCTCGACGGCCCGGCGGATGTACGCCCGCCCGCCCTTGGCCCCGGCGGCCGGGCCGTAGCCCATGTCCGCACCCTGGTGGCCGAACTTGGTCGCCAGCACGACCTGGTCACGGCGTCCCTTGAGGACCTCGCCCAGCATCGACTCCGACGCCCCGATCGCGGTCGCCCGGCCGTAGATGTCCGCGGTGTCGAAGAACGTGATGCCCGCGTCGATCGCGGCGTCGACCACGGCACGCGTGCCGTCCAGGTCGAGCCGCCACCCGAAGTTGTTGCAGCCCAGCCCGACCGCCGAGACGACCAGCCCTGACTTTCCCAGTGCCCGATAGCGCATGATCGCCACACTATCTCGCCCGGCCGGACCACGCCCTGGCGTGCTACGTCAGGGGACGAAGCGGGACAGCAGGTCCTGGGCGGCGCGGTCGACGGCCGCGCCGTCGGCCGGGTCGGGGACCTTGATCTGCGCGCCGGAAACGGTGTACCACTCCTCTGCGCCTTTGTACTGCGCCCGCAGCGTGACCGTGCCGTCCTTGCCGACCTTCGGCTCCAGGGTCAGTTCACCGGTGATGGTGCCGACCTCGTCCGTCATCACCCCGCCAGGGGGTGCCACCACGTCCTTCGTCATGCCGCCCGCATACCCGCGCCGCCCGCCGGGTACACGCGCGGCCACCCGGTCGAGGCCGTGCAGGTCATCGGCTCACCTGGGGCTATGCTCCCGCGGTGCCGCTGACGTTCCCCTCGCACCTGGCACCGGTGCTGCCGCTGAAGCTGTGGCGGCCGCGCTGGTTCGACGGGGTGGCCCTGGCCGCCGGGGCGGTCGCGCCCGACGTCGCCTACCTGGCGCTGGACGCCCAGGGGCGGCTGTTCGCCGACACGCACGCCTGGCATGCGCTGCTGTGGTGGTGCCTGCCGGTCGCGCTGGCCTACACCTGGATCGCCCGGCGCTCGATCGGCACGATCGCCGCCCACCTGCCCGAAAACCGGCGTTTCACCTGGCAGGCGTACGCCGGACTCGCCGACCACCGGCACCGCTGGTGGATCACCGTAGCCTCGTGCCTGCTCGGGGCCGCGAGTCACGTCGGGTGGGACCGGCTCACCCACACCGACGGCTGGATCCACACCGTGTTCGGCGTGCGCTGGGCCGACGTCAGCCCGATCGCCTGGTGGACGGTGTCCGACCTGGCCGGCACCGTCCTCGGTGCGGCCGTCGTCCTCACCGTCGCGGCCCGCGCCGCCCGGCGATCCGGACACGATCCTGCCGCAGCCGGCCGCACGGCCGCCGCGACCGGCGCAGCCGCCGACGCAGGTCCCGCCGACAGCGCCGGTCCCACCATCAGCACGGGACCAGTTGACAGCACCGGTCCCGCCATCAGTGCGGAGCTCGCCGTCAGTGCCGGGCTCGCCGTCAGCGGCGGTGCGGAGCCGTTCCGCACCCGGCCCCGGGTCTTCTGGACGGCGGTGGCGCCAGCGGCGCTGGCGGGACTGGTCGCGGTGCCGTCGCTGCCCGGTTCCGGGCTTCCCGCGGCGACCGGGGTGAGGCTGCTGCACGTGGCCGCCGGGGCGCTGCTGGTCGGGGCCGTGTCGGTGCGGATCGCGGCCCGGCGGGCCTTCGCCACGGCGACCCACTGAGACAGCAGACCACCGTGCAGAGCTCCTCGGCCGGATCCAGAAGCTTTATGGTCGTTGGGGCAGCCAGAAAGCTTCTAGATCCGCGGAATCGGGTCAGGTTCGGTCAGGTGACCTTGCAGGTGCCGGTTGGTTTGCCGATCACCACCTCGACGGTGGAGCCTGCCTCGACGACGGTGCCGCCGGGTGGGGACTGGTCCAGGACGTGGCACTGGTCGAGGGTTGACCGGTACTCGATGTTCGCCACCAGCCCGAGACGCTCCATGGCCTCCTTCACCTCCGCCTCCCGCCAGCTGAACATGCCCGGCACGGTGCGACTCGTGGACTGCGGGCTCGGCGATCCGGCGGGGTTCGCCGTCTCGGCGGGCTCGGGTGGGTCGACCGGGGCGTCCGACGGCTCGGTCCCGCCAGGCGCTGCGGGCGACGCACGGTGCGTCGGCGTAGCACCCGCGACCGGCGTCGCCGCCTGGGTGGTGGCCGGGGCCGCGGAACCGGAGACCGCCACCGAGCGGGACGTCGCGGGGCCCTGTGCCGGCGACTCCTCGGCCCCACCCCGGGACAGGAGGAAGGCGGCGAGCGCCACCAGCGACAGCACGGCCGCGGTGCCGACCAGGACGGGCCGCCGCCGGGTGTCCGACGCCGCATCCCCCGGCTCGGCACGCGGCAGATCAGGGCGTGCCCCAGCCGCCACACCACCCGCCGGTTCGGTGGCCGCCGCCGAAGCAGCCGCGGACAGGGCCGCCGCGCTCGGCCACCGGTCGGCCGGATCTTTCGCCAGCGCCCGCACGACAACCGCCCGGACCGGCTCCGGAATGCTGTCCGGGAGCTCCGGCGGCGGCTCGTTGACGTGCTGCAGCGCCACCGCGAGCGGGGTGTCCCCGGCGAACGGGCGGCGCTGCGTCAGCATCTCGTAGGCGACCACCCCGAGGGCGTAGACGTCAGTCGCCGGACCGATGTCCGCGCCGGTCACCTGCTCCGGGGCCAGGTAGGACGCGGTGCCGAAGATCTCGCCCGCGGCGGTGAGCCGGTCGGCGGCGACGATCCGGGCGATGCCGAAGTCGGTCAGCGCCAGCCGCCCGTCCGCGCGCAGCAGCAGGTTCGCCGGTTTGACGTCGCGGTGCACGATGCCGTGCAGGTGCGCGGCGTGGATCGCGTCCGCGGCCCGCGCCAGCAGCCGCATCGCCCGCGCGGGCTCCAGCGGGCCGACCCGGCGCACCAGCGACAGCAGCGACTCGCCCTCCACGAACTGCATCACCAGGTACGCGATGCCGTCCGCCTGGCCGTAGTCGTAGATCTCGACGATGCCCGGGTCGCTGAGCGCCGCCATCGCCTGCGCCTCGGCCCGGAACCGGGCCGCGAACCCGGGATCGACGGCCAGGTTCGGCAGCAGCACCTTCACCGCCACCCGGCGGCCCAGCACCGTGTCCTCCGCGCGCCACACCTCACCCATGCCGCCGCGCGCGATCAGCACCTGCAACGTGTACCGGCCGCCGAGCGTCAACCCCGGATCAAGCATGGCCGCCAGCCTTCGGTATCGGCCGCCGTCAGTCAAACATGCTGGTCACCGTCCACTCACGGGAGTGCGGCAGCGGGGTGGATACTTGCCGACATGCCAGCAGCAGAGCAGACGAGCACTCACCAGGCGCGATCCTTCGCGGCGCTGCCGGGTCCGGTCGGCGGCGGGCCGGAGTTCGCACAGTGCCTGCGCGACCTGATCGTGTTGACCGGCGCAGAGCCGCCGGATGAGCCATCGTGGTGCACGCCGGAGACCCGGGCGCGTGAGGCGCTGCGACAGGTGTTCATCGCCCGCCCAGCCGAGCCCGAATGGTTCGAGGCGCTGCTGCGCGCGGCTGTCCACGACCCGAACCCGAGCGCCAACCGGACTTTCGTCAAGCCCATGCTGGCCGCCTACGGCGTGCGCCGCGTGCAGCACGCGCTCATCGATCGGCTCGCACACGGCACCAGCGCCGAGCGGGCCGGCGCGGCAGGCGCGTGGTACTGGGCCCGCGAGCTCGGATTCGGCGACGACGACTACACGGTCATGCCGCAGCAGCCAGACGACGACCGGTGTGCCGACCTCGCCGTCGTCTGGCGGCACACCGCGCTGCGGGTGTTCCTCGCCGACCCCGACCTCGACGCCCGCCGCCGCATCCTGCCGATGCTGCCGCTGGCCGCCGACGCCTACCCGGCCGAGCTGCGCCCGCTGGTCGACGAGGCCGTCCGCGTCGCCCGCACCAGCTCCGACGAGTACCTGCGGCACCGGGTCGAACACCAGGTCGGCGGGTGCGAATCACGCGGGTGACCGCTGCGGCCGCGCGATGTGTGGACGGCCCGGTTCACTCGACCGGTGCGCCGCCGCGTCAGGACGGGATGTCCCCGATCAGCAGCGGAGCGAACATCAGCGTCCACAGCACGGCGAAAACCGCGTCCAGGTGCGACGGCGAGCAGAGCCACCGGACGAATCGGTTGGACCGGGCGCCTTGGCGGAGGAAGATCTGATGGTGCTTGCGCTCCATCTCACCCCTCGGCTTGCGGCGCCCGTACGTGTCCGGTGGGAAGCCGCGCATGCCGATCATCCAGAGCAGGGTCAGCCGGCCTAGCTGGAAGAACGCGGAGCTGCTGGAGAACATGCCGCTGACGATCGTCACCGCCATGATCACTGACAGGGACGGGACCAGCGGACGCAGCGTCGCGGCGAGAATGTACGCGGGCAGGCTCACTCCGCATATCGCCAGCCAGGCCATGAACCGCAGTACACAGCTGACCAGCGCATCGTCTCGCGTCTGCGGCCGGAACCGCGCATCGGATCTGACCTCCCGTGCCGTCGTGCGCCTTTCGGCGGGCCTGCCGCGGTTCAACAACGCCGCGAGGGGGCCGGCCAGCAGCTCGACGGCGAACCGGCCCAGGTCTCGTGACGGCCGCTCGACCGAGGGTGCTCCCACGCCCCCCATCAGCTGAGCGGGCCCGGCGGGTCCGCCAGGTCGGCCAGGGCCGGGCCGTCGAGCCGGTGGACGGTCCAGTCCGACATCGGCTTCGCGCCGATCGACCGGTAGAAGTCGATCGCGGGGGTGTTCCAGTTCAGAACCCACCACTGCAGGCGGGTGTAGCCGCGTTCGCGGCAGATGCGGGCAAGCTCGCGCAGCAGGGCCTTGCCGTGGCCGCGGCCCCGGGCTGCCGGGCGCACGTACAGGTCCTCCAGGTAGATGCCGTGCACGCCGTGCCAGGTGGAGAAGTTCAGGAACCACATCGCCATGCCGACCGTCTCGCCGGACTCGTCGTCGACGGCCACGTGCGCGAACGCGGCCGGGTGCGGGCCGAACAGCGCCTCGTGCAGCTGCGCCGGGGTCGCCTTGGCCTCCTGCGGGGCCTTCTCGTACTCGGCCAGTTCGCGGATCAGGTCGATGAGCACCGGGACGTCGGCCGGCACAGCGGGGCGGATCATGGCGGGGAGGATACTCGGTGGCCGTCCAGGTGGGGGGACTAGGCTGGCCGGATGGGCACCGTACTCTCCGTCAACCTGGGCAAAGCCAAGCACTGCGACGCCGCCGACGTCGGCGTCACCGCGATCGACAAGCACCCGGTCGCCGGGTCGGTCGAGCTGCGGGCGCCGGGGCCCAAGGACGGCGGGCTGGGCAGCGGTGTGGTCGGCGACGAGATCTGCGACCGGCGCCACCACGGCGGTGACGACCAGGCCGTGTACGCGTACGCCCGGGAGGACCTCGACGGCTGGGCGGCCGAGCTGGGCCGCGACATCGCCGGCGGCGTGTTCGGGGAGAACCTGACCACGTCCGGCGTCGACGTCAACGGGGCGCTGATCGGCGAGCGGTGGCAGGTCGGCGACGAGGCGGTGCTGGAGGTGTCGCTGCCGCGCATCCCGTGCCGTACGTTCGCCGACCAGATGCGCGAGCAGGGCTGGATCAAGACGTTCACGCAGCGCGCCCTGCCGGGGGCGTACCTGCGCGTGATCGTCCCGGGCCGGGTGAAGGAAGGCGACCCGGTCACCGTGCTGCACCGCCCGGAACACGACGTGACCGTGGCGCTGACGTTCCGCGCGCTGACCCTGGAGCCGGAACTGCTGCCGCAACTGCTGGCGGCCGACGCGCTTCCCGAGAAGGTCCGCGAGAAGGCCCGCCTGCGCGCAGCCCGATGACCGCAGGCAGTCATGCCCCGATAGCGTTCGGAGATGTCTGCGGATTCCACCGGCCTGCCCGATGACTATGCCGCTGCGGTTTCGGCCGGTGGCATCGTCTCCGAGCACATCAGGGAGGCGACGCGGAACGCGCTCGCTGCCGTCGGTGTCGATCAGGTGCCACGTGACCAGTACGCGCGGATAGCGCGATCGGTTGCCGAGGCAGACGCGCGACGTTCGGATCCGGATCGGCGGCGTCAGCTCGACTTACGGCTGGCCGAGCTGACGTGGCGTGGGCGGTGACCCGGGCCGACGTGATCGCCGATGGTCTCCCTGCTGGCCTGATCAGGCGTGCAGGGTGCCGTCGAGGACGGTGACGGCGCGGCCGGTCAGTTCGACGCGGTCGCCGCGCAGGGCGGTGCGGACCAGGCCGGAGCGGGCCGAGGCCTGCAGGCCGACCAGCTCGTCGCGGCCCAGCCGCGCGGCCCACAGCGGCGCGAGCGCGGTGTGGGCGCTGCCGGTCACCGGGTCCTCCGGGACGCCGACGGCCGGGCCGAAGAACCGGGACACGAAGTCGTACCCGGACGACGGGTCGGCGGCCGCCGCCGTGACGATCACCCCGCGGGTGGCTAGCGCCGCGACCTTGGCGAGGTCCGGCCGCAGGCCTCGTACCGCCTGCTCGTCGGCGACCTCGACCAGCAGGTCGCCCAGCGCCGGGCCGGTCTCCCACGCAGCGAGCACCGGCGCGCCCAGCGCATCGGCGACCCCGACCGGCTCGGCGGGCGTCAGCGGCGAGACCGGGAAGTCGAGGGTGATGGCCCCGCCCTCGGTGACGGCGGCGGTCAGCACCCCGCTGCGGCTGTCGAAGGCGACCAGGTCGCCGATCAGCCTGTCCTCGACCAGGGCGTGCGCCATGGCCAGCGTGGCGTGGCCGCACAGGTTCACCTCGCACAGCGGCGTGAACCAGCGCAGGGCCCAGTCCTGCCCGCCGCGCGGGTGCGCGAACGCGGTCTCGGCCAGGTTCATCTCCGCGGCGACGCGCTGCATCCACGCCTCGTCCGGGAACGTGTCGGTGTCCAGCACGACGACCCCGGCCGGGTTGCCGCCGAACGGCCGGTCGGTGAACGCGTCGATGATCCTGATCCGCATACCGGCACCCTAACCCGGTCGGCGCGGCCTGCGGCACGGCCAATCCCGGGTCGGTGGACCCGGGTGCGTCAGAACTGCTGCCGCCACAGCTCGATGCCGTCGTGCCCGGCGTCGAGGCAGGACAGGTCAGGCGAGGGGCGGCCGGACCGGCGGGCGAACTCGGCCACGGCCGCGCCGAACCCCTCATCGCTGTCGAGGACGGTCACGTAATGGCCGTACACGAGGTCGACGGTCAGTTCGATGTGGTCGACACCCGCGATCTCGACCACGAACCGGGAGACCGAGGCGTGGTAGACGTCTTCCCAGGGGATCGGTTCGAGCGAGTCGACGTGCACACCGCGGTCGTCCACCAGCACCGAGCGGCGCGGCGGCGGCGTCGGCTCGGGGCGGGTGCCGGTGCGCAGCGGGCGGTAGTAGGAGTCGACGGCGGGCTGGCCGGTGTAGTTCGGGCCCGCCTGATCGTCTGCTCCGGCGTACTCCAGGGGCAGGTCCAGCACGGCCGGGCCGGTGCGGGTGACGATGCGGCGGCGGGCGTCGTAGGCGACCCCGGCCTCGCGCAGCAGTCGGCGTACCAGCCGGGCCGCCGGGGTGCCGTCGGCCAGGCGGATGCTCGCCAGGTCCAGGTGCGCGGCGAACGTGCCGCCGGGGGACAGCCAGGTCAGCGCGCGGGCGAGCACGCCGAGCTTGTCCCCGACGTAGTGCAGCCCGTGCACGCAGGTGATCAGGTCGAAGGCACGGTCCGGCTGCCACTGCGCGATCGACGCGGTGACCAGGGTGAGGCCGTTCAGCACGGACGCCCGCGGGTCGAAGTGGTCCACCAGGTCCACGCCGACGATCTCCAGGCCGTCCGGTGCCTGGCCGGCGGCCTCGACCAGGGCCCGGCCCTGGCCGCAGCACAGGTCCAGCCACGCCGCCGCGCCGTGCTCGACGAGCCGGGGCCGGAGCCGCTCCAGCGGATGCAAGCCCAGGTCACGGGCGTAACTGTTGACGCCGTCCAGCCCGCGTTCGCGGTTCATCGCGTTGTTCGCCACCACCGAGGACCGCTCCAGGGCCTCGTCGTCGAGAAGACGCACGGCCGGTCAGCGCCAGCGGCGCAGCAGCCAGCGGCGCAGCAGCGGCGGCACCACCCACGAGTACACGCACAGCACGAACCACACCACAGCGGCCACCGCCGACAGCGTCGGCAGCCCGAGACTGCGCAGGCCGTAGATGACGACGATCGCGGCGATCCACGTCTTGACCGGCCCGAACCGGGTGAACGGGCGCAGCGGCACCAGCAGCGGGTGCAGCCCGATCCTGGCCTCGTACGCCGCCCGCGCGAAGTCGCGGTCGGTCGGGTCGTTCGCGACCGCCTGGCGCAGCCCCGAGTACGCCGACCGGACCTGCCCGCGGGCCGCGCTGGTGCCGCCGAGCAGGGCGTGCGCCTGCGCGTTCTCGGGGTGCGCGGCGACGAACTCGCGGCTGATCCGCTGGGCGAGCACGTCGTCGCCGCTCGCGTGGGCGAGCTGGACCCGGGTCGAGTACACGGCCGGCGCGTCGGGGTCCTGCGCCGCGGCCAGCTCCACCAGGCGGCGGGCCTTGTCGAGCTGGCCGTGCTCCAGGCACAGCCGGGCGTACACGCACAGCAGGCTGACGTCCTCCGGCGCGATGGCCAGCCCGTCGAGCAGCGCCCGCTCGGCGGTCTCGGGCCGGCCGAGCCGGTGCTCGGCGAGGCCGAGCTGGCAGAGCAGGTCCGGGTCGGGTCCGCCCGCGGCCAGGCCCGCCCGGGCCGCGTCGCGCGCCTCGCCCCAGCGTTCGAGCTGGAGCAGCGCGGCCGCGCGCAGTTCGAACACGAGCGCCGACCCGGCGTCGGACTCGGGCAGCACGGCGAGTTCACGCAGCGCGTCCTCGGGCCGGTCGGCGGCCAGCAGGGCGTGCGCGCGCAGCAGCGCCGGGGCGTGGGCGTTCTCGGTCATCAGTCCACCACCACCGCGATCAGGATGTTCTCCAGCAGGCCGCAGCCGATGACGGCGGCCAGGCCGGGGCCGAACAGGCTCGCCGGTTCACCGTTGCCGTACTCGTACGCCCGGAATGCCTTCTTCTGGGTCGTGCTGACGACGCCCCAGACCAGCAGCCCGAAGACGGTGCCCAGGATCCGGGCCTGGGTCTGCCCGAGCAGGGCCGTCATGGCCAGCCGCGCCGCGACGGCGGCGAGCCCGGCGGCGGCGACGGCCAGCTGCTGGTTGACACCCAGCGACAGCCGGCGCGCGTTGAGCACCCCGAGCACCGCCACGGCCAGCGGGCCGCCGAAGAACGCCGGGTAGACGATCGAGGAGGGCCGCCACGGGGGATCGCCGGCCGCCACGGGCGCGGCGGTGATCGTCGGGCGGAACAGGTCGTCGTTCATGTGGTCCTCGGGGTGGGGTGTCACGTCGGCGCGTGGCCGGGTCGGCACAGCATAGTGACTTCACCGCAGCTGCGGGGGTCGCTGTTCCGGCCGATCCGAACCGCCGGGTAGGGGGCACCGCGAGCTGGGACGAGCCAGCATAATGGCACGCCATGAGCTCCTCGCTGATCGAAAGTCTGCTCGCGGCCGTCGCCGCCCGCCCCGACGACCTGCCGCTGCGGTTGCACGTCGCCGAGCTGCTGGTCGCCGCGGACCGGCCGGGCGAGGCGATCGCTCAGCTCGCGGCGGTGCTGGCGCTGCAACCGCAGCACGAGCAGGCCCAGGCGCTCATGGCCCGCGCTCTGGGCGGCCCTGCCCCGGCGCGGCCCGCGGTGCCGACACCGGCGGACGTGCAGCCCGAACAGCCGCGGCAGGCCGATCCGGCGTCGGCCGAGGCCCCGCCGTCCGCCGCCCCGCAGCCCGCCGCGCCAGGCGGTGAACTGAACTGGCTGGCCCTGGAGGCGCAGTTTGCCGACTCGGTGCCGCTGCGGTTCGCCTCCGCCGACGACGAGCCCGAGGCCGTCAAGGGCGACGGCGACCGGGTCTTCGACGTCGAGAGCAGCGACGTGCGCCTGGCCGACGTCGGCGGCATGACCGACGTGAAGAAGCGCCTGGAGCTGTCGTTCCTCGCGCCGATGAAGAACAGGAAGCTGCGCGAGCTGTACGGCAAGAGCCTGCGCGGCGGCCTGCTGCTCTACGGCCCGCCCGGCTGCGGCAAGACGTTCCTGGCCCGCGCGGTCGCCGGGGAGATGGGCGCGAAGTTCACCACGATCTCGCTGGTCGACGTGCTGAACATGTGGATCGGCGAATCTGAGCGCAACCTGCACGAGATCTTCGAGACCGCCCGGCGCAACGCCCCGTGCGTGATCTTCCTCGACGAGGTCGACGCGCTCGGGCACAAACGCAGCCAGATGAAGTCCTCGGCGATGCGTACCCTCGGCAACCAGCTGCTGGCCGAGCTGGACGGCATGGAAGGCGCCAACGAGGGCGTGTTCGTGCTCGCCGCGACCAACGCCCCCTGGGATGTCGACCCGGCGCTGCGCCGTCCCGGCCGCCTGGACCGCACCGTGCTGGTCGCGCCGCCGGACGCCGCCGCCCGGCGCTCGATCATCGAGTACCACCTGCGGCAGCGGCCCATCGCGGGCATCGACCTGAAGAAGCTGGCCGGGTCCACGGAGCAGTTCTCCGGCGCGGACCTGGCGCACCTGTGCGAGACCGCCACCGAGTACGCCATGCACGACTCCATCACCAGCGGCGACCTGCGGATGATCGAGCAGCGCGACTTCGAGGCGGCGCTGCGCGAGGTGCGCCCGTCCACCGGGCCGTGGTTCACCACCGCCCGCAACGTGGCCATGTTCGCCAACGAGGGCGGCGCGTACGACGAGCTGGTCAGCTACCTGAAGAAGCAGAAACTGCTCTGACCCCACCGCCTCGCGCGCCCCCGCTACTGTCTGCGTGGTCATCGACAGGACGGGGCGTCTCGGGCATGAGCCGATGGCGGAAATGGCAGCAGCCGGACTTCGTGGACGCGGCCTTGGCATACGGCCTGCTGTACTACGCCTGCGTTCGGCTGTGGACATCGGACGGCTTTGTCCGCGAGGCACTGCTGTTGCCGACGATATTGACGATGCTTGGGCTGGGCCTGTTCAGGGGTCATCTGAGCGATCGTGAGCCGATCGAGGTGCCGGCCGATGCGCGGTCGGCGACGGCAGCGGGCAATACGGCTCGTCGGGTGTGGACACAGGTGCGGCGATACGGCGTGTTGGCGGTTCCGGTCCTGTACGCGGTGGGTGTCGTGCTGGTCGATCGGTTCGTGCCCATCGCCGGGGGACGTGGCCCGCGCAACATGGCGGTGCTGGTGCTCATGTCGGCGGCACTCGGCGCGTTGGCGCTCGCTGCCCGCCGCGTGGTGAAGACCACCCGTCCGCGTCCGGCACCGCCACCGGTGGTTTCGACCCCGGTCCAGGCGAAGATCGAGCGCGCGCCGATGGTGGTGCCCCGCCCCTCCCCGGTGTGGACATGGCGGGCGCTCCCGCCGCCGCACGGAGACGGCGGCGGACTCCTGACGTGGGACGACGGAGCCGGACACCGAGAGGTGCAGACCTCCGCGCAGCTGCACGCCGAGCTCTTGCGGCTGCACCTGAGCACGGTGACCCTGCCTGGGTTCGCCGACTTCGCGCCGGAGACGGGCGTGCCCGTTCGCATCGGCCTCGGCGACGAGCAGACCACATTGGTGACCCTGCCCGAGGACGGCACTGCGCCGCGGGTGGTCACTGTGAGCGTCGGGAGACTGCGGACGATCCCGGTGGAGCTGGACGGCTCGCGACCCGTGCTCCCGCGAGAGGCGGTCCTGCCGATGGAACTCGCGATGGAGATCCTGCGCAGGTACTGCGCGACCGGTGAACTGCCCGGCGGCGATGCCGTCCACGCCGGGTAGGCGTCCTGTCGGCCGGCGTCAGGTTCGGGCGAGGGCTGTGGCGATGGCGAGGGTGTGCTGGTACTCCCGCCAGTGGGCGATGCGCCCGTCGCGGGCGCGCAGCACGCCGATGAACGGCGCGGACGCCCGCGTGCCGGTCGTGGTGGCGATGCCGCCCAGCTCGTACTCGACGACGATGACCTCGGGGTCGGCGGTCTCGTGCACCGCGGTGACCTGGCAGCGGTCGAAGCGCACCGGCAGCGCCGCCCGTCCGGCCTCGGCGAACGCGACGAAGGCGGCCCGGCCCTCGATCCGGCCGGGCCGGCCGGGCGCCGCGAACGGCATCTCGACGACGACGTCCTCGGTGAACAGCTCCGGGTCCAGGGCAGGCCCGTCGGACAGGAACCACTGCCGGCGCAGCCGATCGAACGCTTCGTGGGGTGTGGACATGGGACACCTCCGGCTAAGATGAGCGGCGACTCGACTTCGTACGATAATGAGTGTCGACTCAATTTTTCAAGGGGAGGGCCGTGCCGCCTGACGACAAGCCGATGCGCGCGGACGCGCTGCGCAACCGCAACCGCATCCTGCAGGCCGCGGAGCAGGTGTTCTCCGAGCGCGGACCGGCCGCGTCCACCGAGGAGGTCGCCAACCGGGCCGGTGTCGCCATCGGCACCGTGTTCCGGCACTTCCCGACCAAGGCCGACCTGCTCCGCGAGATCATGAAGGGCCTGCTGGCTCGGCTGGTCTCCGATGTGGAGGCGCTGCGGCGCGACAGCCCGCCGGGCACGGCGCTGTTCGCCTTCTTCACCACGCTCGTCGCCCAGGCGGCACGGCAGAAGACCGTGCTCGACCTGCTCGCCGAGGCGGGCACGGAGCTGAGCATCCCCGACGCGGTCGGGATGCTGGAACGCTCCGTCGACGGGCTGCTGACCTCGGCGCAGGACGCGGGCACGGTCCGCCGCGACGTGCACCTGCCCGAGGTGATGGCGCTGCTCGGCGCCGTCTGCCAGGGCGCGGTCACCGGCGGCTGGGACGAGCGGTTGCAGGTCCGCACCCTGGCGGTCGTCTTCGCCGGCCTGGGGGCGGCGGCGTGAGCACCCGTCGCGACCACTTCCATGACCCGGATGCGCCCACGGCCACCCGCATCGTGCCCGGCGGGGTCGCCGTCATCGTCGACGAGCGGGGACGGGTGCTGCTGCAGCGGCGGGCCGACTCCGGCAACTGGTCGCTGCCCGGCGGCACCATGGAGGTCGGCGAGACCCTCGAACATTGCGTGATCCGCGAGGTCCGCGAAGAGACCGGGCTCGACGTCGAGATCACCGGCCTGGTCGGGGTCTACACCGACCCGGGGCACGTCATCGCGTACGCCGACGGCGAGGTCCGCCAGCAGTTCAGCCTCGTGTTCCGGGCCCGGGTCGTCGGCGGCGGGCTGTCGCGTAGCGAGGAGTCCACCGACCTGCGTCACGTCGACCCGGCCGAGTTCGACACGCTGCCGATCCACGAGTCGACCCGGCTGCGGCTGCGCCACCACCTCGACGACCGCGACACCCCGTACCTCGGCTGATCCGGGCTTGGCCCACCGCATCGCGCGGCGGCCCGGCGAACGCTTCTGCGATGATCCACCGGAGGAGCCATGCACCGGAGGGGGCCGTGTGGTGGACGCGTTGCTCGGTGAGCTGACCGTGCTCGCCGAGCGGGCCGGCGTGCCGGTGCCCGCCGATCCGCACGACGAGCACCAGGTGCTGGAGCTGCTGGCGTGCCACGGCAGAACCAGGCGGATCAGGCGGACGGCGTCGAGCAGGGCCGGTGCGCCGCGCTGACCGGACCCGGCGTGCGGATCAGGTGAACGAGACCTCGTCGATGTCGATGGTGACGAGTTCCAGGTCGCGGTCCACCGCGCCGTCCGCGCCGACCGGGTGGACGCGCCGCCGGGTGGGCACCATGATCCCGTTGAACTCGCGGTGGCCGGAGCAGTAGTGGGCGGCCGGACCGGCGTTGATGACCTCGGCCGTGTAGTCGTGCCTGCGCAGGAGCCCGGACTCGTCGAAGTGGAACGTCTGCTCCCGGCAGTGGGTGGCGACATGGTCCGGGAAGGTCACCTTGAGCCGCTGCCAGGTCTGCCCTTCCTCCTGCACCGGGCTCAGCTGCTCGGTCCGGAACCCTGGCGAGGCGAACGAGAACGGGGCCGTCAGGTAGGTCCACATGGCGTAACCGGCGAAGTAGGCGACGTGCAGGTCGTCCCAGGGGGTGTGCAGGGTGTGGCCGGCGAAGGCGGCGCGCGGGTCGAGCCGTTCGGCCTGCACCTCGCCGGTGTCGCTCTCGATGGCCACCCGCTGCGCGGTGAACGACGTGCGCAGGCCGGGCGCCGGGAAGGGGCTGTGGGAGGCGCGCTGCTCCCGCAGGTCGACGCGCACTTCGGCCTCGGCGAGAATTCCCGGCCGGCCTTTGACCGCCCACAGCGCTCCGCCGGTGCGGAAGCGGGCCGTCGCCGAGGTGAACCGGCGGTAGCGGTCGAGGCCACCGTGGGCCTCGATGACGAAGTCGGTCAGGTCGTTCACTGCGTTGCCTCCGTGGCGAGGATCGTCGGGCCGGGCGTCGACCCGGATACGGCTCAAATATGACCGGTCGTCTTAGATCGCGGCAACGAGCGCTGGATCACGTCGGGGAGGGCTTGACGATGACGAGACGACCGGTCATATTCGGGACGGAGGTGCTGCGCGATGGGCAGGAAGAGCATGCGCGAGGAGATCGTGGCGGCCGGGCTCGACCAGTTCCACAGCCGGGGCTACCACGCCGCGGCGGTCAAGGACATCACCGACGCCGCCGGTGTGCCCAAGGGTTCGTTCTACAACCACTTCGGCAGCAAGGAAGACCTCGCCGTGGTGGTGCTCGAACGCTACGGCGAAAGCCGTCGCCTGCAGGACCTCGCCGACACCGGCGTCGCGCCGCTCGACCGGCTCCGGGCGCACTTCACGTTCCTGCGCGACGACGTCGTCCGGCACGGGTACGGGCGCGGCTGCCTCTACGGCAACTTCGGCGTTGAGATCGCCGACCACATCGACGCCGTCCGCGAGGCCGTCGGCGGCAGTCTCGACGCGTGGACGGCGCTGGTCGCGGCGGCCCTGACCGAGGCCGCGCGCACCGGCGCGGTCCGCGCCGGACTCGACCCCGCCACTACCGCCGGCTTCCTGGTCGACGCCTGGGAGGGCACGCTGATCAGGGCGCGCACCGACCGCTCGCCGGCGGCCTTCGACACCTTCTTCACGACCGTGTTCGACACCCTGCTCGCGCCCGCGTAGTCCGAGACGCCGCCGCGCAGGGCCGGTCCGGGGGTCACCCCGTGCGCGGCTTCGGCGGGCAGAGCGCGTCGCCTGCGGGGCCGCCGCAGGGGCGCAGCCGGATCTCGGTGATGGCGTGCCGGTCCACCGACGTGACCTGTGCCGTCCACCCGTCGAGGTGCACGATCTCGCCGGTCCGGGTCGGCACGTGCCCGAGCATCGCGATGACCAGCCCCGCGATGGTGATGTAGTCGCCGCCGGGCCGCTCGTCCAGGTTGACCCCGATATCGGGCAGGTCGTGGATCGGGAACGTGCCGGGCAGCAGCATGTCCCCGTCGTCGCCCTGCTGGACCGCCATCACGTCCCGGTCGGTCTCGTCGTAGATCTCGCCGACGACCTCCTCCAGCAGGTCCTCCAGGGTCACGATGCCGTCGACGGCTCCGTGCTCGTCGACGACCAGCGCGAACTGCTGGTGTTCGAGCTTGAACCTGCGCAGCGCGTCGGCCGCGTGCAGGGAGTCGGGCAGCAGCAGCGCGGGGCGGGCTAGGTCGGCCAGGCCCGCGACGTCGTCGGCGAGCAGATCGCGCAGGTGCACGACGCCGAGCGTGTCGTCGAGGTTGCGCCGCCGTACGACCGGGGCCCGGGAGAAACCCGAGCCGGCGAGTTCCTTGCGGGCCGCCTCGACGGGCATGTCGGCGTCGAGGGTGAACACGTTGCGGCGCGGGATCAGCACCTCGCGCAGGACCCGTTCGGTGATCTCCACGGCCCCGGCGATGATCAGCCGCTGCTCGGCGGTGAAGCCGCGGTGCACGCTGACCATGTCGCGCACCTCCGCGGGGGTGATCTCGTCGCCGCGGTGCCGGTGCGGGTCGCCGCCCATGAGGCGTACGCCCAGGTCGGTTGCCTTGCTCAGCACCCAGACGAACGGCCGGGAGATGGTCGCGAGCACGGTCAGCGGGCGGCCCGCCACGCCTGCCCACCGCTCGGCGTGCTGCATGGCGACGCGTTTGGGCGCGAGTTCGCCGAAGACCAGGGTGAGGAACGTCAGCACCAGGGTCACGGCGACGACGGCGACCGGCCGGGCGGCGGCCCCGAGGAAGCCCAGGGCGGGTTGCAGCACCTCGGCCAGGGCGATGGCGGCGGTCGCCGAGGCCAGGAAGCCGGCCAGGGTGATGCCGATCTGAATGGTGGCGAGGAACCGGTTCGGGTCCCGGGCCAGCGCCGCGGCGGCCGCGGCGCCGCCACCCTGCTGCTCCATCCGGCGCAGCTGGCCCTCACGCAGGGAGACCAGCGCCATCTCGCTGCCGGCGAACAGCGCGTTCAACACGATCAGTACGGCTACCAGAACCAGCTGTATCCAGTGGTCGCCCACCATCGATCACCTGGGGCCCGCCTGGAGTGACAGCCGGTACGCGCAGGCCGGGCGTCGGCCCGGCCTGGTATCACAGCCTTCCATTCGGTCAACGGTAGCAGCAGCTCAAGGCCCTGGGGCCGGGTCTGCCGGACCGGTCAGCGGCCGCCGCGGGGCTGGTTGCCCTTCTTCAGGCGCATCACACCGGACTGGCCGACCGACATCTGCGTACGGGTGGCCTTCTCCCGCGCCGCCATGGCGCGCTGGCGCGACTGCTCCTGCGCGTGCTCGGACGCCCAGGCCGCGTGCTCGCCGGGCATGTGGTCGTGCTCGGCGTGCGGCGTTCCGGGCTGGTCCTGCTCGACGCGCGGCTTGTCCTGGCGCGGGTGCCGGCGGGACTGGTTGTTCTTGGGCATCGCTCCTCCTCGACGGATCACCTCCACGCTAAGGAGCGCGGACGGCGGGCGCAGGCGGTTGGCGAATCAGCACCCGATCAGGCGGGTCGCAGCAGGTCGGGCAGGTTTTCGAGGCCGTCGACGATGGTCGCGTGCCGGGCCGCCTCGGGCTTCTCCGAGCCGAGGTAACCCCACGGGCCGCGGCGCACCAGGACGGGTTTCATGCCCGCGCGAGTGGAGGGCAGCACGTCGTTGTCGACCCGGTCGCCGACGTAGCAGATCGCGGCCGGGGCCAGGTCGGCCACTTCGGCGACCTTGGCGAAGAAGCTCGGGTGGGGCTTCTCGATGCCCCACTCGGCGGACGTGTAGATCGCGTCGACGGGCAGGTCCATCCGTTCCAGGGCGGCCTTGGCCTGCGGCGGCTGGTTGCCGGCGATGATCACGGTGAGCCCGCGGCGGCGCAGCTCGGCGAAGGCCGGGCGCACGTCGGGGTAGAGGTCGTCCTCGTCGAAGTTCTCGCGCAGCCCGTCGGGGTCGTCGGCGGCCCAGGCGGCCATCTCGGCGTCCACGTCGAGGCCGGGGCGCAGCAGCGCGAACGCGTCGCCGTGCGGGCGGTCCATGGCGGCCATGCCGCCGAGCAGCCCGAGCATCGCGAAGCGGGGCACGCCGAGGCGGTCGGCCCAGCGGCTCCAGATGCGGGTCTCGTCGATCAGCGTCTCGCCCACATCGAACACCACTGCCTTGATCATCTGCCCAGGATATCGGGCGCGGGGGCGGATACGCCGTACGGGTGCGGCCCGGGTGCCGCCGGTCACCGGCGGAAATCGGGTGGCTCGCGCCGACGGGCCGCGCGTACCGTGCGCCGGGTGGAACCGATGACAGAACCGCAGATCAGGCGGGCCATGGCGAACTGCTCGCGGGGCGACGCGTCGGCGATGACCCTGCCGAAGGACTTCGCGGACCTCGACTGGGCGGGGCGGACCTTCCTCGGCTGGCGGGACGGCAAGCTGGAGCAGCGCGGCTACCTGCTGCGCTGGCGCGACGGCCGGCCGGTGGGGCTGCTGCTGCGGGCCGCCGACTCGGTGATGTCGCGGCGGCGGGCCGCGATGTGCCTGCTGTGCCAGGCGGTACGCCCGTCCGACGAGGTGACCCTGTTCACCGCCCGCCGCAAGGGCGACGCGGGACGCCGGGGCGACAGCGTCGGCACCTACATGTGCGCCGACCTGGCGTGCGTGCCCGGTGACGAGGTCGAGGCGCGGGTCGACGCCTTCCTCGCCGAGGTGCTGCACTCCTGAGTAGTGGTGCGCCGGCCCGGGGAAGCCGTGCCGCCTAAGCCGCCAGGTTCGGGCGGCCGGCGTTCCCTGGGCCGGCGCGAGGTGTCCGCGGAACCCGGCACTACCCCAGTCACCGGGCTCCGCGGCGTCTCAGTGCCGCCCGGCCAGGGCGGTCAGCGAGCGGGCCGCCGACGCGGCCGCGGTGTTCACCAGGGTGTCCAGCAGCTCCGGGTAGGAGATCCCAGCGGCCTGCCAGATCCGCGGGTACTGCGACGCGGACGTGAACCCCGGGAACGTGTTGACCTCGTTGAGGACCGGTTCGCCGCCGCCCTCGGGCAGGAAGAAGTCCACCCGCAGCAGCCCCCGGCACTCCAGCGCGGCGAAGGCCTGCAGCGCCCGGCACTGCAGCAGCGCGATGACCCACGGGTCGAGCCGGGCCGGGATGTCGAACACCACCTCACCGGCGGTGTACTTGGCGTCGTAGTCGAAGAAGCCGTGCCCGTCGGCGACGCGGATCTCCAGCGGCGGTCCGGCCTGCAGCGTGCCGTCCGGGTGTTCGAGCACCGCCACGTCCACCTCGCGCCCGGCGACGCCGGCCTCGACGAGCACCTTGCCGTCGCACGCGCGGGCCGCGGCCAGCGCCGCGGGCAGCTGCGCCCAGTCGTCGACGCGGGTGACCCCGATGCTCGACCCGGCCCGGGCGGGCTTGACGAAGACGGGCAGGCCAAGGCGCTCACGGTCGGCCGGCGACACGTCGTCCTGGCCGGGCCGCAGCACGACGCCGTCGGCCACCCGCAGCCCGTCGGCGGCGAGGATCTTCTTGGTGAACTCCTTGTCCATGCCGGTGGCGCTGGCCAGCACGCCGCTGCCGACGTACGGCACGCCGACCATCTCCAGCAGCGACTGCACCGTGCCGTCCTCGCCGTAGGGGCCGTGCAGCGCGGGGAAGACCACGTCGACGCGGCCCAGCGTGCGCAGCGCGTCGCCCATGCTCACGGGGATGCCGTCGACGTGCCAGGCACCGTCGCGGCCGATGACCACCTCGGTGATGTCGTACCGGCCCCGGTCCAGGTGGGCGAGGATGCTCCGGGCGCTCTTGCACGACACGTCGTGCTCCCCGCTCCGCCCGCCGTAGATCACGCCAAGCCTCATCGAACGCTTCCTTCCGTGGTGCGGTGAGGAAGGGCACCTTCTACACGGACGTGCGATGTGAAGGTGCCCTTCCTTCGGTGGTGGCGGGGCACGCGGGTGCCGATGCCGGTGAGGATTTCGTGGGGGTTGGTGTTTGCCCACGTGGCCCAGTCGGTGGCGGTGGGTTCGCCGGTGTCGCCGGGGCCGAGCACGGTGACCTGGTCGCCTATGCGGACGTCCAGGTCGCCCGCGTCGACGATGCACTGGTCCATGGCGACGCGGCCGATGATCGGCGATCGCCGCCCCCCGAGCAGGACCTGTGCCCGGCCGTCGACGCCGCGCGGGATGCCGTCGGCGAAGCCGAGCGGGATCAGCGCGAGCGTGGTGGGCCGGTCGGTGACGTGGGTGTGCTGGTAGGAGACCCCGGTGCCGGCGGGCACCCGCTTGGTCATGATCACTTCGGTGCGCAGGGTGAGTGCCGGGCGCAGTCCGAAGGCGCGGCCGGGCACGGGCTCGACCCCGTACACCGCGATACCGGCGCGGACCAGGTCGAAATGGGTGTGCGGGGCGGTGAACGCAGCCGCCGAGTTCGCCAGGTGCAGCAGCTCGGGCTCCAGCCCGGCGTCGCGGGCGTACGCCACCGCCTCGCTGAACGCGGCCGTCTGCGCGCTCACGCCGTCCGGCGAGGAGTCGGCGGTGGCCAGGTGCGACCACACGCCGCGCACGGCGAGCACGCCCTCCCGCTCGTACTTGCGCGCCCAGGCGACCAGTTCCGGCCAGCCCGCGGCGGTCGCACCGTGCCGTGACATACCCGTGTCGATCTTGAGGTGGACCTGGGCCGGGCGGCCGGTGGCGCGGGCCGCGGTGGCGACCGCGTCGAGCAGCTCCGGGGCGGCCACGGACACGTCGACGTCGGCGGCGGCCAGCGCGGCGAAATCGGTGCGAGGGCTGTGCAGCCAGCTCAGCACCGGCGCGGCCAGCCCCGCGCCGCGCAGCTCCAGGGCCTCGGCCGCGCTGGTCACCCCGAGCCAGGTCGCGCCGCCGGCCAGCGCGGCCCGCGCCACCGGCACCGCGCCGTGGCCGAACCCGTCCGCCTTCACCACGGCCATCACCGCGGCGGTCGTGGCCCCGGCGATCCGTCCGACGTTGCCCTCGATCGCCGTGAGGTCGACGACCGCCTCAGCCAGCTCTCCAGTCACGGTGGGTAGCCAACAGCAGGGGGTGTGAGGGTGCCGAGAGGGATTTCACTAACACTGCGCTAACACCGGCCGTGCATACTTGGCGGTCGGTTCGTCGAGGAGGTGGCGGGGTGCGGGTCCTGGTCGTGGAGGACGAGGAGCTGATGGCCGAGGCCGTCGCCGAGGGGCTGCGGCAGGAGGCGATCGCCGTCGACGTCGCCTACGACGGGGCGGCGGCGCTGGAGAAGCTCTCGGTCAACGCGTACGACGTGATGATCCTGGACCGGGATCTGCCGCGCGTGCACGGCGACGAGGTGTGCCGCCAGGTCGTGGCCCAGGGCCTGGACGTGCGTGTGTTGATGCTCACCGTCTCGGTGACGGTCGCCGAGCGGGTCGCCGGGCTGAGCCTCGGCGCCGACGACTACCTGCCCAAGCCGTTCGCGTTCGCCGAGCTGGTGGCCCGGGTGCGGGCGCTGGGCCGCCGGGCCCGCCCGGCCGCGCCGCCGGTGCTGGAGCGGGCCGGCATCCGGCTCGACCCGCACCACCGCGAGACCTACCGGGACGGCCGCTACGTGAGCCTGTCCCGCCGGGAGTTCGCGGTGCTGGAGGAACTGCTGCGGGCCGAGGGCGCGGTGGTGTCGGCCGAGACGCTGCTGGAGAAGGTCTGGGACGAGAACATGGACCCGTTCACCACCATCGTCCGGGTCACCATCAGTGGTCTGCGCCGCAAGCTGGGCGAGCCGCAGCCGATCGAGACGGTCACCGCCGTCGGCTACCGGATCCGCTGATGGGCGAGTGGCGGGGCAATCTGCGGGTACGCCTGACCGTCGTGTTCAGCCTCGTGTTCGCCCTGGCGGGCGGCTCGGTGCTGGCAGGCGTGCTGATCCTGGTCGACAACGCCATGGAGTACAGCATGGGCATCCTGCTGGCCGACACCTACCGCGACGCCGATCCGTTCGATTACACCAGCGCCGGGACGATCAAAGCCGGCTCCATCGCGGCGTCCAAGCAGACGATCCTGGACTCGATGCAGGCCAACCTGTTGCTCAAGGGCGGCCTGACACTGCTGGCGATGTGGGTGCTGGCCACCGCCGCGGGCTGGTTCGTGGCCGGGCGGCTGCTGCGCCCGCTCAGCATGATCACCGCGACCGCGCACCGGATCGCCGGGCGCACCCTGCACAAGCGCATCGACCTGGACGCCCCGCCCGGCGAGGTGAAGAGCCTCGCCGACTCGTTCGACAGCATGCTCGACCGCCTCGACGAGGCCTTCGCGGGTCAGGGCCGGTTCATCGCCAACGCCGCGCACGAGCTGAAGACCCCGATCGCGCTGAACCGCACCCTGGTCGAGGTGGCGATGAGCCGGCCGGACAGCCCGCCGCAGGTGCACCAGCTCGGCCAGAACCTGCTCGCCGTCAACCAGCGCCACGAGCGGCTCATCGACGCCCTGCTGACGCTCGCCCGCGCCGAGGACGCGGTGACCGAGCGCCGCCTCGTCGACATCGCCGAGCTGGCCACCATCGCCGCCGACACCACCGAGGCCCTGGCCGGGCGGCTGTCCGTGCAGATCGGCCGGGACCTGGCCCCGGCGCCGGTGACCGGCGACCCGATCCTGCTGGAGCAGCTGATCCGCAACCTGATCGACAACGCGACGCGGTACAACGTCGCGGGCGGTTGGGTGCGGGTGCAGACCATCGCCCGGCCCCGCCATGCCGAGATCGTGGTGAGCAACACCGGCGCGGTCATCTCGGCGTACGAGGTACCGACGCTTTTCGAGCCGTTCCGGCGGCTCACCGACCGGGTCGGCTCCTCGCGCGGCAGCGGCCTCGGGCTGTCCATCGTGCGCGCGGTCGCGCAGGCCCACCGGGGCGACGCGGTCGCCGTGCCCCGCCCCGGCGGTGGCCTGGTGGTGCGGGTGATCCTGCCGCGCTCCGCGCACCCGCTCGCCGAGCCGGTGATCGTGGCGCCGGGGCTGCCCGACCGCCACGACCTCGACCGCCCCTGACCGGCCGCCGTCAGCGCAGCACGGGGCGGCAGGCCAGCACGGCCCGATGGATCGCGTCCACGTCGACGCCGCCTCTGTCCGCCAGGAGCTCCGTGCGCCGCCTGGGCCAGGGGCGCACCGGTTCCCAGGCGCCGGGCATGCCGTCGAAGAACATGTGGGGACGGTAGCCGTCCCCACATGTTCCTGTGCCCGGGGTCCGGGTGGGTCAGACGAGGCCGAGGCCGAGGGTCAGCGTTCCCGCCACCAGCGATGCCCCGCCCAGGGGCACGAGCCAGATGAGCTTGTTCGGCTTGGTGTCGCCCGGGCGCACCACGGACAGGAAGAAGCCCAGCGACATCACGATCGGCGGGGCCACCAGCAGGGCGCGGACCAGGGTCTGCGTGCCCGAGCTGTAGCCGGTCTGGTCGAGGTAGGGCAGGGCGACCAGCGCGAAGATCACCAGCACGCCGGCGTGCGCGTGCCCGGCGGTCCACAGCGCTCGCCGGACCGGGTTGTCGAGGTAGCCGGGGACGCGCTTGACGATGCTCATCAGCAGCGACAGCCCGCCGAAGACGATGGTCGAGACGGTGATGAGCAGGATGCCGGCGGTGAGCAGAGTGGCGTGGGACACGAGGGCCTCGCTGGGGGTGGCAGATAATGGATAGCATCACTATCCAGCACGCGCCTGATGCCGTCAACTGCTTTTGCCGGGTGGCCCTTGCTCGCGTTGCCGGTGCGGGCGCGGACCACACCATGACCGTTCGACTTGCCTGGCACCTGTGCGTATCTTGAGACGCCATTCGCCCAGGTGCCTGGCAAGTCGGTGGATCATGCCCCACGCCGCGCCGCGCCCGCCGCGACCGAACGGGGCGGGGCGGGTCAGCGGCCGCCGGAGACCTTGAGGGTCGCGCCTGTGGTGTACGAGGCCTCGTCGCTCAGCAGCCAGGCGATCGCGTTCGCGACCTCCTCGGGCTGCCCGGAGCGGCCGAGCGGGGCGGCCGGTCCGAGCCGGTCCGCGCGGCCGGGCTCGCCGCTGCCGGCGTGGAATCCGGTGTGGATCACACCGGGGGAGACCGTGTTGACCCTGATCCCGACCGGGCCGAGTTCCTTGGACAGACCCACGGTCAGCGTCTCCACCGCGGCCTTCGAGGCGGCGTAGTGCACGTACTCGCCGGGGCTGCCCAGGGTCGCGGCGACCGAGGAGACGTTGACGATCGCGCCGCCGGGGCCCATGCGGCGGGCCGCCTCCTGCGCGCAGAGGATCGCGCCGATGACGTTGACCTCGACCACGCGGCGCAGGTCGGCTTCGGACAGCTCGGTGAACGGCCCGATGGCGCTGCTCACGGCGGCGTTGTTCACCAGGCCCGTGGGTGTGCCCAGCTCGTCCTGCGTACGGTCGAACAGCTCACGCACCTGCGTGCCGTCGGACACGTCGACGCGCACCGCGATCGCGCGCCGTCCGGCCCCGGCCACCTCCGCCACGACCTCGGCCGCCGCGTCGGCGTCCCCGCGGTAGCCGACCACGACGTCATGTCCCGCCGCGGCGAGCTTCACGCAGGTGGCAGCGCCGATGCCGCGGCTGCCGCCGGTCACGATGATGATCCCCATCGGCCCATTAGAACAACCGTCGCGCGACCGTGACAGACCGTGACACTGTCACCGCCGACACACCCGGTGCGCGGCGCGGGCCGGTGCTGCGAAGATGTCCCCACTTTCCGCATGGTGTCAGTTCCGCTGTTGTCGGTGGGCTCTGATAGAACATGCGTATCAAACATGTGTTCGGCGAGGGTGTGGGAGCGCGGTTATGGCGGGACTGTCGACTCAGGAGTTGACGCAGATCCAGGAGACGCTTGCGTCGGGCAAGCGGCCCCGGGTCATGTTCACCGAGGCGGCCGGCCAGATCGCGGGCCAGCTGGGGCAGGTCGTGCAGCTCGACGACCCCGATACCCACGATGAGTGGATCATGGTGAAGTTCGGCAGCGACGTGCTGCCCTTCGCTCCCGGCGATCTCAGCATCCCGCCCAAGGGCGCCACGGGTCGCAAGCCCACGCCCGAGCCGGTGCCGGAGCCCGTCGCCCCGCCCGAGCCCGAGTTCATGATCATCCGTGAGAAGCCCGTCCGTCAGGAGCGACCAGTGTCCGTGAATCCCGAGGTGTCCGAACCGGAGACCCCCGCCGTGGCGCCCGCCCCGCGCAAGCCCGCCGCCGGCAAGGGCCCCAAGGTCAAGCCGCCGGCCGGGCTGACCGTGACGCTGGCCTACACCGAGGGCGAGTGGACGGTCGGCGCGGTCCAGGGCACCAAGGCGCTCGCCAAGCCCTACATCATCAAGGCGCAGGAGGCGCTGAAGATGGTGTCGATGCTCGACGTGCCCGGTGTGCAGGAGGCCGTGGAGCACATCCTGGCCGCCGAGCGGGCCGAGGCCGAGGCGCACGCGCTGAAGCTGCGCGCCGAGCTGGCCGAGCTGGAGGCCAAGTTAGCCGAACTGGGCGCGGCAGGCGCCTGAGCTTCCGTCGAAGCGGGGTGGCCATCACGGCCACCCGCTTCTGTGCGCGTGCCCATGGCGTGCGGCAGGAGCACGGCACCGCGCCCTTGATCGTCGGTCTTGCCAGGCAGGCGGGCGAGAGCGCGTTCAAGATACGCACACGTGCCGGGCAAGTCCGACGATCATGAGGGCCCTCGGCCGCCGGAGGCGGGCACCGGGGCCGGTTCCGCGGGGATGTGGGTCGTGCCGATGCGCTTGCGGAACACCCAGTACGTCCAGCCCTGGTAGAGCAGCACGAGCGGGGTGAACACCACCGCGACCCAGGTCATGATCTTCAGGGTGTACGGCGTGGACGACGCGTTGCCCACCGTCAGGCTGTTGGTCAGCGGGTCGACCGTCGACGGGAGCACGAACGGGTACAGGTCGGCGAACAGCGACGCCACGGCCAGCGCGATCGCCGCGGCGGTGCCCGCGAACGCCCAGCCCTCGCGGCGGCCCGCGGGGTCGGTGCGCGACGGCATCCGGTTCGCGACCAGGCCTCCGACCAGGCACAGCGCGGCGAGCACGGCCAGCACCACGGCCGCCGGGGTGGCCCGCCGCAGCAGGGTCACGTCGAGGAACAGCGCCGCGGCGATCACCGCGAACACGCCCAGCCGCTCGGCGAGCAGGTTGGCCCGGTGCCGGATGTCGCCGACCGTCTTCAGCGCGACGAAGACCGCGCCGTGGGTCAGGAACAGCGCGAGCGTGGTCAGACCGCCGAGGATGGCGTACAGGTTGAGCAGCGTGAACAGGTTGCCGGTGAAGTCGTGCTCGGCGTTGAGCGGCACGCCGCGCACGATGTTGGCGAAGGCGACGCCCCACAGGAACGCCGGCACCGCCGAGCCGAACACGATGCACCAGTCCCAGCGCCGCTTCCACGAGGCGGCGGGGCGCTTGCCGCGATACTCGAACGCCACCCCGCGCAGGATCAGCGCCAGCAGGATCAGCAGCAGCGGCAGGTAGAAACCCGAGAACAGGGAGGCGTACCACTCGGGGAACGCGGCGAACATCGCCCCGCCCGCGGTGATCAGCCAGACCTCGTTGCCGTCCCAGACCGGCCCGATCGTGTTGATCATCACGCGGCGTTCGCGCTCGTCGCGGCCGAGCACGGGCAGCAGCATGCCGACGCCGAAGTCGAAGCCCTCCAGCACGAAGTAGCCGATGAACAGCAGCGCGATCAGCATGAACCAGACGGTCGACAGCTCCACGGCGTCCTCCTAGTACGCGAACGCCAGTGGCCGGTCCTCGTCGGACTCGGCCGGGGGCGGCGGGGTGACGTCGGGCAGCCCGGCGCGGGCGTAGTACAGCAGCAGGCCCACCTCGACGACGGCGAGCACGCCGTAGAGCAGCGTGTACACGATCAGCGAGGTGATCACGTCGCCGGACGAGGCGGCAGGCGAGGCCGCGACCGCGGTCTTCATCTGGCCGAACACGATCCAGGGCTGGCGGCCCATCTCGGTGAAGATCCAGCCGAAGGAGTTGGCGGCCAGCGGCATCAGCGGCAGCGCGATCATGCCCCACATCAGGAACCGGGTGCCGCGCCGCTCGGGGGCGGGCGAGCGGCCCTTGCGGATCGCCCACAGCGCCCACAGCGCGAACAGCGCCGCCAGCACCCCGAAGCCGATCATGAGGCGGAACGACCAGTAGGTGACCGGGATGTTGGGCGCGTAGTCGCCCGGCCCGAACCGCGCCGTGTACTCGGCCTGCAGGTCGTTGACGCCCTGGACCCGGCCGTCGAAGGTGCCGGTGGCCAGGAACGACAGCAGCCGCGGCACGTCCAGTGACCAGACCGGCCGGCTGCCGTCCAGCGTGCCGATGGTGAACAGGGAGAACGGCGCGGGCTGCTCGGTGTTGTAGAGGGCCTCGGCGGCGGCCATCTTCATCGGCTGCACCTCGGTCATGATCTTGCCCTGGACGTCGCCGGTGATGAACAGCAGCGCCATCGCCACCAGCGTGGTCCACGAGCCGAGCTTCACCGCGCTGCGGAACGCGGCCGTGTCCCGCCCCGGGCGGCGGACCAGGTGCCACATGGCCACGGCGGCGACCAGCGCCCCTGCGGTCAGGAACGCGCCCGCGATCGTGTGCGGGATCGTGATCAGGGCGACCTTGTTGGTCAGCACCGCGCCGAAGTCGGTCAGCTCCGCCCGCCCGCGCTCGGGGTTGATCCTGAACCCGACCGGGTTCTGCATCCACGAGTTCGCCGCCAGGATGAACGCGGCGCTGAGCACCGTGCCGACCGCGACGATCCAGATGCAGGCCAGGTGGATCTTCTTGGGCAGCCGCTCCCAGCCGAAGATCCACAGCCCGAGGAACGTCGACTCCAGGAAGAACGCGAGCAGCGCCTCCATCGCCAGGGGCGCGCCGAAGATGTCGCCGACGAAGCGGGAGTACACGCTCCAGTTCATGCCGAACTGGAACTCCTGCACGATGCCGGTCACCACGCCCATCGCGAAATTGATCAGCAGCAGCTTGCCGTAGAACTTCGTCAGCTTCAGCCACTTCTCGTCCCCGGTCCGCGACCAGGCCGTCTGCAGCCCCGCGACGAGGAACGACAGGCCGATCGTGATCGGGACGAACAGGAAGTGGTACACGGTGGTGATGCCGAACTGCCAGCGAGCCAGGTCCGTCGCGTCCATGGCGTGGAATCCCCGTTCCGAATTCATTCCTTCCGCTGACGATAAGCACAGGTGGCGGGCCGGGAAGCCGACTTTGCGGACCCTGCGTCGAACAACTCCCCGGGCCGTGGACGGCGCATGGCAGGATCGTGGACCGTGAGCCCCTCGACCGACTGGTCCCCGCCCCCGCTGCTGCGCTTCGCGATGCTGCTCGCCGAGGGCGTGGTGCGGCTGCTGACCCGCATGGAGGTCACCGGGGACATCCCCGCGGCACTGCGCGGCCGCCCGCTGATCCTCGCGGCCAACCACATCAGCCCCTTCGACCCGGTCGCGGTCGCGGCGGCGTTCCGCAGGCGGGGCGTGTACCCGCGGATCATGGCGAACGCGGGGCTGTTCCGCACCCCGGTGGTCGGGCCGCTGATGCGCCGGCAGGGCCACATCCAGGTGGACCGGGGCGAGCCGACCGCCCGCAACGCCGTCACCGACAGCGTCACCGCGCTCAACGGCGGCGCGCCGCTGATGATCTACCCGGAGGGCCGGATCGGCCTGGACCCCGGCATGTGGCCCGAGCGCGGCCGCACCGGCGTCGGCCGCCTCGTGCTGGCCACCGGCGCACCGGTCGTGCCGATCGCGATCTGGGGCAGCCACGAGGTCATCCCGTACGCCGCGCCTGCCGGCATGTGGCCGATGGTCTGGCGGTCGCTGCGGCGTCGGCCGCGGGTGCGGGTGCACGTCGGCCAGCCGGTGGACCTGTCCGGCATCGACGAGGGGCGGCCGGGCGCCGCGCAGCGGATCGCCGACCGCATCATCGACGCGATCGCCGCCGAACTGGTCCCGCTGCGCGCCGACGAACCCGACGTGCCCCGCTTCACCGACCCGTCCCGTCCCACCGAGACCCGCCGCGCGAGGCCGCGTACCGCGCGCTGAGCGGCGTCAACCCCGGCGTGAGCGGTAGGCGGCCACCAGTTCGCGGGTGGTGGCCAGGCCCAGCTCCTGGCGTAGGTCGGCGATGCGGCGGTTGGCCGTGCGCAGCGACAGGTATTCCGCGGCGGCGGCCGCGGCTATCGTCGCGCCGTCAGCCAGCCGGTCCAGCAGCGCACGCTGGACCGGGGACAGCTGTCGCAGCCAGTCCACTGGGTCGTCGTCGGCCACCTGAGCACCCCTTCATCACTTCAGACTCCGCTAGTGGCTCGTCCCGGCGATCGCCTGGACGGCGATTCGCCGTGGACTCCCCACCAGCGGTCCTGGATAGATCGATTTGTTTCGACGCGGTGGTGCGGACATTCTCACCGATGTCGCCCGTTGTTGGCGAGCGGTCAGTACGCGGGCCATCCATCCGCACCCGGCAGTGGCAAGCTTTCCCAGATGGAGACGCCGCAGGGTCACCCCCATCCGTATCTCGCCGCGCCGCCGCTCGCCTTCGCCCATCGGGGTGGCGCGGCGGAGGGCGACGAGAACACCGCCGACGCGTTCGACCGGGCGGTGAAAGCCGGCTACCGGTACGTCGAGACCGACGTGCACGCCACCCGAGACGGGGTCGCGGTGGTGCTGCACGACGCGAACCTGCGCCGCGTCGCCGGCGAGCCGCAGGCGGTCGCCTCGATGACCTGGAAAGACCTGCAGACGGTACGCGTCGCGGGGGCGGCCGCCGTGCCGAGGCTCGACGAGGTCCTCGACGCCTGGCCCGAGATCCGGTTCAACATCGACATCAAGGCCGACGCGGCGGTGGAGCCGACCGTCGCCGCGGTGCACGACCGGGCCATCCCCGAGCAGGTGCTGCTGGCCTCCTTCTCCGACGCCCGCCTCCAGCGGACCCGGGCGCTGGCCGGTCCGGCGTACGCCACCTCGCTGGCGCAGCGGGAGACGGCCCGGCTGTGGCTGTCCTCGCGGCTGGGCCGGCGCATCGTGCTGCCGCCCTCGGTCGTCGCCGCTCAGGTGCCGATCCGCTTCGGCGCGGTGCGCCTGGTGGACCGGCGGTTCGTGAACCACGCGCACGTGCTGGGGCTCCAGGTCCACGTGTGGACGGTCGACGATCCTGCCGTGATGGAGGGGTTACTTGATCTCGGTGTGGATGGCATCATGACCGATCGCATCGACGTGTTACGGGAAGTTTTCACGCACCGGGGCCTCTGGAAGGACCTTGCATGACCGCTGATGTCAGCGCACCCCCCGCTCCTGCTGAGGGCTACGGCGAGAGCACCAAACGTGAACGAGTCGGCTGGTACTTCTACGACTGGGCCAACTCCGCGTTCTCCACCACGGTGGTCACCGCCTTCCTCGGCCCCTACCTGACCGCGATCGCCGAGAACGGGGCCGACGCCGCGGGTGACGTGCACCTGCTGGGCATGTCGTTCAAGGCGGGCTCGCTGTTCGCGTACACCACCTCTCTGTCGGTGGTGCTGCAGGTGCTGCTGCTGCCGGTGGTCGGCGCGATCGCCGACCGGGCGGCACGCAAGAAGATCTGGCTCGCGATCTTCGCCTACATCGGCGCCGGCGCGACCTGCGGCCTGGTGTTCCTCACCGGTGACCGCTACCAGCTCGGCGCGGGGCTGTTCCTGGTGGCGAACCTTGCCTTCGGTGCGAGCATCGTGGTCTACAACTCGTTCCTGCCGCAGATCGCCGACGAGAACGAGCGCGACGGCGTGTCCAGCCGCGGCTGGGCGTTCGGCTACCTCGGCGGCGGCCTGCTCCTGCTGCTCAACGTGATCGTGGTGCTGATCGGCGGCGAGGAGAACCAGGGCGAGATCGCCCGCTGGTCCCTGGTGTCGGCGGGCGTGTGGTGGGCGGCGTTCACCACGCTGCCGCTGCTGTGGCTGCGCGACCGGCCCTCCCCGGCGGGCACCGCGCGCGGCTCGGTGCTGATCGACGGCTTCAAGCAGCTCGGGCACACGCTCAAGGAGATGCGGGCGTTCCCGCTGACGCTGTTCTTCCTCGGCGCGTTCCTCATCTACAACGACGGCATCCAGACCGTCATCGCGATGGCGGGCACGTACGGCTCCAAGCAGCTCGGCTTCGACAACACCGTGCTCATGCCGACGATCCTGATGGTGCAGTTCCTCGCGTTCGCGGGCGCGATGCTGCTCGGCAGACTGGCCAAGCGCTACGGCGCGTGGAAGACGGTGCTCGGCAGCCTGGTCGGCTGGACGGCGATCCTGATCGCCGCGTTCTTCCTGCCGTACGGCCAGGCGGTCCCGTTCGTGATCCTCGGCGGCGCGATCGGCATCGTGCTCGGCGGCAGCCAGGCGCTGAGCCGCTCGCTGTTCAGCCAGCTCATCCCGCGCGGGAAGGAGGGCGAGTACTTCGGCCTCTACGAGATCTCCGACAAGGGCACCAGCTGGCTCGGGCCGCTGCTGTTCGGCCTCGCGTACGACCTGACCGGCTCGTACCGGATCGCGATCATCTCGCTGATCGTGTTCTTCGTGGCCGGGTTCATCATGCTGCTGATGGTGCCGATGGCGCGGGCCATCGCCGCGGTCGGCAACACGCCGCCCGAGAAGCTCTGACCCGGCCGGCGGCAAGCGGAATCGCAGAGATGGATTCCCGATTGCGGAGGGGCAGCCACTAGGCTGCCCCTCCGTGACCGCTGTTGACCAACCCACCATCGCCCCGGCGTACTTCCAGCCCACCGGGGACCGCCGACTGCGCCACGGCGCGGCCCTGAAGTTCTTCTGGGGCCCGATGAACTGCGGCAAGTCGACCCTGGCCCTGCAGATGGGTCACAACCACGGCCGCCAGGGCCGGCGCGGCCTGGTGCTGACCCGTAACGACCGGTCCATGGGTCCGCAGGTGACCACGCGGATCGGGCTGGCCCATGCGGCCGTCGAGGTCACTGACGACCTGGACCTCATCGCGCTGGTGTGCAAGGAGTGGGGCGACGGGGCCCGCATCGACTACCTGATCTGCGACGAGGCGTGCTTCTACACCGTCGAACAGATCGAGCAGCTGGCCGACCTGGTCGACTCCTACGACGTCGACGTGTACGCCTTCGGTCTCGCGACGGACTTCCGCTCGTACCTGTTCCCGGCGGCGCAGCGGCTGTTCGAGCTGGCCGACGAGGTGAACCGGCTGCAGGTCGAGGTGCTGTGCTGGTGCGGCCGGGAAGGCCTGCTCAACGCCCGCGTCGTCGACGGGTCGGTGGCCCGCGAGGGCGAGCAGGTCGTCATCGGTGACACCGCCGCCGCCCAGGCCGAGGTCCGCTACCAGGTGCTCTGCCGCCGCCACCACCGCACCGGCGACCTGGGCGGCTAGCCGCGGGCTGCCTCGGCTAGCCGTGCTCGGGCAGCGCAGCCGGGAGCTGCTCGTCGGCGTCCCGGAGGGCGATCACGAGGACACCGGCCGCGACCGCGGCGACGGCCGAGAACGCGACCAGCGCGGGCAGGAGGTAGGAGATCTCGCCGTACTTGGCGGCGAGGGCGGCGGTCCCGCCGGTGAGGGCCAATGCGCTGACGCCCACGGCGAGCGCCCCGGCCGCGGCGGCGGGCCGGTGCAGCCGGACGCAGGCCGCCACGGCGAGGGCCCAGGGCAGCGAGTACAGCAGGACATGCGTCGCGATCTTCATCGTCAGGAAGTCCCGCTCGACGATGCCGAGCACCGGCAGGACGGCGACGGCGACCGTCGCGGCGAGCAGCAGCCCGCGACGCCAGGGACCGCCCAGGGCGGCGGGCCGCCACACTCCGCTGCGGCGTACGACGGCCAGGCAGGCGAGCGTCGCGACGGCCGCGCCCGCGGCCATCGCCAGGGCCAGGGCGCGGACCTGGCCGATGTTGGCCTCGGGGATGCCGTTCATGCCGATCATCGGCCGCCAGTGCCGGGCCGCCCACACCCCGATGGCGCACAGCTGCGCCGCCGTGACCGCGCCCGCCATTCCCACCGCCCCGGCGAACCGTGGCTGCCGCCCGGCTGCCAGCAGCAGCCCGCAGAGCATCAGTAGGCCCACCAGGATCTTGTGGTGGGCCGTGTACAGCGTGCCGGTGTTGCCCGCCCACAGGCCGCGTCCCGGCACCGCCATGACGGCCGCGGCCGCCCCGGCCGCAGCGAGCACGATCACGGCCATGGCGGTGCCGAACACAAGCCGCGTGGGCGGGCCTTCGTGCCGGGCGCTATCGATCATGACGACCTCCGTCGATGGGTGCGCCCTCATCCTCCCGGATCGCGAGGACTTCGGCGGCCCCGCCCACCCCGACGCCCACCCACCCCGACGCCCGCCCGCGCGGCGTGGGTCGATGCGGTGCCGCACCACACCAAGGTCGTCCGACTTGCCGGGCACTCGTGCGTATCTTGAGGAGCCATTCGCCCGGTTGCCTGGCAAGTCGGACGATCATGGGTGCTCCCGCCGCCGCCACGCGGGACGGGTCAGGGTTCGGGGAAGGATTCGCGGGCGAGGGCGAAGATCTCGTCCGGCGCGGCGGCGTCGTCGGCGGAGGTGACGGCGTCGGTGACGGCCGTCGCGATCGCCGCCAGCCGACTCAGCTCCTCGGCGGGCACCTGCTCGCGCAGCGCGTCGAACTCTTCCTCCTCCTCCAGCTCACCGTGCTCGATCACGGCGTCGCGCAGGTTGGCCAGCTTGTCGGCGAAGTCGTCGTGCTCCAGGCCCAGCTCGTACAGCTCCGTCAGGTCCTGCTCGGCCTGGTCCTCCTCCTCGACCCGGGCGTCCACGACGGCGTCGCCGTCGGCCAGCCGCGCCCGCGCCAGCGGGTGGACCAGCAGCTGCTCGATGCTCTCGTGCACCGCGAGCAGGCGTACCAGCTCGGCGAACAGGTCCCGGCGGCGCGCGCCACGCGCCCCTTCCAGCTCGTCGAACAGGTCACCGAGCTGCTGATGCTGCACCAGCAGGATGTCGATCACGTCGCCGTGCTCGTCGGGCGGCATCGGCTCGGCCGCCGGGGGCACCCGCTTGGCCGGGCGCTGCGCCTTCGGCACCTTCGAGCTGGGCGCGCCGTCGTCGGGCGGCACCACGCTCTTCTTGCCCGTGGCGACCTTCGCGATGGGGCGGGCGCGCTGGTCGGAGTGCATGGTCTTGACCAGCTCGCGGACCAGTTCGTCCTTGTGCATGTGCGAGGTCCCGGGCACGCCCGCCTCCCGCAGCAGGGCGCGCAGCTCCTGCACCTTCATCCGGTACACGTCGCGCTCGGCGCGACCGGGCCGCTCCTGCTGGGCGTCGCCGGGCGTCCCGTCGTCCGCCGGCTCGCGCTCGGACATCCCGCGTCACCTCACAAAGTCCGTTTCGTCACCATAGTGACCGACCTCGGGGACGCCGCGGGCCGAAACGCCGGCATACCCGCCACGCGAGCCGACCGCCGCCGCGCGGCCCGCTTGGTTGATCGCCCGACTTGCCGGGCACGTGTGCGTATCTTGACCCCGCATCCGCCCGGGTGCCTGGCAAGTCGGGCGATCTCTGCGCGCGGGGTGGTGTCCGCGGTACGCAGAGTAATTCATCGACATCTATTGACTTCGGAAGGGTCCACAGTAAAGTCTGTTTCTTGAGAGCGCTCTCACGCCCTGAACCGTCCCACCCCTGAAGGACTCGACGTGAGACTCACTGCGCTGACCAGCGCGGCGGTGCTCGCCGTGGCGCTGATCGCCCCCGCACCCGCCTACGCCGCCCCCACCACCGACCCCGCTCCCGGCATGGAGCAGGCACTGCAGCGCGACCTGGGCCTGACCGCCGCCCAGGCCCGTGTCCGCCAGGCGCACGAAGCCGGCGCCCCCGTCGTCGAGCGGGCCGTGCGCGCCCGGCTCGGCAGCCGCTTCGGCGGCGCCTGGTACTCGCCCGAGGACGGCCGGCTCAAGGTCGGCGTGCTCGACGAGGCCGCCGCCGCGCAGGCCCGCGCCGCGGGTGCGCTGCCCGTACGCGTGGCGCGCACCGAACGCCAGCTCGACACCGCGAAGGCGGCGCTGGACCGCAAGGCCGGTGCGGCCGGCTCCGACGTGCACGGCTGGTACGTCGACGTCGCCGCCAACACCGTGACCGTCAGCGCGACGAGCGAGGCCGCCGCGCGCCGCTTCGTCGCCGCGAGCGGTCTGCCCGCCGCCGACGTGCGGATCGTCACGGGCCGGGCTCCGCGCCCGCTGTACGACATCCGCGGCGGCGACCAGTACGTCATCAACGGCAACACGCTGTGCTCGATCGGCTTCTCGGTCAACAACGGCGGCTTCGTCACCGCGGGTCACTGCGGCGGCGCGGGCAGCCCCACGCTCGGCTACAACAACGTCAGCCAGGGCACCTTCGCCGGGTCGTCGTTCCCGAACAACGACTACGCCTGGGTGCGCACCAACGCCAACTGGACCCCGCGGCCCTGGGTCAACAACTACGCGGGCGGCAACGTCGCCGTCGCCGGGTCGCAGGAGGCCGCGATCGGCGCGTCGATCTGCCGCTCGGGCCGCACCACCGGCTGGCGCTGCGGCGTCATCCAGGCCAAGAACGTGACCGTCAACTACTCCGGCGGCCGGACCGTGTACGGCCTCACTCAGACCACGGCCTGCGCCGAGGGCGGCGACTCCGGCGGTGCGTGGATGAGCGGCAACCAGGCCCAGGGCGTCACGTCCGGCGGCTCGGGCAACTGCTCCACCGGTGGCACCACCTTCTACCAGCCCGTCAACGAGATCCTCGGCGCGTACGGGCTCACCCTCACCACCACCGGGGGCGGCGGCTCGACCAGCCGCATCATCGGCTGGCAGGACAAGTGCATCGACGTGCCGAACTCGAACTTCGTCGACGGCCAGCGCCTGCAGCTGTGGGACTGCAACGGCACCAACGCGCAGAACTGGACCTTCCCCGGTGACGGCACCATCCGCACCGTCAACGGCCTGTGCATGGACGTCGCCTGGGGTTCGACCGCGGCCGGCGCGGCGATCCAGATCGTCGGGTGCAGTGGCAACCCGGCCCAGCAGTTCGTGCTCACCGGCGCGGGCGACCTGGTGAACCCGCAGGCCAACAAGTGCGTCGACGTCACCGCGTGGGGCGGCACCGGCACCCCGCTGCAGACCTGGGACTGCACCGGCGGCGCCAACCAGAAGTGGCGTCGCGGCTGACCGATTCCCGCCGGCCCGCGCGCGGCACGACGGCCGCCCGGGAGACGGAC
>NZ_JBEZDT010000033.1:0-104828 GCF_040648455.1 Catellatospora sp. NPDC049133
GGGGGGGGTTTGCCGCCGCCGCCGGGGTGGTATTGGATGTGGCCATATCCAATACACACCAGGGGGGGTTAATTGTTTGTGTTCGCCCAACGTCGATTAAAGGCCCCGGCCGGGGAAAGTCGTGCCGCGCGACCCGAGGCGACGCGCCCCGGGCTCAGTAGAGTTCTCGGCATGACGGCGCGGCTGACCTCGGAACTCCTCCCGGACTGGGTGACCTGGCTGCGGGCACCCAACCCCGGCCCGATGACCCTCGACGGCACCAACACCTGGCTCCTCGACGACGGCACCGTCATCGACCCCGGCCCCGACGACCTCGCCCACCTGGAGGCGATCGTCGCGGCGGGCCCGCCGATCCGGCGCATCCTCTTCACCCACAGCCATCCCGACCACGTCGACGGTGTCGCCACGCTGATCGCGCTCACCGGCGCGACCGTCGGCGAGGTCCCGGACTGGATCACCGAGCTGGGCACCCCCGGGCACACCACGGACTCGGTCTGCTTCGTCGCGGAACGGGGCGGGCAGCGCGTCGTCTTCACCGGGGACACCATCCTCGGCCGCGGCAGCAGCGTGGTGGCCTGGCCCGACGGCGATGTCGGGGCCTACCTGGCGAGCCTGGACCTGCTCGCGGGTCACCCGGTGCCCGGCCTGCCGGGGCACGGGCCCGCGCTGCCGAACACCGCCGTCGCCGCGGCCTGGCTGCGCGCCCACCGGCTGGAGCGCCTGGACCAGGTGCGGGCCGCGCTCAAGCAGGGCGCGAGCACCCCCGAGGACGTGGTGAACATCGTGTATGCCGACGTCGACCCGAGCCTCAGGTTCGCGGCCGAGTGGACCGTGCGGGCACAACTGGCGTACCTCGAAACGTTGAGCGAGCTGTGAAGCTGTCATGACCTGTCCTGTCTGCGGGACCGTCCCGGTGCCGGCGGCCCGCTTCTGCCACCACTGCGGGGCGGCCCTGCCCGCGGCGGCGACGCTGCCCGCCACCGAGCGCCGTGTCGTCACGGTGCTCTTCGGCGACCTCTCCGACTTCACCTCCTGGTCGGAGGAGCTGGACCCGGAGCGGGTCGGCGCGGTCACCGACCGGGTGCTGTCGGCGCTGGCGGGCGCGGTGAAGACGTTCGGCGGGCACGTGGACAAGCTGACCGGCGACGGCATCATGGCCGTGTTCGGGGCGCCGGTGGCGCACGAGGACGACGCCGAGCGGGCGGTGCGGGCCGCGCTGTCGATGCAGCGCGCGGTGCGCCGGGTGCTCGACGACGAGCGCGGCGGCGGCGCGCCGACCGGGCTGCGGCTCGGGCTGAACACCGGGCCGGTGGTCGCGGGGGTGCAGGCGGGGCTGGAGTACACGGTCATCGGCGACACCGTGAACACCGCCGCCCGGCTGGCCGACGCGGCCGCGGTCGGCGCGGTCTACGCGGGGGCGCGCACGGTCGCGGCGACCGGATCCGTGGCGGGCTGGCGCAACCTGCGGCCGCTGCGGCTCAAGGGCAAGCGCGAACCTGTCGAGACGTACGAGCTGCTGGGCCTGCACGACGCCCGGGGCAGCCGGGCCGGGCTGGGCGAGGAGGGTCCGTTCGTGGGCCGCGAGCCGGAGCTGGGCCGGGTCGCCGGCCGCCTGGCCGAGGTCGTCGACCGGGACGAGCCCCGGGTACTGGTGTTCACGGCCGAGGCGGGCATCGGCAAGACGCGGTTCGCGTCCGAGGTGGAGCGTTTCGCCAACGGGTACGAGGTCAGCGCGGGCCGCTTCGCGGCGCGTACGCAGGCGCGGGTGCTGTCGGTGCGGTGCGCCGCGTACGGCGAGCGCCGCCGCCTCGCCCCACTGTCCGACCTGGTGAAACTCGCCATCGGCCTGCCCGCCGACAGCGCCACCGCGGTCACCCGGCAGGTCGCCGAGGAGCGCCTGCGCCGCCTGACCACCCGGCTGACCCAGCGCAGCGAGCCCGGCAAGCCAGTCAGCGTGGACGTCGACGCGCTGCTGTCGCTGCTCGGCTACGCCGACCCGAACGAGCTGGCGCAGTGGCACGGCCTGTCCGGCGACGACCCCGAGCAGCCCGGCCGGGAGACCGCCACACTCGCGGTCGCCGTGGCGCGCCTGCTGGACGCGTTGGCCACCGAGTCGCCGCTGGTCGTGATCGTGGACGACCTGCACGACGGCACCCCGGAGACCCTGGACGCGCTCGGCTTCGCGCTGGAGGAGCTGACCGGGCCGGTGCTGGTGCTGCTGCTGGGCCGTCCCGAGCTGGTACGCCGGGCTGGGCAGCTCACCCGCGTCGCCGACGCCGAGGCCAACACGCTGCCGCCGCTGCGGGGCGCGGACGCGGCGCGGCTGCTCACCGCATACCTCAAAGGCGGCAGGCTGCCGCAGGCCGACGAGGACCGGCTGCTCACCACCGCCCAGGGCAACCCGTTCTACCTGGCCGAGCTGACCACGCTGCTGATGGAGCGCGGCGCGCTGACCAAGGCCGGCGCGCAGTGGCGGCTCACGCCGGGCTCGCTGGGCAACCAGCTGCTGTCCCGGGACCTGGCCGCGGTGCTCGCCGCGCGCATCGACGCGCTGCCCGTCGAGGCCCGTGCGGTGCTGCGCGACGCGGCCGTGGTCGGCGACACGGTGCCGACCGGCGCGCTCGAAGCACTGCGCGAACGCCGCTCCGGCCGCGACGGCCGGCCCGCCGCCGTGGTCGCCGTCGAGCTGGAACGGGCCGTCGACGAGCTGCTGCAGCGCCGCATGCTGCGCCGGGTGCGGGGCGGCTTCGCCTTCGCCACCCCGCTGCTGCGCGAGGCCGCGTACGGCGGCGTCGGCAAGGCCGACCTCGCCGACCGGCATGCTTTCCTGGCCCGGTGGGCGGCGCCCGGCGAACCCCCGGTGCAGGTGTCCTCGGGCCGTACCGTGCCGGGCCTGACCGGGGTCGACGAGGCGATGCGCGACGCCTTCGTGGCCGAGCACGCCGAACGCGCCACCCGCCTGGCCGACGCGGTGCGGCTGCGCCCGGACGTGGCCGCCCGCCAGGTCGCGCCGCTCGGCGTGGCCGCGCTGGGGCGGGCCGCACGCCGTGCGGGGCAGTCCGGCGAGCCCGCCGAGGCCGTCGGCTACGGCGAGCGCGCCGCGCGGCTGGCCCCCGGGGCGCTGCCGCTGCCCGACCGGCTGGTGCACGCCCGCTCGCTGCTGCAGTACGGCCGCATCGCCGAGGCTTTGCACGACGCCGAGAAGCTGGTCGCCGACTCCGCCAACGATCCGCGCACCCGGGCCGGCGCACTGCTGCTGGCGGGCCGGGCGCAGGTGGCGCAGGGCGACCCGCGCCACGCGTACCGGCTCTGGTCGGAGGCGCTGACCACGGCCACCGACGCCGAGCTGCCCGGCGAGCGGGCCGAGGCGATGCGTCGGCTGGGCATGGCCGACTTCCTGGGCGGGCGGCTGGGCGACGCGTCCAGCCGGTTCGCCGGGGCGTACCAGATCGCGGTGACCGCGGGCGACCGCAAGTCGCAGGCCTGGTCGCTGCAGAACCTGGCCTGGGTGACCACCACCCGCGGCGACTTCGCCGGCGCGGACGCGGCCCTGGCCCGCGCCGCCCGGCTGTTCGCCGAGGCCAAGGACCCGGTGGGGCGGGCCTGGCTGCGTGGCACCTCCGCGTTCACCCGGCTGCTGTCGGGCCGGCTGACCGAGGCGCTGCGCCTGGCGCACGTGTTCCTGCCGTTCGGGGAGCGGGTCGGCGAGGCGTGGGCGGTCGGCACGCTGCGCGCGGTCGCCGCGTTCGCCGCCGCCGAGCTGGGCGAGCTGGGCGAGGCCGACCGGGAGGCGCGCCGGGCCTACCGCGACTTCGCCGCCGCCAAGGACGTCTGGGGGCGCGGCTTCGCGCTGGTCGCCCGGGGCGTCGTGGCGCGCGGGCTGGGGGAGTACGGCCACGCCGAGGACCTGCTCGGGGAGGCGCTGGAGGAGGGTGAGAAGGTCGGGCACCCGCTGCTGGTCGGCATGGCCGGCACGGTCCGCGGCTTCGTGGCGCTGGACCGGGGCGACTTCGAGGCCGCCGAGTTGGACGCCCGTTCGGTGCTGACCATGGTGTCGCCGTACGGCGTGCTCGACCCGGCCCGGGTCGGCCCGCGGGCGCTGCTGGGCGCGTCCCGGCTGGCCGCGGGCGACACCGCGATGGCGATCCGGCTGCTCGCCCCGATCGCGACCGCGCCGCACGCGCCGTCCATGCTCTACTCCCGCCGCCAGGGCGTCGCCCTGTACGCGGACGCGCTGCTGGCCGCCGGGCGGGTCGAGGAGGCGCTGGCGGCCGCGGAACTGGCCGAGGAGCTGCCCGCCGTGGACGTGCGCAGCCTGGTGCGCTCGGCGGTCTCCCACGCCCGTGCGCTGTCCGCCGCGGGGCAGGACGAATCGGCGCTGGTCACGGCCGAGCGGGCGCGGGCGCTGGCGGACGGCACGCAGCAGACGAGCGAGCGTGCCGTTGCATTGGCGACATGGGGTGCCGTGACGTCGGGGCGAGGCGCTACCGTCTAGCCCGTGACCAACACGTCCGCCTTCCCGGAGATCCCCGGACTCACGGATCTGTCGCTGCTCGCCGTCGGTGGGTACGCGACGATCTTCCGGGCTGTGCAGGGATCGGTCGGGCGCGAGGTCGCCGTCAAGGTGGAGAACCGCACCATCGACAGCGACCGGGACCGCTCGCGTTTCCTGCGCGAGGCGCGGGCCGCGGGCAAGATGTCCGGTCACCCGCACGTGGCGGACCTGTTCGACGCCGGGGTGACCGCGGACAACCACCCTTACCTGATCATGGAGCTGTACGCGGGCTCGTACCAGGACCGCATGCCGCTGCGCCCGCACGAGGTGCGCGACCTCGGCGTGAAGATCGCCGATGCGCTCGCCGACGCGCACGAGCGCGGCGTGGTGCACCGCGACGTGAAGCCCGCGAACATCCTGATCAGCCACTTCGGCGAGCCCGCGCTGGCCGACTTCGGGCTGGCCATCCTCGCCGAGATCCGCGACCCCGACATCACGCTCGACGTGATGACCCCGGCGTACGCGCCGCCCGAGGCGTTCCGCCGGGCCGAGCCCGCCCCGCCCGGCGACGTGTACGCGCTCTGCGCCACCCTGTACGCCCTGCTGCGCGGCGCCCCGCCGCGCTGGGAACGCGACCACCCGCCCGGCCTGCTCACGCTGATCGAGATGTTCGCCCAGCCGGTGCCGGACCTGCCCGAGGTGCCCGCCGCACTCTGCGCGATCCTGCGCCAGGGCATGGACAACGACCCCGCCACCCGGCCCACCGCGCGGGCGCTGGAAGAGCTGCTGGCCTCGGTCGATCTCGACGGCCCCGCGCAGGAGGACCAGTCGACGGTGGACGTCTCGAACGTCGCCGGACCCGAGATCCCGGCGCAGCGCCAGGGCTTCTTCGGCAACCTCATCGACAAACTGTTCCAGTGACCGAAGCGGTGAGGTAAGGCACGACGCGCCGTGGGGTGCGTGTCGCCCTCCTTGAACCACTCGTTGCTCTGGTGTCAACAAGCGGTGGAGCACCGAGGAGCAGGTTCACCATGGCGACTCTCGACACCGCGCTGGACCCCCGCGCGCCCTCCTTCCTGGAAAACCGAAGCATCGCCCAGGCGGCCCTGCGTGCGCTGGAACAGGCGCATGGGCAGGCCCGCGACGGCGGCGGCGAGAAGGAGGTGACCAGGCACCACGCCCGCGGCAAGCTGCTGCCACGCGAGCGCATCGAGTTGCTGGTGGACTCCGACACGGCACTGCTGGAACTGGCCGCGACCGCCGGCCGCGAGGCGGGCGAACCGATGGGCGCCGGGCTGGTCACCGCGCTGGGGGTGGTCGACGGCATCGAGTGCATGCTGATCGCCAACGACCCGACCGTGTACGTCGGCGGACCGGCCCAGGCGGGGCGGGCCAAGTTCGCCCGTGCCGTGGAACTGGCCGACCGGCACCTGCTGCCGCTCGTACTGCTGCTGGAGTCGACGCCGGAGGAGCAGGGCCGGGCCGCGGTGCCCGATCCCTGCTTCGCGCGGCTCGGGCGGATGGCCGCCCCGGTGCTCTGCGCCGTCTTCGGCCCGCTCGACGCCTGGCTCGCCCCATTGCCCGACCTGGCCGACCACGCCATCACGGTGCGCGGGCGCGGGGACGCGGCCCGGATGGACATGGTCGCCGAGGACGAGCGCGACGCGTTGCGGGTGCTGCGCCAGACGGTGCGCCGCCTGGTCACCTTCCAGCGAGGGCCGCTGGCCGGAGCGGTCGAGCCGCCGCGGTACGACGTGGAGGAGCTACTCGCCGTGGCCAGCGCCGACCCGGCCGCGGTGACCGAGCCGCGCGAGGTGCTGGCCCGCGTGCTCGACGGGTCCGACCTGGACGAGTTCCGCCCTCAGCGGGGCGGCGCGCTGCTGGCCGGGTTCGGTGCGGTGCACGGCCACCCGGTGGCGGTGCTCGCGGCGACCGGCCCCGTGATCGACCCGGACAGCGCCGACAAGGGTGTGGAACTGGCTCGACTGGCCGGCAAGGCGGGTGTGCCCGTGCTCGTGCTGGCCAACCCGGCCGGGCACACGCCCGACAGCTCCGCGCTGCTGCTGCGGGCGCTGGCCCAGGCCGACCGGATCACCCTGGTGCTGGGCACGACTCCCGGGTCGTGGGCGCTGGCCGGGCCCGGCTTCCGGTTCCGCTGGCCGGTGGGCGAGGAGTCCACCGAGCCGTACGACGGTGTGATCGACCCGCGCGACACCCGGACCGTGCTGGGCATCTGCCTATCGGTGAGCGCCGCCCCGGCCCGGCCGGGCAACGCGCCAGAGCGTGAGGTGGCGTCATGATCCGCAGACTGCTGGTGGCCAATCGGGGCGAGATCGCCCGTCGCATCTTCGCGACCTGCCGCGCCGTCGGGGTGGAGACCGTCGCGGTCTACTCCATCGCCGACACCGACTCCCCGTACGTCGCCGAGGCCGACTACGCCGTGCAGCTGCCCGGTTCCGCGCCGAGCGCGACCTACCTGCGCGGCGACCTGATCCTCGCGGCGGCCCGCAAGACCGGGGCGGACGCGATCCACCCCGGCTACGGCTTCCTCGCCGAGAACGCCGACTTCGCCGCGATGGTCGTCGACGCCGGGCTGACCTGGGTCGGCCCGCCCTCGAAGATCATCTCGGTGATGGCCTCCAAGGTCGACGCGAAGGCGCTGCTGGCCGAGGCCGAGGTGCCGGTGCTGCCGAGCTGGACCGACCCGTCCGAGGTGGACGAGTACCCGGTGCTGGTCAAGGCGGCCATCGGCGGCGGCGGGCGCGGCATGCGCATCGTGCGCGACGCGGACTCGCTGGCCGAGGCCGTCTCCTCCGCCCGCCGCGAGGCCTTCGGTGCGTTCGGCGACTCGGCCGTGTTCTGCGAGCGCTACGTCGAGCAGGCCCGGCACATCGAGGTGCAGATCGTCGCCGACCAGCACGGCAACATCGTGACCCTGGGCGAGCGCGAGTGCTCCATCCAGCGCCGGCACCAGAAGATCATCGAGGAGGCGCCGTCCCCGGCCGTCTCCCCGGAACTGCGCGAGAACCTGTGCGCCGCCGCCGTCCTGGTCGCCGAGGCCATCGGCTACGTCGGCATCGGCACCGTCGAGTTCCTGCTCAGCCCCGACGGGGAGTTCTACTTCCTGGAGATGAACACCCGGCTGCAGGTCGAGCACCCGGTCACCGAGTGCGTCACCGGCTTCGACCTGGTCCGGCTGCAGATGTACCTGGCCGAGGGCGGGCAGCTGCCGTTCCAGTCCGCGCCGCCGATGCGCGGGCACTCGATCGAGGTCCGGCTGTGCGCCGAGGACCCGGCCAGCAACTGGCTGCCCGCCACCGGGCAGGTGCACCGGCTGGAGGTCCCCGAGGTCTCGGCCAACTTCCGGCCCATGCTCCAGCCCGGCATCCGGGTCGACTCCGGGGTCGAGCCCGGCACCGTCGTCGGCGTGCACTACGACTCGCTGCTGGCCAAGCTCGTCGCCTGGGCGCCGACCCGGTACGAGGCCGCCCGGATGCTGGCCGGCACGCTGGCCCGTACCCGCATCCACGGCCTGGTCACCAACCGCGACCTGCTGGTGCGGGTGCTGCGGCACCCGGCGTTCCTGACCGGCCAGATCGACACCGGCCTGCTCGACCGCCAGCCCGAGGTGTTCGCGCCACTGCTGTCCTCGGTGGAGGCCGTCCGGCTCAGCTGCCTGGCCGCGGCGCTCGCGGCCGCCGCCCGGCGGCGGGCGCAGGCCCCGGTGCAGCGCGGCATCCCGTCCGGCTGGCGCAACGTGCCCACCGGCGCGCAGACCGTGGTGTACGACGGACCCGCCGGCCCGGTCGAGGTCGGCTACCGCCTCGACGGCACCGGCGCGCTGGCCCAGTGGTGGGTCCGCGCCGTCGACCCCGAGGAACTCGACCTCGCCGGGCTGGGCCAGGTCGGCCCCGTCGACGACCACCCGCCCGTGGCGGTCGTCTCGGCCGACCCGGACGAGGTCGTGCTCGACGTCGCCGGCATCCGGCTGGCCCTGCACGTGCATGAGGTCGGCGAGACCGCGTACGTCGACAGCGCCGAGGGCTCGCTGGCCCTGCGCCGCTTGCCCCGCTTTCCCGAGCCCGTCCAGGAGCTGGAGGAGGGCTCGCTGACCGCCCCGCTGCCCGGCGCGGTCGGCCGCGTCCTGGTCGCCCCCGGCCAGCGCGTGGGCGCAGGCGACCTCCTGCTCACCCTGGAGGCGATGAAACTGGAGCACCCGGTGCACGCCCCCGCCGACGGGGTCGTCGCCGCGGTCACCGTCCGCCCCGGCGTCCTCGTCGACACCGGCGCCCTCCTCGCCGTCCTCACCCCCGCCTGAGTGAAAGGAAGGGCACCTTCACAACGCTCCGCGTTGTAGAAGGTGCCCTTCTTAACGCCCCAACGCGCTGACCAGCACCAACACCCACCCACCCACCCACCCGAACGCCCGCCGTCGGGCGGCTGTCGAGTTCGGGCGGTTTCCGGGAAACTGCGCCTATCCACGGCTCGATTGCCGCAGTTTCCCGGAAACCGCAGGGTGAAGCGGTGGGATGGCGGCGGTTCCTGTGGGCGGGGCTGCGGGAACGCGGAGAAGGACGTCTCCCGGTGGGCTGGATGGGGCCCGGTTCGGGAGACGTCCTTTTCGGTGGTGCTGGCCAGCGCGGGTCTTCGGTCAGCGGAAGGGAGTCGCGCTGGTTGCCGGCCTGCCGGCGGGGTGAGGCGGGTGCAGTGTTTCGCCGGTTCCGGTCCGCGGGTGACTTCTCAAGTCGTCGTGGGCCGTACCCGCCGGCAGGCCGGACGGTTACCGGTTGGCGGACGCGCCGCCGACGCTCCAGGCGGCCGCGTCACCGAGCACGCCGACGGCCACGCCGCTGACGTTGATCGGGATCTGGATCGGCGCGTACACCTGGGTGCCGTTCAGGATGCCGTGGTTGCCGGCGCTGATCATCTTGACGTCGTCGCCGTGCCGGTGCTTGCCCTGGTGGTGGTCGTGACCGTGGTCCGGGCAGGGCTGCGGGCGGGGCTTCGGCCGCGGCTTCGGGTGGTGGTTGTGGCCACCGCCGTTGCCACCGCAGCCGCTGTTGCAGGTCGTGCCGTTGCCGCCACCGTTGCCGCCGGTGCTGGTGTTGTGCTCGGCGGCGTCGCTCTCGGTGTCGAAGCGGCCCATGGTGCCGACCCCGTCCAGGGCGTCGATGTCGATCGCGTCGGCGTTGCGGGCCACGCCCTGGCCGCCCAGCAGACCGCCGACCACGGGCAGGCCGCCCTTGGTCAGGTTGCCGACCAGCGGCAGGCCGCCGTTGCCGAGGCTGCCGACGAGCGGGAGACCGCCGTCGGTGAGGTTGCCGACCAGCGGCAGGCCGCTGCCGCCCAGGTTGCCGACGAGCGGCAGACCGCCGTTGGCCAGGCCGCCCACCAGCGGCAGGCCGCCCAGCAGGTCACCCGACTCGGTCGACTCGCGGTCGCCGTAACCGCCGTGGTCGTCGCAGCGGCTGTCGCACTGGTGCTTCTTCTTGTGGTGGTCGCCGTCGGCGTCGGCGCTCGCGCCGCCCTTGCACTTCGCCACGGCGTTGCCGAGCACGCCCGCGGCCACGCCGCACACGTTGATCGGGGCCTGGATCGGCGCGAAGACCTGGGTGCCGTTCAGGATGCCGGTGTTGTTGGTGCTGATCAGGCGGGCGTCGTACACGCCGTCGAGCTCGGCGGCGCTGCCACCCACGCAACCGGCGACCGCGTCGCCGCCCACGCTCGCGGCGATACCGCAGAGGTTGATCGGGGCCTGGATCGGCGCGAAGACCTGCGTGCCGTTCAGGATGCCGGTGTTGCCCGCACTGAAAACGGTGGTGTCGGCGTACGCGGCGGCGGAGCCGCCGGTGGCCATGACCGCGCCGGCAGTCAGCGCGCCGGCCTTGAGTGAGCGTCGAACCCACGTGTTCATAGTGGTAGGGACCTCTTTCGATCGTCGGAGACATCCGACCGACCGATCGAGGCGGTGCAAGAGGTGTCCGATACGCCCAAGCACAGGCGAAAGGTCACCGCACGATCGGTCACTGTGGACACGTCTAGCCGCGCTCAATTTGCGAGGTTCGCGACCACTCGGACCAACGAAGTCCCACTGGGGCTGACATGTCGGCGACAATTTCCCGACACTTTGACCAGCCAATATGTCCAGGTATGTCCGAATTTAGTCCGAATCACAGGGTTTCTCGGGCGACCTGTCGCAACACCTAACGACGCGGACCCTCATCCGTCGCTCGGCCCGCCCACCCTGACCGAACGTATGACCTCGCCGACCGAGGTAACCGCCCTATCGCCGTGTCCGCGTGCGGGGTCAGCGCGGGGCACAGCCACGTCGACCTCCGTCCGGTCGTTCCGCCCGCCGGGCCCGGCCGGCCACCGCAAGGTCATCCGACTTGCCCGGCAAGTGTGCGTATCTTGAGCGCGCAAACGCCCATGTGCCAGGCAAGTCGGATGATCATGCCGGGCCTGGGCGCGACGTGGGGCGGAAACGAGCGCGCCCACCGTCGCGCGCCGGGTGGGCGCGGGAGGTGGGCGCGTCGGTGGTGCGGAAGGTCAGACGCGGGCGCGGCGGGCCAGGCGCTCCGGGTCGAGGATGATGACGCTCTTGCCGTCCAGCCGGAGCCAGCCGCGGGAGGCGAAGTCGGCCAGGGCCTTGTTCACCGTCTCGCGCGAGGCGCCGACGAGCTGCGCCAGCTCTTCCTGGGTGAGGTCGTGGGTCACCCGGAGCACGCCGCCGTCGCGGGTGCCGAAGCGGCCCGCCATCTGCAGCAGGTTCTTGGCGACGCGGCCGGGCACGTCCGTGAAGATCAGGTCGGCCAGCGCGTCGTTGGTCCGACGCAGGCGGCGGGCGAGCACCCGCAGCAGCTGCTCGGCGATCTCGGGCCGGTTGTTCAGCCACGGGCGCAGGGCCTGCTTGCGCAGCCGCGCCAGGCGCACGTCGGTCACCGCGGTGGCGGTGGCGGTGCGCGGACCGGGGTCGAACAGGGACAGCTCGCCGAGCATGTCCGACGGCCCCATCACGGAGACGAGGTTCTGCCGGCCGTCGGCGGCGCGTCGGCCCAACTTGATCTTGCCGGAGAGTACGATATAGAGGCTGTCTCCAGGCTCACCCTCGTTGAACACGATCTCGCCCTTGCGGATCTCGATCGTTTCCATCTCACGAGCAAGTGCCTCGGCGGCCTCCGGGTCGACACCCTGGAAGATCCCGCTCCGAGCCAGCACCTCGTCCATCGCCTACCTCCATCGACGCGGATCGTGGGCATACCGTGGATTAACTCGTCGCTACACGTACGCCGCGCGAGGTCAGTCTAGGCGCACGCAGGTGGCAACCGGACGCCAACCCCCGTAATCCTGCGACCTCGGCCGGTGCCGGTCGTGGCACCGGGCGGGTAGAGTGCCCGGCGATGTCCATACACCCCCTGAGCCGCCCCGATACCCCCGCATCGTCCGCGCAAACGCCGTCCCGTTCCACCATGGACCGGGTGTTCGGATCGCTTCGCGCACGCCCGGGGGTCTCCGCCGCGGGCGCGATCGTGCTCCTTGTCACAGTCGCCGGTCTGGGCTTCTCCGCCCTCACCTCGCCGGCCGACGCGGTCTCGGCGCAGTGGCACGCGCCCGAGGGCACCGCCGTCACGCCGACGGAGGCACCGGTCGAGCCCACCGCCGACCCGGCGGCCAACGCCATCAGTATGTCCGCGACCGGCGACATCATCATGGGCGACGCGCCGCAGGATCTTCCGCCGAACGGCGGCAAGGGCTACTTCGACAAGATCAAGCCGTTGCTGCCGGCGGACCTGGTGATGGGCAACCTGGAGCAGCCGATCACGGACGAGACCGGCACCGGAAAGTGCCCGGCGCCCAAGCCGGGCGAGCCGGTCAACTGCCACCAGTTCCGGGTGCCGCCGTCCTACGCCAAGCACCTCGTGGACGCGGGATTCGACCTGCTCAACACGGCCAACAACCACAGCCGTGACTTCGGCTCGGCGGGCTTCACCAACACCCAGCGGGCGCTGGACGCGGCCGGGCTCAAGCACACCGGTGCCACGAACCAGATCACGGTCGTCGACGTCAAGGGCGTGAAGGTCGCGGTGCTGGGCTTCTCGTCGTACGCGGGGAACAACAGCCTGCTCAACCTGACCTCCGCCAAGAAGGTCGTGGCGAAGGCGGCCGAGCAGGCCGATCTGGTCGTGGTGCAGGTGCACATGGGCGCCGAGGGCGCGGACAGGAGCCACGTCCGGCCGGGCACCGAGAACTTCCTGGGCGAGAACCGGGGCAATCCGCACGCGTTCTCCCGCGCCGTGATCGACGCGGGCGCCGACCTGATCATCGGGCACGGGCCGCACGTGGTGCGCGGCATGGAGTTCTACAAGGGCCGGCTGATCGCGTACAGCCTGGGCAACTTCGCCGGCGGCGGCCAGCTGCGCAGTGAGGGCCGACTGGGCTGGGGCGGCGTGCTGAAGGTGACCCTGAACCCGGACGGCAGCTTCGTCTCCGGACAGTTCCACTCCACGATCTTCAGCGGCGCGCACGGCATCCCGGTGCCCGACACCAAGGACCGCGCGCTCGGCCTGATCACTCAGATGACCAAGGAAGACTTCGCCAAGAGCGGCGCGGTGCTGAGCGCGGACGGGGCGATCGCCGCACCCGCGACGTAGGCTCTCTGCCGTGGTTACGGTGACGGGCGAGACCGACCTGGCGCGCAAGCGCCGGGTCCGGCGGATGGCGCGCGAACTCGCCGTCATCCATCCGGACGCGCACTGCGAGCTGGACTTCACCAATCCGCTGGAGCTGGCCGTCGCCACCATCCTGTCGGCGCAGACCACCGACGTACGGGTCAACCTGACCACCCCGGCCCTGTTCGCGAAGTACCGCAGCGCGGCCGACTACGCCGGGGCGGACCGGACCGAGCTGGAGGAGATGCTCCGCCCGACCGGCTTCTTCCGGAACAAGACGGCCTCCTTGATGGGCCTCGGTCAGCAACTCGTCGACCGCTTCGGCGGCGAGGTGCCACGTAAGCTGGCCGACCTGGTGACGCTGCCCGGCATCGGCCGCAAGACGGCCAACGTGGTCCTCGGCAACGCGTTCGGTGTTCCGGGCATCACCGTGGACACCCACTTCCAGCGGCTGGTGAACCGCTGGGCGTGGACCGAGGAGACGGATCCCGTCAAGATCGAGCACGCGGTCGGCGCCCTGGTCGAGAAGCGCGACTGGACGATGCTGTCGCACCGGGTGATCTTCCACGGCCGCCGGGTGTGCCACGCCCGCAAACCCGCCTGCGGCGCGTGCCCGCTGGCCCGGATGTGCCCGTCGTACGGCATCGGCCCGGTCGATCCCGCCGAGGCGGTCAAGCTGCTCAAGGGTCCGCGTACCGCGGAGATCGCCGCCCTCGCCGGAGTCGGCGCATGACCCGGCATCCCCGACCCGGGCGCCGCCCCGGTCACCGACCCACCGCACTTTCCGGGAAACTGCGCCTGTCGGCCTTCCGTGAACCGCACTTTCCCCGAAAGAGCGCGCTGACGGCCATCGCGGCGATGCTGCTGCTGGCGGGGTGTACCGGGCCTGGTGAGGCCGGGCCGGACGAGGCCGTTCCGCGGCCGTTCGCGGCCTGCACCCCGTTCACCGGAGGCGCGAGCGCCCAGCCGACGTCGCCGCCGCGCACGGGTCCGTCGCCGTCCGCTGCCTCGCCGCCCGCGGCAGCCCCGTCGTCCTCGGCCATCCAGGGCAGGGACGTGCCGACGACCGGCCCCGAGGGTCCGATCGCCACCTTGCCGACCAGCGCCGCCGCGAAGCCGAGCGGCGTGCCCGGCACCGGCCCGGCCCGCCGGGACGTCCGGACGATCACGCTGCCCGACCTGGCCCTGGAGTGCATGGCCGGCGGCCCGCCCGTGCGCCTGTCCGCGCTGCGCGGACCTCTCGTGATCAACATGTGGGCATCCTGGTGCACACCGTGCCGCCAGGAGCTGCCCGCGTTCCAGCGGCTGGCCGACGGCGGCCGGGTGCCGGTGCTCGGCGTCGTCACCGAGGATTCCCGCGACGCTGCGGCCTGGCTCGCCGACGAGCTGAAGGTGAGCCTGCCGAGCGTGTACGACCGCTCCGGAGCGCTCAAGGCCGCCGCCGGCGAGCTGGCCCTGCCGCTCACCCTGTTCGTGACCGCCGACGGCCGGGCGATCGTCTACCGCGACGTGGCGCTGACCGAGCAGACCCTGGCCCAACTGATCGAGCAGCACTTCGGCCGCACGTGAACGTGCCGAGTGGAGACGGAATGGGCGGGTCTGGTGAGCGGTTCAGCGGGATTGAGGGCACCGCAAAGCAGCGAGGAAAAGGCATGAGCGAGCTTCGCGAGCGAATCGGCAGGCTCGGACATGCCGCCGACGAGCGTAGCGAGGAGAACGCATGACCGAGGTGGTCACCGGGCAGGTGCCGGCGTGGTTCGAGCCGCTGCTGACCCGGGTGCGTGCCGCGCGTGCCGTGGACTTCACCCGCATCCCGACGCCCGACGAGGGCGGTCGGCCCGCCGCCGTGCTCATCCTGCTGGCCGAGGGCGAGCAGGGCCCGGATGTGCTGATCATGCAGCGCAGTGCGACGCTGCGCAATCACGCGGGTCAGCCGGCCTTCCCCGGCGGCGCCGTGGAGCCCGAGGACGCCGACCTGACCGCGACCGCGCTGCGCGAGGCGAACGAGGAGGTCGGGCTGGACCCGGCCAGCGTCACCGTGCTGGCGCAGCTGCCCACGCTGTGGATCCCGGTGACGGATTTCCTGGTCACTCCCGTACTCGCCTGGTGGCACGCGCCGCACCCGGTCGGCGCGCACGATCCGCGCGAGGTGGCGCACGTGGCGCGGCTGCCGCTGGCCGAACTCGCCGATCCGGCCCACAGGCTGCGGGTGCGCCACTCCAGCGGGTGGATCGGCCCGGCGTTCCAGGCGCGCGGCATGCTCGTCTGGGGGTTCACCGCAGGGGTGCTGTCCACCCTGCTCGAACTCGGCGGCTGGGCGCGACCCTGGCCCACCGATCGCATCGAGGCCCTGCCCACCCCGCCCGCCACGCTTAGTGGCACCGCCGATGTCCCTTCCGTAGGCTGAACCGATGTCGGTCGTCGACGGTGTCCTGATCCTGCTGCTGCTGCTCTTCGGTGTGAGCGGCTACCGGCAGGGCTTCGTGGTGGGCGTGCTCTCGTTCATCGGGTTCTTCGGGGGCGCCCTGATCGGCCTCCAGCTCGGCCCGCTGCTGGCCGGGCTGCTCACCGACCCGGTGCTGAAGCTCGTGGTGTCGCTCATCGCGGTGTTCGGCCTGGCCGTGCTGGGCCAGTCGCTGGCCGGCTGGGGTGGCGGCAAGCTCCGGCGGGCCATCACCAACCGGGCCGGGCAGACCGTCGACGACCTGGGCGGCGCGGTGGTCTCGGTGCTCGCCGTGTCGCTCGTGGCCTGGCTGGTCGCGGTGCCGCTGAGCGACGCCGCGCAGCCCTGGCTGGCCAAGGCGGTGCGCAACAGCAGCCTGCTGGCGGCGATCGACTCGGTGATGCCGGGCGAGGCGAAGACGCTGACCGAGGCGCTACGGGAAACGGTCGACACGAACGGCTTCCCCGAGGTGTTCGGCGACCTGGTGCCGACCCAGGTCAAGGAGGTGCCCGAACCGGATCCGAAGCTGGCCGGGTCGCAGGTCGTGCTGAACGCGAAGAAGTCGGTGGTGAAGGTGCTCGGCAGCGCGCCGAGTTGCAGCCGCCGCATCGAGGGCTCGGGTTTCGTGTTCGCCGACGAGCACGTGATGACCAACGCGCACGTGGTGGCGGGCACGAAGTCGATCCGGATCGAGCTGAACGGGGCCCGGCTGTCCGGCAAGGTCGTCGTGTACGACCCGGAGCGCGACCTCGCCGTGATCCACGTGCCGTCGTTGAAGGCGCCGGTGATGCGCTTCGCGAACTCGCCCGCCAAGTCCGGCGCGGACGCGATCGTGCTGGGCTTCCCGCTGGACGGGCCGTACAACGCGCAGTCCGCCCGGGTGCGGGACGTCGGCGACATCACCGGCCCGGACATCTACGAGGACGGCACCGTCACCCGCGAGGTGTACACCATCCGGGGTCTGGTGCGCAGCGGCAACTCGGGCGGCCCGCTGGTCGCGAAGGACGGCACCGTGCTCGGCGTGATCTTCGCGGCGGCCGCCGACGACCCGAACGTCGGCTACGCGGTCACCGCCGAGGAGGCGTCGACGATCGCGCTGATGGGCCGCAACCGTACGGGTGAGGTCGGCACCGGCAAGTGCGCCTGAGCCTCAGCGGTCGTCGGGCAGCCGGCTCGACCGTAGATCGGCGCGGCGCAGTGCGGTGATCGCGCCGCCCGCGAGGGCGACGACCCCGACCAGCGCGAGGTTCAGCCCACCGCGTTCGCGGCGGGGCAGTGCCTCCGCGGTGGCGGACGGCGACGTGACCGGTGAGGGAGTTTCGTCGGCCTGGGCCGGGGCGGTGCCGAAGCCCGCCTTGCCCGGCGGCGGCGCGTTGTCCAGCGAGTTCGTCCGGACCGGAGCCACCTCGGCGGTGAGCGCGGCGACCGGGTCGACCAGGCCGAAGCCGAAGCTGTCGTCGCGCCCGGCCGGCCCGAGGTCCTGCGCGGTCTTGATCAGGCGCTGCACCACCTCGGCGGCGGGCATGTCCGGCCAGCGCGAGCGCACCAGCGCCGCGGTCGCGGAGACCAGCGGCGCGGCGAAACTGGTGCCCTGCACCTTCCAGTAGCCCCCGGGCCGTGCGCCGACCAGGTCGGTGCCGGGTGCGGACAGTACGGCCTCCGCGCCGGTGAGCGAGCCCTGCCAGAGCCGGTGCTGGTCGCCGGGGGCGATCGCGGTGACGGCGAGCACGCCCGGCTCCCGGGCCGGATACCAGATCTCGGTGGGTCCGCCGGTGCTCACGTTGCCGACGCAGGCGACCACGACGACGTCCTTGTCGAACGCGTAGTCGATGGCCTCGGCGAGCGCGTCGCTGGCGGAGCCGCCGCCCAGGGACAGGTTGATCACGTCCGCGCCGTGGTCGACGGCCCACCGCACACCCTCGGCGACGACCCGGGCGTCGTCGTACTTGTTGCCCTCGTCGAGCACGCGCACCGGCAGGATCTTCGCCTTCGGCGCGAGGCCCACGACCCCGCGGCCGTCGTCGACGCGGCCCGCGATCAGCGCGGCGACGGTGGTGCCGTGGCCGACCGGGTCGTCCCGGCCGTCGCCGGAGCTGTCCACCAGGTCCAGTCCGGTGAGCACCTGTCCGGTCAGGTCGGGATGCTCACCGACGCCGGAGTCGACCACCGCGACGGTGGTGTTCGCGCCGTCGGACAGCTGCCAGGCCCGCGTGGCGCGAAGCGTGCTCAGCTGCCACTGGTCGTCCGCGGTGCCGGCGCGGGACGCCCGCTGCTCGGCTGCGGCGGCCCGCACCTCCGCGACATCTGGCGCGGGCGGGTCCTGCGGCGTGGTGGCGGCGATGCTGCCCAGGGCCGCCAGGGCCAGTGCCCCCACGACACGTAGCAGCGCCGTCGCATCTCTCCGCGGCACGGCGCTGACCAGTCGGGGCGTCCGGAATCTGGGCACAGTTCCGCCATTCTCACACGGGTTCCCGCGCGGAGAAAGAATTGCCGCCCGTCTTGCTGGTGCCGCGTGCGGTCAGGCCGCCCAGCCCTGGATCATCCCGTACAGGCCGAGCACCCAGGCCGCCACCGGCACCACCGACACGACGACCAGCAGATCGAACAGGTCCGCGGCCCGGCCGACGTACGGCGAGGGGGCCTTGCGGGACCAGGTCTGCCCGGCCAGCACGATGATCATGGCCAGCGCCACGGCGCCGACCGCGAAGAACGCGCGGCCGCTGCCGTCGGACAGCCACACGGCCGCGCCCAGCAGGAGCAGGTGGCCGAACAGGCCCGCGGCGACCAGCGGCACCCGCTGGCGCACCGTCACGAACAGGCGCGAGCGCAGCAGCAGCGCGGTCGCGCACACCGCGACGAGCACCCGGCCCGCGGTGCCGCCGGAGGTGACCAGGATCAGGCCGGCCGCCGCCATCAGCACGGCGTACCCGATCAGCATGCCGGTGAGCAGCTCCTCCGAGCGGGCCACGGCGGCGAAGACACGGGAGCGGTCGGGCAGGTCCGTGGCCGCGCCGCGGGCCGCGGGGACCGTCGCGAAGGCGTTCTCGCCGTCGGCCGGGCGCGGCGGGGTCACCGAGGGCACCGGCACCTTGCCGAACCGGATGGCCAGCACCGGCACCAGGCCGATACCGCAGACCAGGGCGCTGACCAGGACGGCGGCCGCCCCGGCCGCGCCGAGTCCGGCCAGCAGGGCGGTCAGCGCGCCGAGCAGGCCGGCCGTGCCGCCCGCGGTGAACACGCGCAGCCCGTGGCCCACGCCCGCCGCGCCGAGCATCGCGAACAGCAGCACCGCCACGCAGCCGACCAGCAGCTGCGCCTCGCCGAGCCAGGAGGGCAGCCCGGGGGCTCCCGCGCCGTCCGCTCCGCCGAGCACCAGCGCGCCACCGGCGAAGGCGTACGGCAGCGCGAAGCCGGCCAGGGCGCTGCCGGTGACGCCGTCCCCGTAGGCCCGGGACGCCAGCACGCCACCGACCAGCAGCAGCACCGCCACGGTCAGCGCGAGGTAACCGCCCGGCGTCCACTGCGGACCGCCGTGCACCAGTGCCAGCACGCCCGCCACCAGCAGCACGCCCGCGCCGACCAGGGTCGCCATGCGGGTCGCCGCGGGGCTCCACACCGTGCCGCGGCGGCGCGCGCCCTCGGCGATCGCCTCGACGACATCGTCGTACTCCAGCTCCGGCCACTGTTCCTGTGACGGCACCAGGTGCAGGATCTCACCGTCGCGGACCGACTGCTGCTGCAGCGACATGGTCTCGGTCAGCGGGCTGCCGTCGGTGCGGCGGAGCACCCAGCCGCCGTGCTGCTCGCCGTCGTCGGCGAGGCCGACTCCGGCGTGGCGCAGCAGATCCGGCAGCAGATCCACGACGGTCACCTGCTCAGGCAGCGCCACATCGACGCGGCGCTGCGGCGTGTGCAGCGTGATCCGGGCAAGGCCGGTCGGGGATGCGGTCGTGGCGGCGGGGTAGCTCACCCGGTACGTCTACCACGTTCGGCGGTGATGCGTCATCCCGCGCCGTTCCCGCGCACGGGCGCGCGAACGTGCCATGGCCTAGCATGGCGGGCGTCGTGCGGGCACGCCATGACTCCGCCGGCCGTCTTGGGGAGGGCGTCGCAATGGGTACGGTCATCGTCAAGCGCGCACCTAGGCGTCCCGCGCCCGAGATTCCGGTCGGGGAACTCGTCATCGACGCGCCGCCGGAGATTCCGCAGGCCGCGGGCGGGCGCTGGCAGCAGGCCATGATGATCCTGCCGATGCTGGGCAGCGGCCTGGGCATGGCGATGATGGTCGGCCGCGGCAACGGCGACAAGATGTCCTATCTGGCCGGTGGCATGATGGGCGTGTCCAGCCTCGGCATGATCGCCGCGAGTCTGATGAACGGCGCGGGCCAGCCGAAGAAGGCCGAGATGATGGCGGCCCGCCGGGAATACCTGCGTCACCTGGCCGGGCTGCGCCGTCGCGCCCGCCAGGCCGTGCAGCAGCAGCGCACCGGCCTTTTCTACCGCCATCCCGACCCGCAGCGGCTCTGGTCCACCGTGGACAGTTTCCGGCTCTGGGAACGCCGCTCGCACGACCCCGACTTCGGCATCGTGCGCGTGGGTCTCGGCCCGCAGTCGCTGGCCACACCCCTGCTGCCGCCGGAGACCCGCCCGCTGGAGGAGCTGGAGCCGATGACGGCCGGGGCGCTGCGGCGCTTCCTGGACGCGTACTCCGTGGTCCCCGACCTGCCGGTGGCGCTGTCCATGCGCGGCTTCGGGCGGGTGTTCCTGCGCGGCGACGGCACCGCCCCGCGCAACGACGGCATGTACACCAGCAACACGGCCACCAGCGGTTTCGCCGGCGATCACCGCGACGGCGGCGACGTGCACGGGCTGACCCGCGCGATGCTCGCACAGCTGGCCGTGTTCCACGCGCCCGACGACCTGATCATCGCGATCTGCGGCTCCTCCTACCGCCGTGAGGCGTGGGACTGGGCCAAGTGGCTGCCGCACCACCAGCACCCGAGCCGGGTGGACGCGCTCGGCCCGGCCCGGCTGTTCGCCACCTCCGCCCAGGAGATGGAGGGCATGCTGGCCGAGGTGCTGGCGGGCCGACCGCGGTTCGGCGCGGGCGAGGGCGCGCCGCACGTGGTCGTCGTGCTCGACGGCGCGGACATGGCCGGGGCGGGGCAGCTCGCCGTGCCCGAGGGCCTGTCCGGCATGACCATCCTCGACCTCGACACCCCGCCGCCGCGCCTGCTGGAGCGCGGCATGCTGACCCTGGAGGTGCGCGGCCGGGAGCGGGCGCTGCACACCGTGACCGCGGCCTCGGTCGCCGAGGTGGGCATCGCCGACCGGCTCAGCGTCGTGGAGGCCGAGGCGCTGGCCCGCCGGCTGGCCCCGCTGCGCCTGTCCGCCACGACGATCACCAGCAGCAACGCGATGACGAGCGAGAAGGGCCTGGCCGACCTGCTCGGCATCCCCGATCCGGAGCGCTTCGACGTGGCGTACGGCTGGTCGCCCCGCGCGAGCCGCAACATGCTGCGGGTGCCGCTGGGCGTCGGCCCGGACGGCTCCCCGGTCGAGCTGGACATCAAGGAGTCCGCGCAGGACGGCATGGGCCCGCACGGCCTGCTCGTCGGCGCGACCGGCTCCGGCAAGTCGGAGCTGCTGCGCACCCTGGTGCTCGGCCTGGCCGCCACGCACTCGTCGGAGCAGCTCAACTTCGTGCTGGTCGACTTCAAGGGCGGCGCGACGTTCGCCTCGCTGGACCGGCTGCCGCACACCTCCGCGGTCATCACCAACCTGGAGGGCGAGAGCCACCTGGTCAACCGCATGGGCGACGCGATCACCGGCGAGGTGCTGCGCCGCCAGGAGCTGCTGCGAGCCGCGGGCAACTTCGCCAATCTCAAGGACTACGAGAAGGCCCGCGCCGGCGGCGCGGCGATCGCCCCGCTGGCGTCGCTGTTCATCGTCTGCGACGAGTTCTCCGAGCTGCTGACCGCCAACCCCGACTTCATCGACATCTTCGTGCAGATCGGCCGGGTCGGCCGCTCCATCGGCATCCACCTGCTGCTGGCCAGCCAGCGCCTGGAGGAGGGCCGGCTGCGCGGCCTGGACACGCACCTGTCGTACCGGATCGGTCTGCGCACCTTCTCCGCGATGGAGTCGCGGGCGGTGCTCGGCGTCGGCGACGCGTACGACCTGCCCAAGGCCCCCGGCCACGGTTACCTGAAGTTCGGCTCGGAGCCGCTGCAGCGGTTCAAGGGCGCGTACGTGTCCGGCTCGTTCAAGAAGGCGGGCGAGGGCAAGGCCGCGCGCCGGGTCGACGGCCGCGACATCGTCTACGACTTCAGCAACCACTTCGTGCCCGTGCCGCAGCGCCCGAAGGACGCCGAGCCCGAGGTCAACTGGGACGTCAAGCCGGGCGAGAGCCTGATGGACGTCATGATCGAGCGCATGGTCGGCCAGGGCCCGCCCGCGCACCAGGTCTGGCTGCCGCCGCTGGACGTGTCCGACCCGCTCGACCTCGCCTTCGGTCAGCTCGGCCTGGTCGAGGGGCGCGGCCTGACGGTCGCCAACCCGGATCTGCGCGGCGCGCTGCGGGTGCCGGTCGCCATCGTCGACAAGCCCGCCCAGCAGCTGCGCGACCTGCAGTGGCTGCGGCTGGCCGACGGCGCGGCCGGGCACGTCGCGATCGTCGGCGCGGGCCAGAGCGGCAAGTCCACGCTGCTGCGCACGCTGATCACCGGTCTTGCGCTGACGCACACGCCGCAGGAGGCGCAGATCTACTGCCTCGACTTCGGCGGCGGCTCGCTCGGCGCGCTGCGCGACCTGCCGCACGTCGGCGGCGTGGCGGGCCGGCAGGACGCGCTGATGGTCCGGCGCACCGTCAGCGAGGTCGCGCAGCTGCTCAACATGCGCGAGACCCGCTTCGCCGAGCAGGGCATCGAGTCCATGGCCGCCTACCGGCGGCTGCGCGCGGCGGGGCGGTTCACCGACGACCCGTACGGCGACGTGTTCCTGGTCGTCGACGGCTGGAGCACGCTCAAGGAGAACTACGAGGACCTCGACCCGGTCATCACCGACTTCGCGACCCGCGGTCTGGCCTACGGCGTGCACGTCGTGGCGACGTCGCTGCGCTGGCGCGACTTCCGGGCCAACATCCAGGACCAGTTCGGCAGCAAGATCGAGCTGCGGCTGGGCGACCCCGGCGACACCATCTGCCGGGTACGCAAGATCGCGCCGCAGGTGCCGCAGCGCCCCGGCTTCGGCCTCACCCCCGACGGCCTGTTCACCCTCGCGCTGCGCCCCGACGTGGACGCCCTCGGCCACCGCGACGACCTGATCCGGCACATCGCCAAGCACTGGGACGGCATGCCCGCACCGCGGGTGCGCATGCTGCCCAGCGTGTACGCGTACGAGCGGATGAGCCTGGAGACCGGCGGCGACTGGTCGCTGCCCATCGGCATTGCCGACGACCTCACCCCGGCCGTCGTCGACTTCTACGCCGACGTGCACCTCACCGCGTTCGGCGAGAGCGAGAGCGGCAAGTCGACGCTGCTGCGCCAGATCGCCCGCACGATCACCCAGCGGTACACCCCCGACCAGGCCAAGATGATCATCATCGACCCGCGGCGCAGCCTGCTCGGGGCGGTGACCACCGAACACCAGCTCGCGTACATCAGCAACCTGTCCCAGATCCGCGACTACGTCGAGGCGATCCGGGTCAAGATGGAGGAGCGTCGGCCGCCGGACGGCACCCGCCCGCAGGACATGCCGCTGCGGCCCTGGCTGGCCGGGCGCGGCGAATTCTTCCTCATCATCGACGACTACGACGTGGTCGTGTCCGGTGGCGGCCATCCGATCGAGCCGCTGGCCGACTTCCTGTTCCAGGCCCGCGACGTCGGCCTGCACCTGATCGCGGCGGCCAACGCGAACTGGGGCGGCAACCGGTCCAGCTACGACGCAGCTCTCTCCCGCCTGGCCGCAGCCAACGCGCCTTACCTGATGCTCTCCGCCGAGAACATCGTCAGCGCGCCGTTCGGCAGCCGGATGAAGTACGACCGCATGCCGCCCGGCCGCGGCCGCCTCATCACCCGCCGCGGCTCGCGTCTGGTCCAGCTTGCCGAGCTGCCCGCGTTCTAGCGGGTCCCGCGCAAGACGAAGGGGCGCGGCCGGAGGAATCCTCCGCCGCGCCCCTTCGACATGTCCGGCCTCAGTGGCCGCCGTTCTCCTTGGCACGCTCGTAAGAGCGCACGATCTCGGCCTCGGCCTCGGTGCGGCCGACCCAGGTCGCGCCCTCGACGCTCTTGCCGGGCTCCAGGTCCTTGTAGACCTCGAAGAAGTGCTGGATCTCCAGCCGGTCGAACTCGGCCACGTGATGGATGTCACGCAGGTGCTCCAGGCGCGGGTCGTCGGCCGGCACGCAGAGGACCTTGTCGTCGCCGCCCTTCTCGTCGCGCATGCGGAACATGCCGATGGCGCGGCACTTGATCAGGCAGCCGGGGAAGGTCGGCTCCTGGACCAGCACCAGGGCGTCGAGCGGGTCGCCGTCCTCGCCGAGGGTGTTCTCGATGAACCCGTAGTCGGCGGGGTACTGGGTGGAGGTGAAGAGGGTGCGATCCAGCCGGATCCGCCCGGTTTCGTGGTCGACCTCGTACTTGTTGCGCTGCCCCTTAGGGATCTCAACCGTGACGTCGAAATCCATTTCACACTCCCATTGGCCTGTTAGTTCGCCGACGTTGGCGAATTTTAGTTAGTCTCGCCTGGCTGGTTCGGGGCATCGGAGGAGGGCCGCTTTGGGGAGGCAAGGTTCACACTACGGTGCCGAACCCGGAGATGCCGCGGGTTCGCCGTCCGGCCCGCCGGGCGAGTGGGTGTGGAACGGGCAGGAGTGGGTGTGGCAGCTCCACACCGGTTATCCACAGGCCCCGGACCAGGGAAGCAGCGGGTATCCACCGGCTTATCCACAGAGCGCAAGCCCCCGACCGGGTGCTTATCCACAGGATGTGCACAGCTCTCCCCAGGACCGCCAGCCCTACGGCGGCCGTCCACAGGACACGCAGCCGGGTAATCCACAGGCTTACGGCTCCGCGCGTCCACAGGTCTACGGCAGCCAGCAGGGCCAGGCTTCGCCCGGCTACGGTTCGGCGCAGGTCCCGCAGGGCCAGTACGGCTCGGCCCCGCAGGCGCAGGCCGGATACGGCTCCGCGCAGGTGCCGCAGGGGCAGTCGGGTTCCGGTCAGGGCGCCGCGCAGGTTCCACAGGGCCAGTACGGCTCCGCGCAGGTCCCGCAGGCTCAGCCGGGGCCCGGTTACGGCTCGCCGCAGGGCCAGTACGGCTCGGCCCCGCAGGCACAGGCCGGCTACGGCTCGGCGCAAATGCCGCAGGGCCAGTACGGAGCTGCCCAGGTCCCGCAGGGTCCGGAAGCGGCGTTCGGCGCGGGCGGGCCCACCCGTCCCGGTGAGTACGGCCGACCCGCCGGGCAGACCGCACCCGAGCCCACCGCGCCGAAGGGCGGCAAGCCGCGCAAGCACCGCAAGGGCGTGCTCATCACGGTGCTGACGCTGGTGGTCGCGCTCGGCGCGGGGCTGGGCGGGATCGCCGTGTTCAAGCCTGGCCTGATGTCGGACCTGCTGGCCTCTCCCGACTGGCAGTCGCCCAGCGCGGCCCCGCCCGCCGAACCTGCGGTCGCGCCGGTGCTGGCGGCCCTGGCCGACGCTCCGCTGCCGGACGCCGCCGCGCTCAAGAAGGTGCTGGACCCGCTGGTGATCAGCTCCCCGCTGGGCAGCAGCGTCAGCGCCTCGGTGGTCGATGTCACCACGGGCGAGGTGCTCTACGAGCGCGCCCCGACCGAGATGATCACTCCAGCGTCGAACACGAAGCTGGTCACGGCGGCTGCCGTGCTCATCACGCGCGGCCCCGACTACCGGATCACCACCCGGGTGGTGGCCGGGCCGAACCCCGGCGAGGTCGTGCTGATCGGCGCGGGCGACGCCACGCTCGGCGTGACCGCCAAGAAGTTCTACGAGGGCGCGGCCCAGCTCGACGATCTCGCGGCGCAGGTCAAGAAGGCGATGGGGGACACCCCGATCACCAAGGTGATCACCGACGGCAGCCTGTACTCCGGGCCGAACGCGTCGCCGGACTGGCCGAGCGACACCCTGGGCGAGGGCAACGTCTCCCGGATCACCGCGGTGATGATCAACGGTGCGCGCACCGACATCAAGGACCGGGTGATGCCGTTCAACCGGTACAACGACCCCGAGCGGGCCGCCGGTGACGCCTTCGCGAAGCTGCTCGGGCTGACCGGCAGCGCCAAGGGCAAGGCGCCCGCGACCACGACGGCCACCGGTTCGACGGCCCCGTCACCGCAGGCCAGTGCGGCCGCGGCCGGGCCGCCCGCGCCGGGCGCCGAGCTGGGCTCCGTCCGTTCCGCGCCGCTGCTGCGCCAGGTCGAGCAGATGCTGACCGAGAGCGACAACACCCTGGCCGAGGCGCTGGCCCACCAGGTCGCCCTGGCCAAGGGCCAGCCCGGGTCGTTCGCCGGTGCCGCCGCCGCCATCGAGCAGGTGGTGACCGAGCTCGGGCTCGACGCCACGCAGAGCGACCTGCTGGACGGCTCCGGCATGTCCCCCAAGAACAAGATCTCGCCGAAGGTGCTGACCGGCCTGCTCGTCAAGGCCGCGGGCGGCACCGACTCGCATCTGTCCGACTTCTTCAACGGACTGCCTGTGGCCGGCTGGTCGGGCACGATGACGCTGCGCTTCGCCAAGTCGAAGTCGGGCTTCGGCGTGGTGCGGGCCAAGAGCGGCACGCTCAACGGCGTCAACTCGCTGTCGGGGGTGGTGCAGACGGCCGACGGGCGGCTGCTGGCGTTCGCGGTGCTCGCCGACAACGTGCCGACCGACCGGGAAACGGCGCAGAACGCCCTGGACAAGATCGCCGCGTCGATCGCGGTGTGCGGCTGCCGCTGAGGGCTCAGCCGCCGGTCAGTTCACCTGCCCGGCGGCTGACCGCGATTCCGCCGGGCAGCAGCGTCGGGCCCTGCCCGCGCCAGGCCGTGACCAGCGCGTCCAGGGCCGCGACGTGCCGGTGGGTCAGCGCCGCCCGGGGCGCGCCCAGTTCCGCGGCCCAGCCGTGCAGCACGCGGGTACGCAGCGCCGTGGGCAGTTCGCCCAGCGCCTCGGCGGACAGCCCCGCGGGCGTACGGCAGCGGTCCAGGGCCTGCCCGGCCAGCTCGTCGAGCAGGTCGGCGTCCGCGCCCAGCAGGGCGGCGGACCGGGCCAGGTTGGCCACGACGCCCTCGCCCAGAGCCGTGACCAGCGCGGGGAGCGCATCAGCCCGCACCCGCGCTCGGGCGTACGAAGGATCGGTGTTGTGCGGGTCTTCCCACGGCGTCAGATCCTGCGCCGCACATGCGGCTCGGCACGCGTCCCGCGGCACGTCCAACAGCGGCCGGCTGAACCGCGCCCCGGCGTGCGTCCGGTGCGCCGGCATCCCGGCCAGCCCGCGCGGCCCGGCCCCGCGCGCCAGCGCCAGCAGCACCGTCTCGGCCTGGTCGTCCCGGGTGTGTCCGAGCAGGACCGTCGCCGCACCGAGCCGCCCGGCCGCCTCGGCCAGCGCCGCGTACCGCGCCTGCCGCGCCGCCGCCTCCGGCCCGCCGACCTCCCCGACCTCGACCGTCGCCACCTCCACCGGGTCGAATCCCTGCTCCCGGGCCCACCGCGCGACCTGCCCGGCGCGCTCCGCAGACCCCTCCTGCAACTGATGATCGACGGTCACCAGCCCCACCCGCCACCCCAACCGCGTCGCGACGAACACCGCCCCCGACGCCAGCGCCAACGAATCCGCCCCACCCGAACACGCCACCAAGACCAACCGCCCCGCCCCGGCCCCTACCCCCGGGCGCAACTCTTCAAGACTTGTGCCATCCGGACCCGCCTGAGGCCGCGACTCCTCAAGAGTTGCGGCAGGCGGGGCGGCGGGGGCGGCGTGCGGGGTCGGGGTGGGGAGGGCGGTCAGGGTGTGGCGGATCGCGGTGCGGATCGCGGCGACCGAGGGGTCCAGCCTCATCCCCGGGTGTCGGCGGTGACGACGCGGGTCACCCACGCGTCGGGGTCGGCGATCTCGTCCAGGCTCGGCAGGGTCTGCGGGGAGGTCCAGATCTGGTTCAGGCCGTCCATGCCGACCCGGTCCAGCACCGACTGCACGAAGACCCGGCCCTCGGCGTACTGCCGCATCTTGATGTCGATGCCGAGCAGGCGGCGCAGGTACTGCTCGACCGGGTTGCCGGGGTTGCGGCGGCGGTCGAACGCCGCGCGGATGGTGGCGACGGTCGGGATGACCCGCGGTCCGACGCCGTCCATGACGACCTCGGCGTGGCCCTCCAGCAGGGTCAGCACCGCGGTCAGCCGGTCGAGCACGGCCCGCTGCTCGGGCGTCTGCACGGCCTCCAGCAGGGACGCGCCGCGGGTGCCCTCGGGCGCGCGAGCGGCCTTGATCGCCGCGCCGAACTGCTGGTAGGCCTGGCTGAGCAGGTTGGCCGTGGGCGGCTCGGTGGCCTCGATGAAGGCCCGCACCTCGTCCAGGAAGTGCCCGCGCAGCCACGGCACGGCCGTGAACTGGGTCCGGTGGGTGACCTCGTGCAGGCACACCCAGAGCCGGAAGTCGCGCGGGTCGGCCTTGATCCGCCGTTCCATGGCCACGATGTTCGGCGCGACCAGCAGCAGTTGTCCCGCCTGCACGGGGCGGCCGGGCTCGGCGGGCGGCGCGGCGAAGACGTCGTACTGGCCGAGGACCTTGCCGGACAGGTAGCCCAGCACCGCCCCGGCCTCCACCCCGGTGACCTTCGCGCCGACCAGGTTGCCGAGGAAGCCGACCTTCTCCTCCAGCTTGTCCGTCAGCGGCGTGATCACCGTCCGGAGCCCCTGCACGTTGACGTCGGCCCAGGTGCGCCGGTCGACCACGCGCACGGGCGCGTCCGGGACCTGCGGGATCATCTTCGTGTACTCCGCGACGTGGCCTATCGCCTCGTCGGCGAGCTGCCGCAGGTCGCGCACGACCGCGGTGGCCTGCTCGTAGGTGACCGACGGTCCGGTCGGGCCGAACCGCGCGGCGGTGGTCGAGGCGAGATCCCAGTCCACGAGAGCCATAGGTAAGAACCTACTCTCCCGTAGCCATATCGCCCCGCGGCTCGTGTTTTGATCCAGGGATGCGACAAGCGGTGTACGCGCCCCAGGGAGTGGTGGCCACCAGCCAGCCGCTCGCCGCCCAGGCGGGCCTGGCGATGCTGCGTGAGGGCGGTTCGGCGGTCGACGCGGCGGTGGCGGCGGCGGTCACGCTGACCCAGGTGCAGCCCGGCTCCAACGACATCGGCGGCGACCTGTTCGCCCTGGTCTGGGACGGAAAGCAGCTGCACGGGCTGAACGCCTCGGGCCGTGCCCCGGCGGCGCTGAGCCTGGCCGCGCTCACCGCGGCCGCGCACCCGCCCAACGACGCCCTCGGCGGGGGCCAGGCGCGGGCCGCGCTTGCCCCGCCGGCCCGCGGCTGGCTGCCGGTGACCGTGCCGGGCGCGCCGGCGGGCTGGCAGGACCTGCACGCGCGGTTCGGGCGGCTGCCGTTCGAGCGGCTGTTCGCCGACGCGGTGCACTACGCCGAGCAGGGCTGGACGGTGTCGCCGACGGTCGCCCGGCGCTGGGCCGCGTCGGTGGAGATCCACCGCGGGCTGGCGCAGCCCGAGTGCCGCGACTGGGCGGCCGTGTTCGCGCCTGAGGGTCGCGCGCCGCGGGTCGGCGAGCTGTTCCGCAACCCGGGCGCGGGCCGGGCGCTGCGGCTGATCGGCGGCAGCCACGCCGACTCCTTCTACCGCGGCGAGATCGCGCACGCGCTGGCGGCGTACGCGGCGGACACCGGTGGCCTGCTCACCGCCGCCGATCTGGCCGAGCACACCAGCACCTGGGTCGAGCCGGTCAGCACGGACTATCGCGGGCACACCGTGTACGAGATCCCGCCCAACGGGCAGGGGGTGGCCGCGCTGCAGGCGCTCGCGCTGCTCGACGGGCTGCCGCGGCACGGGCTGCACGAGCAGATCGAGGCGATGAAGATCGGCTTCGCCGACGCGCACGCGTACGTCGCCGATCCGGCCGCGTACCCGATGCCCGACCTGCTCGATCCCGCCTATCTCGCCGCGCGGCGGGCGCTGATCGGGGACCGGGCCGGTGACCCGCCGCCCGGGGACCCGATGAAGGGCGGCACCGTCTACCTGGCCGCGGCCGACGCCGACGGCATGATGGTCAGCCTGATCCAGTCGACCTACCAGAGTTTCGGCTCGTTCGTCGTGCTGCCGGAGTACGGCTTCGGGCTGCAGAACCGCGGGGCCGGGTTCAGCCTCGACCCGGCCCACCCGAACGTCGCCGCGCCCGGCAAGCGCCCGTTCCACACGATCATCCCCGGCTTCCTGTTCCGCGACGGCGCGCCGCTGGGGCCGTTCGGCGTGATGGGCGGGCACATGCAGCCGCAGGGCCACCTGCAACTGGTGCTGGCGACGGTCGACGACGGCCTCGGCCCGCAGGAGGCGCTGACCCGGCCGCGCTGGTACTGGCACACCGAGCGGCAGGTCGAGGTCGAGCCCGAGTTCGACCCGGCCCTGATCGAGGACCTGCGCGCCCGCGGCCACGAGGTCACCGTCGCCACCGACCGCGGCACCTTCGGCATGGGCCAGGCCATCTGGCGCATCCCCGGCGGCTACGTCGCCGGCTCCGAACCCCGCGCCGACGGCCAAGCCGCCGCCTACTGACCTCCCCCGACCCGGCCGCCTCCGCACCGCCCGCGCCGCGCCGCTTCGGTGCTGCAGTTTCAGGGAAACTGCGGTTATCCGGGCGGTGATGGCTGCAGTTTCCGTGAAACTGCAGCGATCTTGACGCCGTGGGCGGGGCTCGGGCGGGTCGGGGTGGGGTGCGTGTGGGCCGCCGCCGAGGGGTGGGTGGGGCAGGTCGTGGGGTGGTGCGTCATGTCCAGGCCCTACACGCGTTCGTTGACGCCACTGTGAAGATGGCGACTTTTGTCCGGATTAGTTGCGGGCTCGCCCTGGTGGCGGGTGGTGCGGTGATACCGGCGGGCAGCGGCGCGGCCGCGCCGAACGGCCCGCAGAAACTCCAACCGGCGTCCCGGGCCACGGCCGGGCGGGCGCCCACCAGCCGGCTCGCGAAGACCGACCGCAGCCTGCTCGACCGCACCGACGGCGAGCGCATCCCGGTGCTGGTCAAACTCGACCACGACGCCGTCGCCAGCTACACCGGCGGGGTGCCGGGCCTGGCCGCGACCAGCCCGGCGGCCACCGGCACCCGGCTGCGCGGCGGCGACGCCGAACGCGCCTACGAGCAGTACCTGGAACAGCGCGAAAACGACTTCACCTCGGCCCTCGCCGCGAAGCTGCCCTCGGCGCAGGTCGGCCAGCGGCTGCGCACCGTGTACGGCGGGGTGGCGCTGACGCTGCCGGCCAACGAGGTCAAGAAGCTGCTCGGCGTCGAGGGTGTGGTGGCGGTGCAGCGCGACGAGCTGCGCGAGCCGCTGACCGACTCGTCCAGCTCCTTCATCGGCGCGGACGTGCTGCAGAGCGGCGCGGGCGCGAACGGCGCGCCGACCAGCCAGGCCGGCAAGGGCGTCGTGGTCGGCGTGCTGGACACCGGCGCGTGGCCGGAGCACCCGTCCTTCGCCGACCAGGGCGTGCTCGCCGCCCCGCCGGTCAAGACGGACGGCACGGCGCGCCGCTGCGACTTCGGCGACAACCCGCTGACGCCCGCCAAGGACGTGTTCCGCTGCAACAACAAGCTGATCGGCGGCGCGGCGTTCCTGAAGGGCTACCTGTCGGCGTTCCCGGACGAGACGTACAAGTCGGCCCGCGACAGCGACGGGCACGGCACGCACACCGCCTCGACGGCCGCGGGCAACGTGCTGGCCTCGGCGAAGGTCTTCGGGGTTGAGCGCGGCCCGGTGCACGGCGTCTCGCCGGGTTCGTGGGTCAGCGTCTACAAGGTCTGCGGCGAGAACGGCTGCATGTCGTCGGACTCGGCGGCCGCGGTGGCGCAGGCGGTGCGCGACGGCGTCGACGTCGTCAACTTCTCCATCTCCGGCGGCACCGACCCGTTCAGCGACCCGGTCGAGATGGCCTTCCTGGACGCGTACGCGGCGGGGGTCTTCGTGGCCGCCTCGGCGGGCAACTCGGGCCCGGACGCCGGCACGGTCAACCACCTGTCCCCGTGGGTGACCACGGTGGCCGCCTCCAGCCAGCGGCGTGAGTTCAGCGCGGGCCTGACCCTGCAGGCCGGGACCGCGACCAAGCTGCTGAACGGGGCCTCGCTGACCGCGGGCGCCGGGCCGGCCCCGGTGGTGCGGGCCGGTGACGTGCCCGGCTACAAGGGCGGCATGGGCTGCGCCAAGCCCGCGAAGAAGGGCCTGTTCACCGGCAAGATCGTCGTCTGCGAACGCGGCGTGAACCCCCGGGTCGAGAAGGGCTGGAACGTCCGCGAGGGCGGCGCCGTCGGCATGATCCTCTACAACCCGACCCTGCAGGACGTGGAGACCGACAACCACTGGCTGCCCACGGTGCACCTGGCCGACGCGGCGGTGCTGGAGTTCCTCGCCGCGAACACCGACGTCACCGCGACGATCACGGCTGGGCAGGCCAACCCGGGCACCGGCGACGTGATGGCGGCGTTCTCCTCCCGCGGCCCCGGCGGCCTCGCCCTCAAGCCCGACGTGACCGCGCCGGGGGTGCAGATCCTGGCGGGACACACGCCGACTCCGGACGCCACCGCGGGCGGCCCGGCCGGTGAGCTTTTCCAGGCCATCGCCGGCACGTCCATGTCGTCGCCGCACGTGGCCGGCGCGGCCGCGCTGCTGGCCTCCCGGCACCCGGACTGGACCCCGGGCGAGCTCAAGTCGGCACTGATGACCACGGCGGTGACCGAGGTGGTCAAGGAGGACGGCGAGACCCCGGCCGGGCCGCACGAGATGGGCGCGGGCCGGATCGCTGTGGACCGCGCCGACCAGGTCACCCTGACCGTCTCGGACTCCGCCACCCGCATGATGACCCTGGCCGGCGACGAGGTGCGCGCCGTCGACCTCAACCTGCCGTCGATCAACGCGCCGATCATGCCGGGCCGGCTGTCCACTGTGCGCACGCTGCGCAACATGACCGACCGGACCATCACGTACGCCGTCGCGGCCACCGCACCCGCGGACAGCTCGATCAGCGTCCCGCCGACGGTCACCGTGCCCGCCCGGGGAGCCGCGCCGCTGCCCGTGACGATCTACTCCCGCTCGGCCGCCGACGGCTACCTGTCCGGCGAGATCCGGCTGACCCCGGCCGAGGGCGGCCCGGCGCTGCACCTGCCGGTCGCCTTCCAGCCCGCCCAGGGCCAGGTGACGCTGGCCAGCACCTGCACCGCGAAGAAGGTGACGCTGACCCGCACCGCGCAGTGCACGGTGACGGCCGCCAACACCGGCTTCGACGACGCGGCGGTCGACCTGACCACGCGCCTGGACCCGGCGCTCGCCGTCACCGGCGTCGACGGCGGGGCCACCGTGGACGGCCCGCGTGAGGTCAGCCATGACACCACGCTGCGCGGCATCGAGCCGGGCACCCCTGACGTCGCGAAGCTGGACGACCGGGTGTGGCAGCCGCTGGACGTCACGCCCGACCCGATCGGCGACGAGGAGATGATCACCTACGACGTGCCCGGGTTCGGCTACGCCGGCCAGACGTACCACCGCATCGGCGTGGTCTCCAACGGCTACCTCGTCGTCGGCGGCGGCACCAGCCAGGACATCCGCTTCGAGCCGCCCGCCGTCGACGGCGTGCGGGCTCCCGACGCGGGCCGGCCCAACAATGTGCTGGCCCCGTACTGGGCCGACATGGACGGCTCGCAGGCCGACGGGGTGCGCGTCGCGACCGCCCAGGGCGGCGGCGTGGAGTGGATCGTCGTGGAATGGCGGGTGAACCGCTTCGGCACCACCGACACTCAGCGCTTCCAGGTCTGGCTGGCCACCGGTGAGAACGAGGACATCCGGTTCGCGTACGACGCCAAGGACCTGCCCAGTGGTGCGAAGGTGTTCGCGGTCGGCGCCGAGAACGCGCTCGGCAAGGGCACGCTGCGCACCGAGAAGCCGGGTCCGGACCTGCGCGTCCAGAGCACCGGCGGGCACCCGGGCGGCGTGGCGTCGTACACCGTGCAGTTGCGCGGCATCATGCCCTCCGACGCCCGGATCACCACGAGCATGACCAGCCCGGAAGTCCCCGGCACCACGGTCGTGCGCACCCGCATCCCGGTGGTCGCCCCGTAAGCCCTGCCCAGCAGGGTCGTGATGTTCGGAAGGGCACCTTCTACGACGCGGAGCGTTGTGAAGGTGCCCTTCCTTCGTCTCACCTGCTGCGGAAGAGGTGGCGGTAGTCGGCCGGGGTGGTGTCGAGGCGGCGGCGGAAGTGGTGGCGCAGCGTCGCCGAGTCGCCGAAGCCCGCGCGGGTCGCCACCGACTCGACGCTCAGGTCGGTCTCCTCCAGCAGCCGCCGGGCCAGCAGCAGTCGCTGATGGGTGAGCCAGTCGTGCGGCGTCGCCCCGGTCTCCGCCCGGAACCGGCGCGCGAAAGTGCGCGGGGCCATGTGCGTACGCGCCGCGAGGTCGTCCACGGTCAGCGGCTCGTCCAGGTGCGTGACCAGCCACTCCAGCAGCGGCTGCAGGGTGTCGCAGTCCACCTGCTCCGGGATCGGCGCCTCGATGAACTGCGACTGCCCGCCTGCCCGGTGCGGCGGCACCACCATCCGCCGGGCCAGCTTCGTCGCCACCGCCGCCCCCTGCACCTGCCGCACCAGATGCAGGCACGCGTCGATCCCCGCCGCGGTCCCCGCGCTGGTGATCACGCGCCCGTCCTGCACGTACAGCTCGTTCGGCGACACCAGCGCCGTCGGATACCGCTCGGCCAGCAACGCCGCGTGCTTCCAGTGCGTCGTGCACCGCCGCCCGTCCAGCAGCCCCGCCTGCCCCAGCAGGAACGCCCCCGAACACACCGACAGGATCCACGCGCCCCGCTCGGCGGCCGCCACCAGCGCCTCCACCGCCGCCGGCGGCACCGCCGACGTCAGCGGATGAGCAGGCACGGCCACCAGATCAGCCGTGGCCAGCGGCCCCAGATCCGCATCCGGCACGATCCCGAACCCCGACCGCGTACGGATCGGCGCACCGTCCGGACTGCACACCGCGAACTCGTACGACGGAAACCCGTCCGCGCTCCGATCGGTCCCGAACACCTCGCACAACACCCCGAGCTCGAACGGCGCGATCTCGTCCAACCCCAGCACGGCCACCCGATACAGCGACATGTGACTCACGCTACTCGATGAATGGCAGAAATTCGAGGCACCCTGGCATCCCTGCCACTGTCCCACCCGAACCGGACACGAGACACTTAATTCACACCGGTGCGCACCACCCCAAACCACTCCGAAACGGTGAGGCCGTCATGGGACAGTTCATCTTCCTACTAGCGTTCCTACTGGTCACCGGCGTCGCAGGCCAGCTCGGGATGATCGTCACCAATTCCGACCCCGACGTGCGCCAGAGGCCCTTCATCCGGCAGTCTTGACCACATGGGCTGGTACGACGCGGACATAGACCGTGTGATCATCACTGAAGAGGAACTCCGCGGTAAGACCGCCGAGCTCGCCAAGCAGGTCGCCGCCGACTACGCGTCGGTAGACGGCCTGCTTCTCGTATGCGTCCTCAAGGGCGCGGTCATGTTCATGGCCGACTTCTCCCGCGAACTCGGCAAGATCGGCGGCCCCCCCGTCGAACTCGAGTTCATGGCAGTCTCCTCCTACGGCCAGGGCACCACGTCCTCCGGCGTCGTACGCATCCTCAAGGACCTCGACCGCGACATCGCCGGCAAGCACGTGATCGTCGTCGAGGACATCGTCGACTCGGGCCTCACCCTCTCCTGGCTGCTCAAGTACCTGGAGTCGCGCTCGGCGAAGTCGGTCGACGTCGTTGCTCTGTTCCGGAAGCCTGAAGCGATCAAGGTGCCGGTGCCGGTCAAGTACGTCGGGTTCGACATTCCTACGGAGTTCGTCGTCGGCTACGGGCTGGACTACTCGGAGCGGTATCGCGAGGTGCCGTACGTGGGGATTCTCAAGCCTGAGGTCTATCAGCGCTGATTCGTGCGCTTCGTGCGCTTCGTGCGTGGTTGCGCTCCGCAGGGGGTGCCGCCGGGTTCGCTGGGGGCCGCCAAAACCGGGCGGCCCTTTTACGCTCACTCCGGCGGCACCCCCTGCTCCGCTCCGGTAGGAGTGGTCGCGGTGGGTGGGGTTCATGCGGGTTTTCTATGTTCTGCCAAGTCAGTTACGCCCCACACTCGGCTACTACCTAGCCCCACAGTCCCCACCCGTGTCTTGAAGGACCGTCATGTGGGGCGTTACTCGTAGGGCGCAAGCGAGCCACCGTGCTCTCCCCGGGAGCCGTCTACGGGGTACGTGGGTGATGCGGTGACCGCTGTCGCTTATCCGTAATTTGTGGAGCTTTCTGTACGTGTCGTGCGGAGCGGGGTAGGGGTCGGGGGCGCGTAAAGGGCCGCCCGCTCTTGGCGGCCCAGCGCCCCCGACCCCTACCCCGCGGAGCGCCCCCGTCCCCACCCCCCAAACCATCCCCTCAGCCGTAAGCGAACACAGGTGTCATTTGTCCCGTATGCGGGGGACCTGAGCTGAGAAAACGCTGAACGTTGTGCGATGGGGACCACGCATCAGCCAACCGAAGGTTTCTACGGTGTACCGTCGACTAACCGGGCCGCGCCCGGTGAGCTGACCGCCTCTATCGATCAGGAGGACACGGGCGCGAACAAAAGCGTCCGGTAACAGCATGGAGCGTACGCGTTTCTTCCGCCGGCCGATCTTCTGGATCTTCATCGTGGCCATCGGCGCGATCCTGCTCAGCCAGCTCTTCACCAGCGGCCCGAGCTACCAGCCCGTGGACACCTCGGTCGCGCTCGCCCAGCTCAACCAGGCTGGCCCGAACGCGATCAAGGAAGTGCAGATCCGGGACAAGGAGCAGACGCTCCGGATCGATCTGGCCAATAAAGCCAAGTTCGACGACGTCGAGACTGACAAGATCGAGGCCCAGTACCCGGCCGACGCCGGGCTGGAGATCTTCAACCAGGTGAACGCGGCCAAGGCCGCGGGCAAGATCTCCGGGCCGTTCGACACCGAGGTCACCGAGGAGTCGGTGTTCCTGTCGCTGCTGGTGAGCCTGCTGCCGATCGCCGTACTGGTGATCCTGCTGCTGCTGTTCATGTCGCAGATGCAGGGCGGCGGCTCGCGGGTGCTGAACTTCGGCAAGTCGAAGGCGAAGCTCGTCAGCAAGGACACCCCGAAGACCACCTTCGCGGACGTGGCCGGCTCCGACGAGGCCGTCGAGGAGCTGCACGAGATCAAGGACTTCCTGCAGAACCCGGCGAAGTACCAGGCGCTCGGCGCCAAGATCCCGAAGGGTGTGCTGCTGTTCGGCCCGCCCGGAACGGGTAAGACGCTGCTGGCCCGCGCCGTCGCCGGCGAGGCCGGGGTGCCGTTCTACTCGATCTCGGGTTCCGACTTCGTCGAGATGTTCGTGGGTGTCGGCGCCTCGCGGGTCCGTGACCTGTTCGAGCAGGCGAAGGCGAACGCTCCGGCGATCGTCTTCGTCGACGAGATCGACGCCGTCGGCCGCCACCGCGGCGCCGGCATGGGCGGCGGTCACGACGAGCGCGAGCAGACCCTGAACCAGCTGCTGGTCGAGATGGACGGCTTCGACGCGAAGGGCGGCGTCATCATGATCGCCGCGACCAACCGTCCCGACATCCTCGACCCGGCGCTGCTGCGCCCGGGCCGCTTCGACCGCCAGATCGCGGTGGACACCCCCGACATGGTCGGCCGTAAGGCGATCCTGCGGGTCCACGGCAAGGGCAAGCCGTTCACGCCGGACGTGGACCTGGACGCGGTGGCGCGGCGTACGCCGGGCTTCACCGGCGCCGACCTGGCCAACGTGATCAACGAGGCCGCGCTGCTGACCGCGCGTCAGGACAAGCGCGCCATCACCAACGAGTCGCTGGAGGAGTCGATCGACCGTGTGGTCGCCGGCCCGCAGCGGCGCACCCGGGTGATGTCGGACCACGAGAAGAAGATCACCGCGTACCACGAGGGCGGCCACGCCCTGGTGGCCTGGGCGCTGCCGCACAGCGCGCCGGTGCACAAGGTGACCATCCTGTCGCGCAGCCGCTCGCTGGGTCACACGCTGGTGCTGCCCACCGAGGACAAGTACACCCAGACCCGTGCCGAGATGATCGACACCCTGGCGTACGCGCTGGGCGGCCGGGCGGCCGAGGAGCTCGTCTTCCACGAGCCCACCACGGGCGCCGGCAACGACATCGAGAAGGCGTCGGCCCTGGCTCGCGCGATGGTCACCCAGTACGGCATGAGCTCGAAGCTCGGCGCGGTCAAGTACGGCACCGCCGGTGACGAGCCGTTCCTGGGCCGCTCCTACGGCCACGAGCGGGACTACTCCGACTCCATCGCCGCCGAGATCGACTCCGAGGTGCGCTCGCTCATCGAGCTGGCCCACGACGAGGCGTACGAGATCCTCGTCGAATACCGCGACGTGCTCGACGCGATCGTGCTGGAGCTGATCGAGAAGGAGACCATCTCGACCGCCGACATGGCGCGCATCTGCGCCCGGGTCGTCAAGCGGCCGCCGATGGCCCCGTTCAACGGGTTCGGCAAGCGCACGCCGTCCACCCAGCCGCCGGTGCTCACCCCGGCCGAGGTGGAGAAGCAGTCGGCGAGCAACGGCCAGGCCACCGACAGCGGCGAGATCACCGTCTCGACGACCGCGGAGGCCACGAACTGAACGGCGAGCAAGAGTTGGACCATCTCGCCGCCCGCCTCGTCGACGGCTCCCTCACCGGTGTTCCGGTGGAGGAGACCGTCGACCTGGCGCGTATAGAGAAGGCAGTCCGGGAGATCCTCCTCGCGCTGGGCGAGGACCCCGACCGCGACGGTCTGCAGAAGACTCCGTCCCGGGTGGCCCGTGCGTACGCCGAGCTGTTCGCGGGCCTGCGGGTGAACCCCGCGGACGTGCTGACCACGACGTTCGAGGCCGACCACGACGAGTTCGTGCTGGTCCGCGACATCTCGATCTTCAGCCTGTGCGAGCACCACCTGCTGCCCTTCCGGGGCGTCGCGCACGTCGGCTACCTGCCCGGCGAGGACGGCCGCATCACCGGCCTGTCGAAGCTGGCCCGGCTGGTCGAGGTGTTCGCGCGCCGCCCGCAGGTGCAGGAACGGCTCACCTCGCAGGTCGCCGACCTGCTCCAGGAGAAGCTCCAGGCCCGTGGCGTCATCGTGGTGCTGGAATGCGAGCACATGTGCATGGAGATGCGCGGCATCCGCAAGGCCGGCGCCCGCACCGTCACCAGTGCCGTACGCGGCATCCTGAAGTCGGACCCGAAGACCCGCGCCGAAGCGATGTCCCTGATCAACTCTCGCTGACTCGCCTGAACAGCGACGCCCGCCTCGCCGCAACCACGGCCGGGCGGGCGTCTTCGCACCCCGAAGCGACTCCGATCACCGAACCGCGTCAGGCGACCATCACAGGACGGCCAGGAGCGCGACGGCCAGCAGCACCGGTGCGATGCAGGCGAACGCGCCGACCGCGGCGGTCCGTGGCCGATCCCGGTAGACGACTCCGACGAGCAGCCAGCCTGCCCCGAAGGCCAGCGGCCCGAGGAGCAACCCGCTCACCGCGGCGAAGAACACCTGCGCGCCGTCGCCGGCCAGGCCGGCAACGGCCAGCTGCACGAGCAGCGCCAGCAGTGCCATCGGCCCGTACACCAGCAGGTTGCGCAGTGTCTGGGAGCCGCTGCCCTCGTCGTCGAGCCGAGCGAGCGCCCCGTCGGCGACCTCGACGTTCGCGCCCACCTGGCGCAGCGCGGCCAGCGCCACCGCCGGGCCGCCGCCGACCGCCTCAGCCGCCGCCAGCAGCTCCGCCGGACCCGGCTGGAGCACCGGCGCGGGAACCCCCGCCCGGCTCGCCGTGTCCAGCAGCCGGGTGGCCTGCATCCCGAGGCGAGCCTGCACGGTCGGCAGCTCGTCCCGGGCCGCCGCCAGCGCCGACGCCTCACCCGCGGCCGAGTCCGCCGCCTCCCGCCGCACCGTGTCCAACCGCTGCGCCGCCCCGAGATACTCCGCCCACGCCGCACTCCGCTCGCTCACGCTTCCTCCTCGCTCATGCGGGTTCCTGGGTCAACGCGGTGAGCACGATGGGCGGATCCGAGGAAGGGTCACGGGCCTGCCAGAGGCGCTGCCGTAGCGCGGCCAGCACCTGGGCGTCGGCATCCGGGTCGGGGAAACGGACCGTCTTCTCGTGCCCGCGCGTCGCGCCCCGCGGGCCGCCCAGGCCGCCCGCCGTGTTCACGACCGCGCAGCCAAGCGGCAAGGTCGCCGCCGCGTCGTTCGTCGCCTCCAGCACGTCCCCGCCGCCTGGCAGCGCGATCCGCACCGGCACCTGCCCGAACAGCGAATCCCGGCGCACGTGCAAAGCCTCGATGCCGCGCACCGTCTGCGAACACAGGATCAGATGCACGCCGTACGCCCGACCGCGCCGGCCGACCGACTCCAGCAGCCCCAGCGCCTCCGCCGCGACCGGATCCGACCCTGTCAACAGCACCGGGAACTCGTCGATCACACAGACCAGCCGGGGCAGCGGCCGCTGCTCGCGCGCCTGTGCGAACCGCTTCACCCCCAACTCCTGCCACAGTTCCTCGCGGCGGCGCAGCTCCTCGTCCAGCTCCCGCAACACCGCCAGCCCTTGCTCGCGATCACAGTCCAGGCCGACCACCCTGGCATGCGGCAGCCACGCCGGATCAGGCTCGGACCCCGTGCTCGGCGCGAACCTGCCGAACGCCTCACCCGGCTTGAAATCCAGCAGGTACAGCGCCAGCTCATCCGGGTCGTAACGGGTGCACAGGCCGTACAGCACGTTCACCAGGAACGCCGACTTGCCGCCGCCGGACCGGCCGCCGACCAGCCAATGCGGCGTCAGATCGGCGAACACCAGCGAGATCGGCGTCTCGCCCGCCAGCCCGGCGGTCGTGGACATGCCCGCCGCCGACGACTCCGCCCACCAGTGATCCGGGTCCGGCAGCAGATCCATCAGGTGCACCTGCCCCGACAGGGCATAACGTTCGGCCAGCTCCCGGCACACCCGAGCCACCAGCTCCGCCGGCGGATCAGCGTCGAGCCGCACCGGCACCGACAGCCCCGGCCAGGTCGCGGTGGGGCTCGGCCCGTCGTCAGCGCGAGCCGACGGTGGCGTGAAAGGCATACCCCCGAGCAGTGCGTACGGGTTGCGCAGCGCGACCTGCGTGCTCATCGGCAGCGGGGTCTGTGCCGACGGCAGCGACGTGTCCGGAGTCAGCGGCGGCGGCGGCCAGCCCGCGACGACCAGGTGCAGCCCCGTCGCCGGCCCCGCCTGCGCCAGCGCCGTGATCCGATTCAGCTCCGCACCCGTCACATCTGAGGGCAGGGCGGCGATCAGCAGCAACATCGTGCAATCCCGGCGACGCGGCCGGGCCGTCGGACGCCGCTGCGCCTCCGGGCGGCTCGGGCGTACCCAATGCTCGGCCTCCGCCAGCACCGCCTGCAACCCGGCCCGGTCAGTGACCGGCGGCGGCATCAGCCCCGCATCGGCCAGCGCCCCGAACGGCGCGAACAGCGCCCCGCCGACCGCATCCACCGCGCGCACCACCAGCGTGCCCGACGGCGCGGTCGCCAGCAGCCGCAGCAGGACCGCCCGCAGCACCCCCGCCACCCGCGGATCCCGCGAGTCGGCGCTGAACGTCAGATGACCCGTACCCAGCAGCGGCAACACCGCCGGGAACTGGGCATCCTCGCCCGGCGCCGCCGTGCCGATCCGGACGAACTCCGGCCGGCGCTGCTCACCCAGCGGCAAACCCGCCGGCACCTCGTCCAGCACGGCCCCCAGCCAGCCCGGCGTCAGCCGCACGGCCGCGTCACGCAGCCGCTGCGCCAGCGCCTGCTGCTCAGCCAGATCCGTGCGCGGCGGCGGAAGATAGGTGTCCAACGCGGACGCCGCCGCCTGAGTCACCGCCGAAGCATGCCGGTGCAGGCTCGCCGCCTGGTCGATCCGCGCGTTCAATCCGGGCACGCCGACACCTCCGCTGCGTCCTCCCCGGGGGAGGGTAGCGCAGAGCGCCCGATACCTGTCGCAACTACGCGGAAGCAACTCCCGTGTAAACCCGACAGTTCATCCGTCGATGCCGGGCTATTCGTCCCTCGACAGGTAGTCGATGAAGCGCGCCCTGATCAGAGGCTCCTGGTCGCCGTAGTCGTGCCCGGTGAACTCCCGCCACAGCGACACCGAGTCGTCGACTGCGGAGCCGATGTCGGCAAGCTCCCGCTCCTCGGTCTCCGGGGAGGTGGGCAGGTGCTTGAACAGGTCCCAGAAGAAGCCGATGTCCAGCTTCTCGCGCGCCTTGGTGAAGGCGCGCTCGCGCAGCTCCTCGGTGGGCAGGGCATCCAGTTCGGCGAAATCGGTCACCCGACCAGGGTACGGGGTGATTCCCGAAGCGGCCTCCCGGCGGTGAACTGTCCGCCTGTCGCGACCTCGTGCGGCCGGGTGGCGCAGGCTATCGTCATCGCGTGTACGAGACCCCGCCGCCGAAGCGGCCGTCGCCCCTCCTCGGCCTGGTGAAGAAGCCGATGATGCTCGCCATCGCCGGAGCCGCCGTGGCCTTGCTGCTGGTCATCTTCTGCTGCTGCGGGTTGTGGCTGTTCGGCAACCTCAACACCGGGTCGGTCTGACCTCGGCGGGTCATCCACAGCGGAATCGCCGGACCCTGTGCGCGGCGTGTCCGCTCGGCTACGCTGCCCGCAAGGTGCGTTGACATGTGCCACTGCTGACGGGGTGGAGCACGGTGGCGAAGCTGCAGTGGATATGGCTTGGGTGGAAGGTTGCCGTGGACATGCGTGCAGCCTTGTTGGAGCAGGTGCTGGCAGCCTTCCAGCCGGGCCGTGAACTCGACGCAGTGCCCTTCGGCAAGCGTGGCCAAACGACGTGAGGATGGGGGGACATAGTGCGGTCGGTGAAGTGGCGAAAAGTTCTGTTGACCTTGGCGATCCTGGTAGCCGTCGCAGGTGTTGCTGGTGTGACAGCCGTCGTTCTTGCATATCACGAGGTTACAAAGATCGACCGGAGCAATCCGAAGATCGTTCTAGATGAGTATCTGCGCGCCGCGTTGGTGGCCAAGGATGAGGTCGGGGTCGATCTCTATGAATGTGCTCACCCCGAGAAGTTGTCCGATTTAAGGGCCATGCGCGCTGATCTTGATCGGCGTGAGAGTGAATTCAACGTGCAGATGTTGGTTAGCTGGGGTGCGATGACCTCAGTCGACAAGTCGGGGACGATGGAATTGGGTACATCGCTGACTGTCACCGCGATGGAGAACGGAGTGGTACAGGGCCGCCAGACGGAACTGTGGTACTTCGAATTGATTGAGGACGATGGTTGGCGAGTCTGTGGCGCAACTAGAAGCTTGACGCCAGCACCGGCGGCGAGTGCCGATAGCTGATTACTCCAACCAGAGTTCCGCCATCGGAACCGCGCGCGTGGCGGGAGCCTGGCCAGTCGCTGCCCACCTATACCAATCGTGTTCCTGCGCGACCCTGACTTGCGGGTTGCCCTCGGGACCCGCGTGGGCTTCTGTCACTGCCCTCAAGCCCCGCTGCTCCCCGTCGGCGCTGGTCTGCACAAGCCGCCGTCCTGTCAGTTGACCACTGGACTGAGCGGCAACAGTTTCCGCAGGAATCGCGACACGCGTAGGTGGGGCATCAAGCGACACCAGCAGTAGTCCTTCAGTGATCGGGGCGCTCTCGGCCGACGTGCTGATGGTTTCCACCCAGACCCGCTCTACGGGCACCAGAGCTGCGAAAACCTCGACACGCTCCCGTTCGGCGCGATACCACTCTGCCTCTGCCAGAACCGGAATGAGACTGCGAGCGCCCTGCCGTATCAGCGTGTCTCCACGCAGACCGGTGCGCCACCCGTGGCCAGGTAGGCCGATCATCACGCGCGCACCACGGAGTACACCGCCACTGCTTATGACGGTCAGGGCGGGCACCGGAACGATGGGAGCCGGCGGTGTGCGCCATTCGGCCGCCCAAGCTGCGAAGTCTGCCTCGGTCATGCCGAGTCGTTCCCCCTTCCTAATGCGGCACCCTTGCTCGCCATGAACGGCACTGGGTCGATTGCGCCGCGGTTGGAGCGGTCGCCATCGAGGTGAACTTGGAAGTGCAGGTGCGGCCCGCTCGAGTGGCCGCTGGTGCCTACGTATCCGATGACCTGGCCAGCGCCGACCCGTTCGCCGACATGAACCAGAGGCCGGCTGACCATGTGGCAGTAGCGTGTGATCACCTGGCCTGCGTGCAGTATGTCAACGAACCATCCGCAACCAGGTGTGGACGGTGAGCCGTCCCGGTCGCAGTTGCCCACATCGCATTTGCTGACGATGACGACGCCTGCTGAGGCTGCTCGGATCGGTGTGTGGCGAGAGGCGCCGAGGTCAACGCCATTGTGGCTGGGCCTTTCGCGAGTGCGGAACCCCGACCACACCCCCGCCCCCACTGGAGCCGTCCATCCGGAGGCCGCGATCTGGCCGAATTCAGCGCACTTCAACTGGTTGCCGACCACGACAGCCCGCGCCGCACCGTCCGTGAGCTCATTGACGATGCGCGTTGCCGTCGGCTCGTGCTTGGCGTAGGCATTCGGATAAGCGCTGATCTGCACCCGCTGCGCGGCGACAGTGAGTGGAAGCGTCTCCCAACCCTTGAGCTTGACCAGCTTGTTGTAGAACTTCGTCGACGAGTAGGCGGGATCCATGATCTGCTCCGGAGTGCCCCATCCCTGGCTTGGTCGCTGCTGAAACAGTCCCAGTGAATCATGGTCGTTGCGGTCGCCAAGATGGCCATGATTGGTGAGGCTGCTTTCCTGCATCGCGGTCGCCACCGCGATTACCCAGCCTCGTGGGGGCACCTTGAGCTGCTGGCCGGTCTTGATGATGATAGCGGCGTTACGGATCTTGTCCTCGCCATATGGTCCGATCCTCGGGAACTGACCAGTAACACTGATGGTCTTGGTGCTGCCACAGCCAAGCGCATTGCTCAACGATGAGTTGTTCGTGGCGAGGTCGCCGAAAATGACCGCAGTCACGGCACCGCCGCAGCACAGCAAACCCAGGGCCGCAGTAACGGAGACGACGATCCCCGGCCGCAGGAACCGGCGCCCCTTGTCGCGTAGAGGAGGGGTGAGCGACGGGAGGCTGCTCATACCCGCTCCCAGTCGATACCGTCCACCAGCCATCGGCCTTGCGCAGCCACAAGACGCAAGCGCAGCAGACCTGCGTCGATCGGGATGACAACCTCTACGAATGCGTCCGCGAGGGCCTCCATGCGGGCTGGTCCGGTGATCCTGTTTGCGGGAACACCGGCGGGGTCCACACCATCAAGTTCGGCGACAAGTGTTTCTGTACTGTGCGGCCGCAAGGCGTCGAGCCATGCGTCGGCGTTCCGATCGTGTTTGATCCACTGTTGGGCGAACTTGGTTGCCACAGAGAGGGCTTGTGGGCCGTTACTCGCCTTCATGGGACTCGGAGTCGGGTCAAGCTGGATCAAACCGTCGTCGCCCTCGTGCGGGTCGACGGCGCTAGGGGCAGCGACCGGCGGTTGGACAGATGAGGTCTCCGGCGGAGCGGCGTCGCCTAACAACTTGCCGAGGGCGACGATCACTGCGACCACTCCGGCCAGCCCGAGCGCCACCACGGTGCGGGGCCGTAGAGGGATTCGGGACAGCATGACTAGCTCCGTTCCGCCCAAGTTTCGGAGCGGCGCGACTCGGTCGTTCGCGACGGCTCAGAAGCAGGTTCCGTCCGTGCCTCCGCGCGAGTGTTCGCCTGGTGAGGCACAGAGGCAGGCCGGTAAACGGCGTAGGCCGGTGATGAATCGGGAACATCAGGCGAACGCCAAGCCTCCGCACGTACTGGGTCGGCACCACCGCGTGCCTCGGCGCGGACGACTGAGGCGGGGTCCTCCGCGTTGACCGAGAGTTCCGGCCGTGCCTCCGGCACGGTTGTGCTGCTCGTGCTTCCAGGCGCGACTACGGTAGCCGGCATCCGATCGTTTGAGGAGGACGCTGTCGCCGGTGCGGCGGGCCTGGCGGTGAGAAGCGAGGTGCCGCTGCTGCCACCGCCAAGTTGGGTGATCCGACGGTACGGCCGCAGCAGCATCCAGCCCACTGCTCCGCACAGAAGCACCAAGGTCACCTGAAGCCATCCCGCCAACGATGACGTGCTCATGATCAGGTCGACGGCGAATAGATAGACGGCAGCGCCCGTCCCGAATATGAGCACGTTGAACAGGGCCGCCAAGACCGAGTTGACGAGCCGGCGCAATCCGGCGCTAGCGGGACGGAGAAGACCGACGGTGCCGAGAGCTGGCGCGGCTACGACGGCCCAACGAATGATGAGGAAGCCGAGCAACACAAGTAGCGAAGCGACGACATCGAAGGCCGCGTAGCAGACAGCGGAGAGAATGGCGACGAAGCCGGCACCGATGCGCTCCATACCCTTTGTTCCACGAAGATACTCGTATGCCTCTGGATCCTCCGTTTTGATCTGTTCTGCGACCTTCATCCAATCACTCTGCTTGGCGCGGATGATGCCGTCGCGCCGGGCGGGATCGTCCTGGATAGCCGCGACGTCCTGCCAGGAGAGGGATTTCGCTCGGTAGAGTGCTGGCCCGTACTTCTTGGCAGTCTCGCTGTCGGCGGATCCCAGGGCCCCGCGAAGCCAGTTTCGGTAGAGCAGAGCGTCCACGGCTGTGTCGCCTGCTCGTACTGCAGGTGGGCGATGGTCTTCGCAGGCTGCGGGATCAGGAAGACTGCAGGATTCACTGGTGATCGCTTGAGGGCCAACAGCGTCGTGGACAACGCTCAGGACGCTCACCAGCGTGCCGTCGGCGGCCTTCGCCGACTGGACAGGCCAACTCGCGATTGCGGTGACTCCCACCATGACCAAGAGAGCCCATCCGACAGTGGTCAACGCCATGGACATCTGCGCCTGGCGGGAGCGCCACAGCAGGTACACGCCGATCACTGCGAGCGTGATGACACCGAATACGCTGAATACTTGCTTGTACAGTGCTGTAGTGGCCTTTTCGACCAGCGGATCAGCCCAGCCCCACATCTCGTCAGGAGCCCAAGCGCGTTCCCGTAATGCATTCGCCACACCAACGATCCCGGCAGCGAGCATGAACTCGCCGTTAGCGATGGTGTTCTCTAGCTTGTAATCGGGGTGCATCACGGTCTGGACGCAGTTGATGTCATAGGTCGTGTAGTCATAACCCGCGTAGCCGTATGTGCTGTACCGCAGGCCGATTCCGGTGCCGTTGTCCCACGTAGGCTTACTGACGAACCAGCCTCCGAGCCCGGAGTCTGGGGCGGCGGGGTTCGGCGCGCTGACGCATTGCACGCGCGCGGCGCTGACCTCCTGGAGACGCTTGATGCACTCGTCGAGCCCGCGTGCTGTCCACTCCTCCAGCGAGCACAGCTTGTCTCCTGGGGCGGCCGCCGCAGAAGCAGCAGGCGCGGCCTGGACGGGCGCGCCGAAGAGCGTCCCCAGCGCCAGCACCATCGTGGCGAGGGTCGCGGCGGCGAGCCGCTTCACCGCTTGCCTCCCTGGCCGGCCGCCTGCCCGGTCGGGGTGGTGTCGAGCGTCTCCAGCAGCCCGGCGACGTACGACACGTCGACCCGCACCCGCTGCACCCGGCTGTCGACGTCCCGCAGCACGAACTCGCGATACCCGAGCCGCCCCGAGCTGTTCGCGTCCGGCGCGGACAGCGAGGCCAGCACGGCTTCGTACCCGACGTCGGTCGGCACCCGCAGCAGCCGGAGCGCCTCGGACGCGATCTCCGGGTCCTGCGCGATGCGCCCGACGAACACGGTCGAGACGAGGTTCTGCACGTCGAGCCCGAGGATGTCCTTCGGGTTCTGCGAGGCGACGAGCGCCGCGAGGTTCCACTTGCGGCTGTCGCGCGCGAGCCGGACCAGGAACGAGCGCCCGGACCGCCAGCCTTCCATGAAGTGCGCCTCGTCGAGGCCGACAAGTTTGCGCTGGTGCATGTCGCCGGAGTAGCAGCGCCGGACCGCGAGCCGGTGCGCGGTGTGCAGCATCGGCAGCGCGAGGGCTTCTTCGGCGGACCAGTACTCGCGCTCGATCTTCAGGTCGGGCAGGCGCAGCCCGGACATGGTGATGACGGTGAGCGCGGAGTCGGTGCTGAGCAGGTCGCCGGGCGGGCTGCCGAAGAACAGCAGCGCGAGCGGCATCTCGGCGGTGTCGAGCAGCAGGTTGGCCAGTTCGCGGCCGGTGTCGTCGATGCCGGCGAGGCAGCGTACGACGTCGTCGAGGGTCGCGGTCTCCTCGGCGGGCACGGTGCGGACCGCGTGCCGGAGCAGTGTCGCGGTGGACGCCTCGCGGGCGACCTGCGGCGGCATGAGCATCGAGCAGATGTCCTGCACGAGCATGCGGCGTTCGGCGCGGGCGTTGCTGACGGAGATCTCGTATTCGCGGTCGCCGTCGGGGCCGGGTCCGAACTCGGTGCGCTGCGGGGTCGGGATCAGCGAGTACGGGGCGAGGGTGCCCTGCTCGCCGCCGGTCAGGTTGAGGACCCGGGAGTACGGCTTAAGCTCGGGCATGTTCGCCAGGCGGGCGAGCGGGCCGCTCGGGTCGAGCAGGGTGACCTGGACGCCGCGCCGGGCGTTGAGGTAGCCCATCGCGCCGAGCAGGGTGGACTTGCCACCGCCGGGTTCGGCGACCATGACCGACAGGCCGGAGCGTTCCCGGACCTCCATGGGGAAGTGCGGGTCGAGGAAGACGGGGCGGCGGCAGGTGCCGGCGGTGCGCCCGAGCAGGTCGCCGCGGCGGTCGCCGACGACGGACGCGGCCTGGGGCAGTGCGGCGGCGAGCAGCCGGACCGGCATGCGGCGCAGGTAGCCGGTGTTGGCGACGGGCTCGCCGGGGATGAACTCGCGGGCGAGCTGGTCCTGCTGCTTGGGGTGCTGCAGGGAGACCCGCAGCTCGCGGCTGTACGTGGCGACGACCGAGCGGGCCCGTTCGAGGCATTCCTCGCGGTCGGCGCCGCTGACGGCGATGCGGTGCCAGCCGTGCGCGCGGGCGGAGTCGACGGGCAGGCCGGTGGTCATCTCGTCGCCCATGACCAGCGCCCGGCTGGCCAGGCGCTCCAGCTCGGGCGGGGCGTCCATGCCGTGCTCGAGGTAGTCCAGCTGCTGCGAGCGGATCATGCGCAGCCGGTGTTCGAGGTTGCGGAAGCTGTCGCCGGGTCCGAGGATGTCGACCCGCGACGACAGTTCCATGGGCCAGGGCAGGCGCTCGTGGAAGTGCAGCCAGGGCTCGTGCCGCTCGGGGATGTCGAGGGGCTCCATGCGGCCGACGGTGAGCACGGCGACGTGCCGTTCCTCGCCGGTCATCCGGTTGACGAGCTTGACCGTGCTGCCGTACGGGGTGCGGTAGCGCTCGATGTGCTCGGTGAGGGCGAGCAGGTCGCCGGAGTCCCAGCGGCCGTGGTTCACGGCGCCGAGCATGTTCGGCGGGCTCATGCCGAGCGCGACGGAGCGGTAGAGCAGCCATTCGAGTTCGGCGGCGGCGGCGCGCTGGCCGCGCATGCCGAACGCGGCGAGCACCTCGTCGAACTGTTCGACCTGCTTGCCGAGCTTGCGGCGTTCGGAGTCGGCGGTGCCCTTGCCGAAGGCGCGCAGCAGCTTCTCGCTGAACGAGTCGCCGAGCGCGCGGCGGGCGAAGGTGACGCCGAGGTAGGTCTGGCCCTCGCTGTGGTTGATCTCGCGCAGGTGGCGCTGGGCGGCGACGAGGTGGTCGCCCCAGCCGGGCGCGCCCGGCACGGGCGGCAGCGGCCGGGCGGTGAGGTGGTCGAGCTGGGCGGCCCACTGGTCGGCCGGGAACGGCCGGGTGGTGCGGCGCAGGTGCAGGCGGAACCCGGCGAGGCCGGCGTACTGCTCGCTGATGGCGGACAGCAGCGCCTCGCGGTCGGCGTCGGGGCGGAACGCCCAGCGCACCTCGGGCAGCATGTACCAGGCGGTCACCGCGTGTGGAGTGAACGTGAGGTGACCGGCGATCTCGGTGATCGCGAGTTCCTGGGCGGCGTCGCGGTCCTTGGCGGGCTTCGGCTGCGCGGGCGGCTTGACCTGCTTGCCGCGGCTCTTGGGCGGCGGCTGGCGGTGGCCGGTGGCGGGCGGCGCGGAGCGGGGCGCGGCCTGCGGTGTGCCGCGCGGGGGCAGCGGCCTGCTGCTCAGCGGCACGGTGCTGACCGGCACGGAGCTGACCGGCATCGCGCTGACCGGGCGGTTGCGCAGGTCCGGCTGGGGGCGCATGGGCACCCCGCTGACGGGTACGCCGCTGACGGGCGCGTTGCGTGGCACCCCGCTGACCGGGGCGTTGCGTGGACGGCCGGAGGTGGCGCGCCCCTCGCCGGTGGTTCGGGCCGCGTCGGGGTAGCCGCCCTGGTCGGCGAGCCGCGAGCCGGTCGGCGGCGGCGTGGTCCGAGCGGGGGTGACGGGCGGCGGGGCGACCGGGGGCGAATCTGCCCGTACGGGTCCGCTGCGCTGGGCGGTGCCGGCGGTCGGTGCTGCGTCGGGGCGTCCTGCGTTGCGGCCGGTGGCAGTGGTGGCCGGGCCGCGGCTGGGCGGGGCCGAGCGCGGCGGGGTGCCGGACTGGCCGACCGAACCGGGATCGGCCGCCTCCGAGTCGAACAGCTCCAGGAACGGCGACTCGATGTCGGGGCCGGAGGGTGCCGGTGGCGCGCTCGGCGGCTCGGGGTCGCGGCGCGAGGAGGCGGCGCGTTCGCGCTGGGCCTGGGTGGCGGCCTCGGCGGCGGCGCGCATCTCGGCAGCCCGGCGGTCGGCCGCGGTCTGCAGGTCGCTGCGCAGGTCCGCGTTGCGCAGGTCGCCGGTGCGCGCCTCGGGACGCCCGCCGGTCTCCTCGGCGGGTGCGTCGGGCTCGGCGGGTTCGCGGCGGCGGGGCGGCTGGAACACGGCGACGGGGCCCGTCGCGGCGGTCCCTTCGACGGATGGGACGACGTCGGATACCGCGTCGTCCAGGTCGTACTCGGTATCGTTGCTGGTCATGTGATCGCCTGCCGCACGACGACGCGGCGGGCGACCAGTCGCGGGTCGCGGCGCTCGATGACCGGCTCGCGGGTGCGCCGCCAGTCGGTGAGCGCGGTGCGGATGACCATGCGCGCCGGCCGGTCGGGGTCGACGTGGCGGAAGATGTACGACGTCGTCACGATGGCGAGCGCGATCTCCCAGGTGGGGAACAGCTCGAACTCCTGCGTGAACAGCCAGTGGACGCCCATGTAGAGCGGGACCAGCAACACGAACAGGCCGTACTGGGCGTACGGCAACTGCACGGGGAGCGTGTATCCGGGCGGCCCGAGATAGACCAGCCGAGCCCGGTAGATGTCGTCGTCCGTACGCAGCCGCATCGCTTCCGCCTACTCGAACATGATGTCGATGAGGTTCTCGCCGACGAGCAGCAGCGCCCCCGCGCCGACGATGAAGGCGACGCCGATGATGGCGATCGCGGAGCTGGTCAGCACCTTCGACACCTCGCCCTTGCTGGCCCGGCCGATGAAGATGACGCCGAGGATCGCCAGCAGGATCGGAGAGATCTTCGTGGCGAAGAAGGTGAGGATGTCGTTGGTCGCGATGCCGCCCTTGGGCTCCTCGGGGGCCGCCTGGATCGCATCGGCGATCATGCCGAGGGTCGGCGTGGCATGGCTCCACGCCGCCTGGACCAGCTCCATGGCGATCATTCGGTACCTCCCCGGTGCGCGACCGGCGCTGCAATTGCTTAAGCCTTACTGATGGGGGTCCTCAGCGGTGGGATGCAGCCGATGACACCCTGCTTCGTGTCGATCACAGTTCGTAGTGGAGCGCCGGGGTTTGCTGTTGTGTAGGACCGGTGTTCGATCCATAGCAGAGCGTACGGTGCACCCACCGGTGCGACAAGCCGTGCAGGTGGTGGCGGGTGTCGGAAGTCCGCCCGTCACTGCGACATGCCCGCCGGCTACCGCGGCCTTGCTCGATGTCATCCTCCGCCGCGCTCCGGAAGACACCGAGCGGCCGCTACCGCGGGCGAGGATTGACCCCGGTCATCGTGACGCTCACGTCGGCGAAGGTCAGCGGGATCGGTGCCTGTGGCTTGTGGACGGTCACCACCGCCTGCGCGACGCGGGGGTCGGCCAGGCAGGCATCGACGAGGCGCTGTGCCAGGGTCTCGATGAGGTCGACCGGCGGTCCGGCCACGATCTCGGCCAGCCGAGCCGCCAGCTCGCCGTAGTGCACGGTGTCGGCGACGTCGTCGCTGGCCGCGGCCGGGCGCAGGTCCAGGCCGAGTTGCACGTCGACGACGAAGTCCTGGCCGTCGCGGCGTTCGAAGTCGAAGACGCCGTGGTTGCCGCGTACCCGCAGGCCGGTGAGCGTGATGAGGTCCATGGTCAGCCTTCGTAGCGCAGCCGGGGGCTGCCGGTGGCCCGCCACACCGCGAGGGCGTCGACGGTCGAGCGCACGTCGTGCACGCGTACCCCCCAGGCCCCGGTCGCGGCGGCCAGGACGCTGGTCGCGGTGGTGGCGGCGTCGCGGTCCGCGGCGGCCCGGCCGTCGAGCAGCAGGCCCAGGTAGGACTTACGGCTCGCCCCGAACAGCACCGGGAAGCCCAGGTCGATGATGCGGTCCAGGTGCCGGGTCAGCGCCCAGTTGTGCTCGGCGGTCTTGGCGAAGCCCAGTCCCGGGTCGACGATCAGCCGGTCGGCGGCGACCCCGGCGCGCAGCGCCTCGTCGACCCGGCGCGACAGCTCCTCGCGCACCTCGGTCACCACGTCGCGGTAGGTGGCCAGCGCCTGCATGTCGGCCGAGTGCCCGCGCCAGTGCATCACCACGTACGGGCAGCCGGCCTCGGCGACGACGCGGCGCATGTCCGGATCGGCCAGCCCGCCGGAGACGTCGTTGACCGCCGCCGCCCCGGCCTGCACCGCGGCCGCGGCGACCGCGGCACGGGTGGTGTCGACACTGGTCGGCACGCCGGCCTCGGCCAGCGCCGTGATGACCGGAACGACCCGCTTGATCTCGGTGTCGGCGTCGACGCGCGCCGCGCCCGGGCGGGTCGACTCGCCGCCCACGTCCACCAGGTGCGCGCCCTGTCCGTGCAGCTCCATCCCGTGCCGGACGGCGGCTTCGAGGTCGTCGTAGAGGCCACCGTCGGAGAAGGAATCCGGGGTCACGTTGAGAACCCCCATCACCACCGGCGGCGTCGCGTGCATCAGGTCGGACACCACGCTGCGAGAATATCGGTCGTGACTTCGGTGGTCTTCTCGATAGGCAGCAACCTCGGCGACCGCGCCGACCATCTGCGCTTCGCGGTGCGCCGGCTCGCGCAGGAAGGCGAGCTGCTCGCGGTGAGCGGCGTGTACGAGACGCCGCCGTGGGGTGACACCGAGCAGCCGGCGTACTACAACGCCGCGCTGCTCGTACGCGGCCCGCAGTCGGTGGAGCAGTGGCTGCTCACCGCTCAGGGCATCGAGCACGAGGCGGGGCGGGTGCGCCACCAGGCCCGCCGGTACAGCCCGCGCACGCTCGACGTCGACCTCGTCGCGGCGTTCGCCGAGGACGGCGAGCCGATCCTGCGCGACACCCCGGAGCTGACGCTGCCGCACCCGCACGCCCACCAGCGCGCCTTCGTGCTGCGGCCCTGGCTGGAGGTGCAGCCCTACGCGCAGTTGCCCGGACACGGCTGGGTGAACGACCTCGTGCTGGCCGAGCCGATGGCGACCGAGGTCGCCGTGATGACCGCGCTGCCCCAGGTGCGCCTCGAAGTAGAGTGACGGTCATCCAGTCGAGTGAAAGGTGGGGACCGAGTTGAGTCAGACGCCGGAGCCACGGCTGCAACCCACCAACCCGGCCACCCTGATCGTCGCGGGCCTCGGCTCGGCCGCCGTCGCCTGGCTCGTCATCAGCACCTGGTACTTCGACCTGGCGACGCTGCCGTTCCTCGGCCGCAGCGGCTGGCTGCCGGCGTTCACGCTGCTCGCGCTCGCGATCGTGGAGTTCGCGCTGGCGCAGCAGACGCGGGCGCGGCTGGAGGGCAAGCCGGGCCGGGAGCGGGTCGAGCCGCTGGCCGTCGCCCGCTACGCGGTGCTGGCCAAGGCGTCGTCGCTGGCCGGGTCGATCTTCGCCGGTTTCGCCGCCGGGCTGAGCCTCTGGCTGTTCGTCGACGGCCAGCAGCGGCAGCTGGCCGCGGTCAGCCGCGATCTGCCGGCCGCGCTCACCTCGCTGGCCTGCTCGCTCGCGCTGGTCGGGGCGGCGCTGTGGCTGGAGCGGGCATGCCGGGTGCCGAAGCGCCCCGAGGACGACAAGCCGGACGTCCAGTAGCGGCCGAACGGATCGGCGGCGACCACTATCGGGTACCCGTCGGCCGCGGTATGTCATCGCCGGTAGACCCTGTTGCATTCACGTTTCAGCCGGTAGGTTGCCTCGGGTATGCCGTGTCGTACCCCGCGACCGGCAGCCGACTCGGGAGGCGCGAGTCATGGCCTACGACAGCGAAGCGACCGACGCGACAGGGCAGCGACGGTACCGCGGCGAGGGCTTCCGCGAGGAGTCCGATCTCAGAACCGACGGCGGCGCGCACAGCGTCCTCGCCGGCGTGCAGTACCGGCCGAGGGCGACGCCCGCGGCCAACCTCGACGACGTCTTCGACGACCCCGCGCACGGCGAGGTCGGCCGGGACCGGCTCGGCGTGCACTTCGCCTGGGAGGGCGTGCTGCTGCTGGGCGTGGTCGCGATCGGCTTCCTGCTGCACAGCGGCCACCGCGACACGATCACCGGCGCGAACTTCAAAGAGCTGCTGGTCTTCGCGTCGGTGCTGGGCCTGCTCGGCTTCGGCGCCTCGATGACGCTGCGCGCCGGTGCGGTGAACCTGGCCATCGGCCCGGTCGCCGCGGCCGCCGCGCTGTACTACGCCGAGCACGGCGACCAGGGTGTCGTGCCCACGGCAGGCATGGCCGTGGCGCTCGCCGCCGGGCTGGGCCTGGCCGTCGCCGTCCTCGTGGTGGGCTTCCACGTGCCCGGCTGGGCGGGCAGCCTGGCGGCGGCGCTGGTCGCGATCGTCTGGATCCAGAAGCACCCGGCCCCGCTGACCGTGAGCGGCGGGTACGACCCCACCGACCACGCGCTCTACCTGTACGGCGCGTTCGCCGCGCTGACCATCGTGGCCGGCCTGCTCGGCGCGATCCGGTCCATCCGGCGCGGGGTCGGCCGGTTCCGCCCGGTCAGTGACCCGGCCCGGCGGCGCGGCGGCCTCGGCGGCGTCGTCGCCGTGCTCGCGCTGGTCGGCTCGACGGCGCTGGCCGCGGTCGCGGGCGTGGTGATGGCCGCGCTCAACGGCTCGACCGAGCAGGTCGTCGCGCCGACCGAGGGCTTCGAGCTGACCGGCCTGGCCCTGGGCGCTGCTCTGATCGGCGGGGTGAGCGCGTACGGCCGCCGCGGCGGCGTGTTCGGCACGCTGCTCGGCGTCAGCCTGATGGCCCTGGTCGTCTGGTACGCCGAAGCGGCCCAGTGGCGCATCTCGCTGTACGCGCTGGCCGCCGGCGCCATCGCAGTCGGTCTCGTGGTCACCAGGCTGGTGGAGACGTTCGGGCGGCCGCTGCCGCTGGACGAGGACAGCCCGGACGACTGGGCCGACGTGGGCGTGCCCGGCACCTCGTGGTCCACAGGCAGCGGCGACACCTGGGCGAACCTGCCCGCGCAGCCCGCTCCCGCGCGCGCCGACCAGTGGGGCGACGAAGACCGCTGGTCCTCCCTGCGTTAGAGCTGAACCGAGCCGCCGCGTCCGCCTCCGCGGGCGCGGCGGCTCGTTTCGTGCCGTGCCACTTTCGAGCGCGGGAGCGGTCGAGCCGGGCGAAACGGGCGGGCGCTCGTTGAACCGTTCGTGACGAAGGTTCGGCGATTACCGGCGCGTCGCGCGCCGCGGGCGGGTGTGCGCAAGCCGCGCTGGGTGGCGCAGCTGTTCAGGACGGGTCGGCGACGATCTCCGGGCGGAATGTTCTCGCATTTCAAGGCCGTGGAGCATTCCCCTCGCAAGCAACTGTCGGTAGCCTCTAGCAACATGCCGGACTCGGACACTCGCGATGAACAGCGGCACGCGCGCCTGCTCCCGGTGTTGTTCTGGGGCGGCGTCGGGCTGGCGCCGCTGGCTGCGATTTTCCTGTTCATAGCCGATGGTGGCACTGCGTTGCGGGCCGCCGTGGGCGTGGTCATCCTGTCGGTCATCCTGATCGGTCTGTCGATCACTCTCCGTCGCGACACCGAGACGGTGCGGCTCGAGATCGAAGACATGATCCTCGATGAGATCGACACCGTGCGGGCCGACGTCCGCGACGACATCTCGACGGCCGCCCACGCCACGCACCGTGCCTTCGGGGAGAAGTTCCAGTACCTGGTGGACCAGCTCGAGGCCACCCGGCACGAGCTGGAGGCCACCCGTGCGCAGCTGGAGCACGTCCGGGCCGAGGCCGCCCGCGCGGCACAGGCCGCGCCCGCGCCCGCCGCGCGTGGCGGCAGCCCCGCACCCGCCCCGCACCAGCCGGGCCCGAACTCGGGCCGCGCGGGCATGCCGCCCGGCGGCGTGGTGCGGCACACCGAGACCGTGCAGGTGACGACGCGGCACACCATCGTCGACCCGCACGGCGAGGACGGCCAGCGCGGCGCGGCGATCTACGGCAGCCCGGTCAGTGGCGGGGCGGGCGGCTTCGACCGCGACCGTGAGCGGGGCCGCGACGCGGGGGAGTACGCGCACCGCGCCGAGACTCCGCGGATCGAGGTGCAGCGCCCCCGGGCCGAACGCGCCCGCGAGCGGGACCGGCACGAGGAGTCGTGGACCGAGCAGCGGTTGCGCGAGCAGCTGGAGCGCCGCCGCGACGCCAACGAGCCGGTCTCCGGCGGAGATGGCTGGACCTCGCGGCGCGACCGCGGCGACGACCGCTGGTCCGACCGGGCCGGTGACGCGATCGAGGGCCGCTGGTCGGACCGCGACGACGAGGACCGTCCGGTGCGGGCCGCCGGCGACCGCTGGACCACGGTGCGCAGCGACGACCGGGGCCGTGAGGTGCGGATGGGCGAGCGCCGGGCGGCGCTGCACAGCGACAGCTCCGGCACCGAGCTGCGGATAGAGGACCGCTGGGCCGCGGTGCGGCGCGAGGACCGCGGCTACGACGACGACCGGGCCGACGAGGGCCGGGGCGGCTTCCCGTACCGCGACCAGGACCGCCGTGAGCCCCGCGCGCTGACCGGCTCGGACCGGGAGGACCGCTGGTCCGACTACGAGGACTCGCGCGAGCGGGACCGTAACCAGGACCGGGACCGGGATCGGGATCGGGATCGGGACTACGACCGCCGGTACCGCTGAGCACGACAGCCAGGACGCGCCCTTCCGGACAGCCCGGGAGGGCGCGTTTTCCCGTCAACGGCTACTTGTCGATGTCGCCGACGACGAAGAACATCGAGCCCAGAATGGCGATCAGGTCCGGCACCAGGGTGCCCGGCAGCAGCGTGGACAGCGCCTGCACGTTGGCGTACGACGCGGTGCGCAGCTTCATCCGCCAGGGCGTCTTGTCGCCCTTGGAGACCAGGTAGTAGCCGTTGACGCCGAGCGGGTTCTCGGTCCACGCGTAGGTGTGCCCCTCCGGGGCCTTGACCACCTTCGGCAGGCGTACGTTGACCGGCCCGCCGATCCGGTCCACCCGGTCCAGGCACTGCCGGACCAGGTCCAGCGACGCGTACACCTGGTCGAGCAGGACCTCGAAACGCGCGTGGCAGTCGCCGGCGGTGCGGGTGACGACCGGGACGTCCAGCTCGCCGTAGGCCAGGTACGGCTCGTCGCGGCGCAGGTCGAAGTCCAGGCCGCTGGCCCGCCCGACGGGCCCGGAGGCGCCGTACGCGGCGGCCTGCTCGGCGGTCAGCACGCCGACGCCGACCGTGCGGGCCAGGAAGATGTCGTTGCGCCGGATCAGGTCGTCGAGCATCGGCATCCGCGAAGCGACCAGGTCGACGGCCTCCCGGGCACGCCGGGTCCAGCCCGCCGGGACCTCCTCCTTCAGCCCGCCGATCCGGTTGAACATGTAGTGCATGCGGCCGCCGGTGGCCTCCTCCATGACGGCCTGCAGCACCTCACGCTCGCGGAACGCGTAGAACACCGGGGTGATCGCGCCGATCTCCAGCGGGTACGAGCCGAGGAACATCAGGTGGTTGAGCACCCGGTTCAGCTCGGCCATCGCCGTGCGCAGCCAGACCGCGCGCTCCGGCACCTCCAGCCCCATCAGCCGCTCGACGGCCATCGCCGCGCCCAGCTCGTTGCTGAACGCGCTCAGCCAGTCGTGCCGGTTGGCCAGCACCAGGATCTGCCGATAGTCACGGACCTCGAACAGCTTCTCCGCGCCGCGGTGCATGTATCCGACGATCGGCTCGGCGGACAGCACCTTCTCGCCGTCCAGCACCAGCTTCAGCCGCAGCACCCCGTGCGTGGACGGATGCTGGGGCCCGATGTTCAGCACCATGTCGGTGCCCAGCTGCTGGGCCCCCGCCCCCGCGCCGACCGTCAACTCCCGGCTACCGCCCGCTGCCACCATGCGCGCCATCGTAAGCCAGCCCCAAGAATGGAAGGGCACCTTGCTAACGCTATTTGTAGAGGAAGGGCACCTTCTTAACGCTGCCACCTGCTGCGGCCTGGGACGGGGCGGTCGGTCAGGGGTGGGGGAGCAGGAAGGGCAGCTCGCGCGGGTCGAGGCCGGTCCACTGCGCCAGCCACCAGTGCGCCCCGAGCCCGCCGGTGGCGGTCAGCTCGCCGATCTCGCTCGCGTCGGCCAGCGCACGCACGTAGGCGAGCGGATCGGTTGAGGCCAGGGTGAGCGGGGGCCGGCCGGCGGTGACGCCGAGGCGGTGCAGCGCCGCGCGCTGGTCCAGCAACCGCCAGCCGTCCTCGATCGGCTCGTCTGCCTCAGCCACGCCGCCCGCCTTCAGCGCACCGCCCGGCCCGGCCGCACCGCCCGGCCGCGCGGCCGCGGCCACGGCGATGGAGTCCATGGCGACGTGGCACGTGATGTCGGTGCTGCCGTCGAAGGCCGGGGACACCTCGCGGCCGTCCCGGAAGCCGGTGGCCGTCGGCAGCGCCGGTCGCCGATCGCGCAGGTGCCCGTAGTCGACCGCCAGCGCGAGCCCCGCGTCCAGCGCGCCGACGGCGTCGGCCCAGGCCTCGTCGCGGCTGCGCCCGACCTCCACGATGTCGTCCGGTCCGGCGGGCCACCACCGTTCGATCCACGCGGCGTCGACGGGATCGACGGCTCCGCACGGGTTCAGATCCGTGTCCAGGTACGACCCGTCGCGCGCGAGGTCCAGCGGCACGTTGTCGAGCCACTCGGTGGCCAGCAGCAACCCGGTCAATCCGCGCGGAAGTTCGGTACGCCAGATGATGTCGTCGCCGCCGCGAGCGCTGACCTCCACGGCCACCGGCCGGACTCGCGCACGCAACGACACGGGCAGCGCGGCCAGCACGCCCTGCAGCAGCTCGCCGCGCCCCGCACCCACGTCCACCAGGTCGAACACTTCCGGATGGCCGAGGGCGCGGTCCACGTCGGCGGCGAGCGCGGCGATCGCGCGGGCGAAGTGGGGCGACTGGGCGCTGGTCCGGAAGTGGTCGGCGGGCCGCTCGCGGACGAAGAACCCGTCCGGCCCGTACAGCGCAGTTCGCATCGCGTCCCGCCAGCGCATGGAAACGGTTCACTCTCCGTTCGTCCCAGGTTGCCCTGCCGAATCTACGGTCCGGCCCATGCGACGTATTCTCACCTGCCTCACGGCAGGCGCCCTGGCGGCGACCGCGCTGCCCGGCGTGGCCGCGGCCGAACCCGGGCCGGCGACCGGCGGCGTGCCCGCCCTGCGCGCGGTCACGGCGAAGTTCGAGACCCCCGCGCTGTACGACGACGAGGCCGGCGGCGACGCCGACGCGGACGACCCGGCGATCTGGGTGAACGAGCGGGACAAGGCCCGCAGCCGGGTCATCGTGACCGCGAAGAACGGCGGCCTGCGCGTCTACGACCTGCGGGGACGCGAGACCCAGTCGTTCGCCACGCCGGACGCGCCGGGCCCGGACGACGAGCCGGGCCGGTTCAACAACGTGGACCTGGTCACCGGCTTCCCGCTGCACGGGCGCCTGGTCGACCTGGCCGTGGTCACCGACCGGGGCCGGGACAAGCTGCGCTTCTACCGCATCGACGACGGCGTGCTGACCGACGTGACCGCGCCGGACGTGCCGTTCGCGTTCAACAAGACCCAGGAGGAGGTCAACGAGCAGGCCACCGCGTACGGGTTGGCGACGTTCCGCGACGGCCGGGACTTCCTGGCGGTCGCCAGCCGCCGGCACACCCCGGAGCTGGGCATGTTCCGCCTGGTCGCCAAGGGCGCGAAGGTGAGCTACCAGCGCGTCGACCGGCTGGTGCTGCCGGACACGTTCGCGTTGAAGGGCGGCGGCTCCTGGACCCCGTGCCTGGAGCCGGGCGAGCTGCCGCAGGTCGAGGGTATGACGGTGGACCCGGCGCTGGGCGTGCTCTACGCCGCGCAGGAGGACGTGGCGCTGTGGCGGGTCTCCGTCACCGGCGGCCGCTTCGGCTACACGCCGCGCATGGTCGAGCGGACCCGGGAGTACGGCGTCCCAGCGGTCTACGACCCCGAGACCGAGGAGTGCACGGTCGACTGGTCGGCCGACCCGGGCGAGGGCGGGCGCATCGCCGCCGACGTCGAGGGCGTGACGATCTTCAAGACCGGCCGGTACGCGGGCACGCTGCTGGTCTCCTCGCAGGGCGACGACACCTTCTACACGTACGACCGGCTGACCCTGCGCCCCACGGGCCGGTTCGCGGTCGTCGACGGCCGGGTCGACGGCTCCCAGGAGTGCGACGGCGCGGCGGTGGTGAACACCCCGCTGCCCGGCTTCCCCGGCGGCCTGCTGGTGGTGCACGACGGCCAGGAGACCCCGTCCGGCGACCGCGCCGCGACCAACGTCAAGTTCGTCGACGCGGGCTTCCTGAATAAGCACTGAGCAGCGAGACGGCAGTCACGAAGGGCGCTTCCGGGACGTGGTTCCGGGAGCGCTTTTCGTTGTGCGGATGTGAACGAAACGCGGCAGTGCGGTTTCGCACAGTCTCTGTCCAGTGATCAGGACACGGGGTCATACTTGCCCCGACCGGTACCCCGAAGAAGAGGACTGGATCAGATCATGAGTGCTGAGCTCACCATCGGTGTGATCGGCGCCGGCCGGGTCGGCGCGGTCCTCGCCGCCGCCCTGCGGGGCGCGGGACACCGGGTAGTCGCCGCCTCCGGCGTGTCCGCCGCGGCCAAGCACCGCATCCGCACCCTTCTCCCGGGTGCGCAGAATCTTCCCGCCGACGAGGTGGCTCGCGCCGCGGCCGATCTGCTGATCATCGCGGTGCCCGACGATGCCCTGGCCGGCGTCGTGACCGGCCTGGCCGCCACCGGCGCGCTGCGGCCGGGCCAGGTCGTGGCGCACACCTCGGGCGCGCACGGGCTGGCTGTGCTGGCCCCGGCTGCCGCGGTCGGCGCCCGCACGCTGGCGCTGCACCCCGCGATGACTTTCACCGGCACCGCCGCCGACCTGGACCGGCTGCCCGGCATCTCGTACGGGATCACCGCCGCCGACGCCACGGTGCGCGCCCTGGCCCAGGCGCTCGTCGCCGACCTGGCGGGCAGCCCGGAGTGGATCGCCGAGGACCGCCGCGCGCTCTACCACGCCGGGCTCGCCCACGGCGCGAACCACCTGGTCACCCTCGTCAACGAGGCGGCCGACCGGCTGCGCGACGCGGGCGTGCTGAGCCCGGAGAAGGTGCTCGGCCCGCTGCTGACCGCCGCGCTGGAGAACGCGCTGCGCATGGGCGACTCGGCGATCACCGGACCGGTGTCGCGTGGCGACGCCGGCACCGTCGCCCGGCACGTCCAGGAACTGGCCCGCACCGCCCCCGACTCGCTCCCGGCGTACGTCGCGCTCGCCCGGCGCACCGCGGACCGGGTGATCGCCAGCGGGCGGCTGCGCCCGGTCGACGCCGAGTCGCTGCTGGGCGTGCTGGCCGACCCGACCGCCGCCGACGCCGGGCAGCTCGGCGAGGCGGCGAAGTGACCGCCGTCGTCCGCACCCGCGAGGAGCTGGCCACGGCGCGGTCGGCCGCGCACGGCTCCGTCGCCGTGGTGATGACCATGGGCGCGCTGCACGAGGGGCATGCCACCCTGCTGCGGGAGGCCCGCAAGCACGCCGACGTCGTGCTGGCGACGATCTTCGTGAACCCGCTGCAGTTCGGCCCGAACGAGGACCTGGCCCGCTACCCGCGCACCTTCGACGCCGATCTGGCGGTGTGCGCGGCCGAGGGTGTCGACCTGCTCTTCGCGCCGACGCCCGAGGTGATGTACCCGCACGGGCAGCCGCAGGTCACCGTCCACCCGGGCCCGCTGGGCGAGGTGCTGGAGGGGGCGGTACGCCCCGGCCACTTCGCCGGCGTGCTGACCGTGGTCGGCAAGCTGCTCCTGCTCACCCGCCCGGACCTGGCGTTCTTCGGAGAGAAGGACTACCAGCAGCTCACACTGATCAAGGCCATGGTGCACGACCTCGAACTCGGGGTGGAGATCGTCGGGGTGCCGACGGTCCGGGAGCCGGACGGGCTGGCACTGTCCAGCCGCAACCGCTACCTGAGCGCGGCCGAGCGCGAGACCGCGCTGGCCCTGTCCCGTGCGCTGCGTTCGGGAGCCGCCCGGCGCGAGCCCGCGGCGGTGCTGGCGGCCGCGCGGGCCGAACTGGCCGGGGTGGATGTGGACTACCTGGCCCTGCGCGGGGCCGACCTGAGCGAGGACCCGGGTCCGGGCGAGGCGCGGCTGCTGGTCGCGGCCCGCGTCGGCACCACCCGGCTGATCGACAACCTGCCCGTCCACCTCGGCGCGGCAGCCACGACGACCGAGGAAGAACCGGCCTGATGTTCCTGCGCACCATGTTCAAGTCCAAGATCCACCGGGCCACGGTGACCCAGGCCGACCTGCACTACGTCGGCTCGGTCACCATCGACGAGGACCTGATGGACGCCGCCGACCTGCTGCCCGGCGAGCAGGTCGCGATCGTGGACATCACCAACGGGGCGCGGCTGGAGACGTACGTCATCCCGGGCGAGCGGGGCACCGGCGTGATCGGCATCAACGGCGCGGCGGCGCACCTGGTCAAGCCCGGCGACCTGGTCATCCTCATCTCGTACGCGCAGACCGACGAGGCCACCGCCCGCTCGTACACCCCGCGGGTGGTGCACGTGGACGCCGACAACCGGATCATCTCGCTCGGCGCGGACCCGGCCGAGGCCGTGCCCGGCATGGTCGGCGACGTCGTCCGGGGCGACCTGACCCTGAGCCGCTAGGCCGGGTTCCGCTGCGGCAGGTGGTTCTAGCTGCGGATTCGTACGCCGGATGTGACCCGGCTCTCGGCCGTTAGGCCGATACGGCCGCGACGACCTTCGCTTAGGCTCGCCCAGGCTCTATGACCTGGGAGGATGGGCGATGCGGGGACGCCTTACGGCCGGCACGATGCTGGCCGCGCTACTGACGAACCTGGCCCTGGCCGGCTGCGGGACCGCGCTGCCGACCGAGGTGGACTCGAAGCTGACCGACGACTGGGTGAAGGTCGCCGACGTCAAGGGCTGGGTGCCCGAGGCGGGCGTCTGCCTCGGCGTCGTGTCCAAGGACACCGGCCGCTACACCGACGCCGTCGTCGACTGCGCCAAGTCGCACTACGGCGAGGTCGTGCACGTCGGCGAGTTCAAGGGCCTGACGACCTCCCCCGGCCCGAAGGACAACGCCGCCGCGCTGGCCGAGTGCGACAAGGAGGCCGCGACCTACCTGGGCCGCCCCTGGAGCCTGGCGCGCCTGGAGATGACCCTGGCCGTGCCGACTCCGACCGCCTGGGACGGCGGCGCGCGCTGGTTCCGCTGCGACCTGTCCGAGGTCTCCTCGGTGTTCGACGACCGGGACTGGGTGCAGCGCACCGGCAGCCTGAAGGGCGAGGTGCCGGCCGCGCTGCTGGTCGGCTGCACGCACACCCAGGACAAGGGCGACACCATCGTCAAGATGCCCGAGGTGGCCTGCAGCAAGGCGCACAACAGCGAGTTCGTCGGCGCCTACCGCGCCGGCATGACCACGGCCTACCCGAAGTCCGAGCGGCAGTGGAACGTCATCCATGACAAGTGCCAGGACCTGGCCGCGAAGTTCATGGGCGTCAGCCTGAGCAGCGCGAGCCGGATCGGCGTCATCTCCAGCCCGAACAACGCGGAGTCCTGGGCCGCCGGTGACCGGATGGTCCGCTGCTCACTCTGGTTCTACGACGGCAAGACCATGAAGAAGTCGGCCAAGGGGACCAAGGGCAAGGGCGTTCCGGGCTGGTAGAAGGCCGACAGCACCGCTGTCGCGGCCGCCTTCCGTCCGTTAGGCTCCCGGGCGGACGTCTGGGAGGGACGACACATGGCATGGAGGCGGAGGATCGCCGCCGGTGCGGCCGTCTGCGCACTGGCGGCGCCGTTGGCGCTGGCCGGCTGTTCCTCGCCGGTGCCCGGTGTGGACGGCAAGCTCGCCGACGACTGGGCGAGCCTGCCCGCGGCGCAGGTGTTCACGCCCAGCGCCGAGGTGTGCCATGAGAAGGCGTACGAGCAGACCGGCCGGGCCACCGCGTACCGGCCGGTCGACTGCGCCACGGAGCACTACGGCGAGACGGTCTACGTCGGCACGCTGACCGGTGCCGCCGCCGAGCTGGCCGCCCCGCCGGAGGCGGACGACGCGGTGCTCGCGGGCGCGTTCGCCGAGTGCGACGAGCGGTCCACCGCGTTCGTCGGCCGGCAGTGGCGCGACGGCCGCCTGACCCTCGACCTGACGCTGCCCTCGGCCGCGGCCTGGCAGGGCGGCGCCCGGTGGTACCGCTGCGAGCTCAACGAGCTGACCACAGTCACCGACAAGGCCGACTGGGTCCGCCGCACCGGCAGCCTGCGCGGCTCGCTGCCCGCGCCGCTGCTGCTCACCTGCTTCGCCGAGAGCGGCAAGAACGGCTCGGTGGACACCATGCCGGAGACCGACTGCGCCAAGTCGCACAACGCGGAGTACGTCGGCACCTTCACCGCCGCGGCCAACCGCAAGTACCCGGCGAGCGAAGCGGACTGGGACTACTTCCACGACAACTGCCGCAAGGCGATGGCCACGTTCATCGGCGTCACCGTGAGCGCCACCAGCAAGTACGGCGTGATCTCGTGGCCGTACAGCAAGGCCACCTGGGCGGGGGGCGACCGCGGCGTGCGCTGCTACCTGTGGCTGGAGACGAAGAAGATGACGGGCTCGGCCAAGGGCACCGCGGGCAAGGGCATCCCGAGCTGACCGGTCGACCGGATACGCGTCGAACCCGCTGGCGGGTATGAAATATGCTCCCCATTCATGTTCGGCATGGCTTGGGGAGGGCACTGATGCGTGAGGTGATCGGCCGTAGGGTCGCAGGGGTCGTGCTGGTCGCGGCTGCCCTGCTGGCCACATCGGCCTGCGGGGGGCAGCTGCCGGCGGGAGCCGACGGCGACCTCACCAACCAGTGGCCGGCGCTGCCGGCGGCTCAGAGCTGGCGTCCCGAAGAGGCGAAGTGCGACGACGGCTTCCGCGACGTCAGCTACCGCTCGTCCTACAAGCCGGTCGAGTGTGACCAGAGCCACACTTACGAGACGGTGGCCGTCGCCGACTTCACCGGCGAGGCGGCCTCGCGCACCACGGTGCCGTCGGAGGGCTCGCCGGACATGCGCGCGGCCTGGGCCGACTGCGACAAGCGCATCACCGACTTCCTCGGCGGCGACTGGCGCTCGGGCGCCCTGTGGTTCGGCGTCTCGGTGCCGTCGGCGGCCGGCTGGGACGGCGGCGCGCGCTGGTACCGCTGCGAGCTGACCGCGCTCGACGGCCAGTACGGCGACCCGGTGGCCCGGACCGCCTCGCTCAAGGGCGAGTTCACCAAGGCGTCCGCGCTGAAGTTCGGCTGCTACCAGTACGGCACCCGGCTGGTCTCCACCGCCTGCAACAAGGCCCACAACGCCGAGTTCGTGGGCGTGTGGAACGCGGGCGGCGCCGCCTACAGCAGCCTGGCCGGCATGAAGACGCGCATCGCCAAGGAGTGCCGCACGCTGGTCGCCAAGTTCGTGAAGGTGCCCAACGACTCGAACATCAGCTACCGCACCGGTGTGGTGTGGAACTGGCCGTCGAAGTCCGACTGGGAGGCCGGCGACCACGGCGTGCGCTGCCACCTCTGGCTGGACAAGAAGAAGCTGACGAAGTCGCTGCGCAACGGCGGCACGAAGGTTCTGCCCACGAACTGAGCCCGATACCCGCACCCGTCCCCGGCCTTCTGCCGGGGGCGGGTGAGGGGTGTCACGTGGGGTCGGGGGTGAACGGCGGGCTGCGGCGCGGTTGACTGTGCTGGTGCGCAAGGCGTTGACAGTCCCGGTTGATCTTCCGGTGTTGCCCCGGGCGTTGCCCGCGCGGCCCGCGAGCTGGTTCGAACCCACCGACGTGGTGGTGATCGGGTCCGGCATCGCCGGCCTGACCGCGGCGCTGCACCTGCGTGAGGCAGGCCTGCACGTCACCGTGGTCACCAAGGTCAACATCGATGACGGCTCCACCCGCTGGGCCCAGGGCGGCATCGCGGCCGTGCTGGACCCGCTGGACACCCCGGCCGCCCACGCCCGGGACACCCTGGTCGCCGGCGTCGGTCTGTGCGACCCCGCCGCGGTCGACGTGCTGGTCACCGAGGGCCCGGCCCGGGTGCGCGAGCTGATCAAGATGGGTGCCGAGTTCGACCGCCACCCGGACGGCTCGCTGATGCTGACCCGTGAGGGCGGGCACCACGCCAACCGCATCGTGCACGCGGGCGGCGACGCGACCGGCGCCGAGGTGCAGCGGGCGCTGCACGCGGCGGTGCGCCGCGACCCGTGGATCCGCCTCGTCGAACACGCGCTGGTGCTCGACCTGCTGCGCGACGCCGCCGGCCGGGCCTGCGGGGTGACCCTGCACGTGCTCGGCGAGGGCACCGAGGACGGCGTCGGCGCCGTGCTCGCCCGCGCCGTCGTGCTGGCCACCGGCGGGCTGGGCCAGATCTTCGCGGCCACCACCAACCCGATCGTCTCCACCGGCGACGGCGTAGCGCTGGCGCTGCGTGCCGGGGCGGACGTCACCGACCTCGAGTTCGTGCAGTTCCACCCGACGTCGCTCTACCTGCCGAACAATCGCACCGCGCAGCAGCCGCTGGTCAGCGAGGCGCTGCGGGGCGAGGGGGCCTACCTGGTCGACGGGGACGGCAAGCGCTTCATGGTCGGGCAGCACGAGCTGGCCGAGCTCGCGCCCCGCGACGTGGTCGCCAAGGGCATCCACCGGCAGATGCTGGCCTCGGGCACCGATCACGTCTACCTGGACGCCCGGCACGTGCCCGACCTGGCCCACCGGTTCCCGACGATCACGGCGTACTGCCTGGCCGCCGGAGTGGACCCCACGGTGGACCTGATCCCGGTGGCCCCGGCCGCGCACTACGCCTCCGGCGGGGTCCGCACCGACCTGGACGGCCGCACCAGCATCCCCGGCCTGTACGCCTGCGGCGAGGTCGCCTGCACCGGCGTGCACGGGGCGAACCGTCTGGCCTCGAACTCCTTGCTGGAGGGCCTGGTCTTCGCGCGGCGCATCGCGGCCGACATCACGCGTGACCTGCCCGCACAGACCGACCCGGTGCTCGACGGCCCCGAACACGTGGCCCCGCCTGCGGCAGCCGGTGGTCTGGCATGGACGCCGCAGGGCTTGGTCCCCGCGAGCGAGCCGCCGGTGGACCTGGCCGCGCGTCGGCGGGAGCTGCAGCGGGCGATGACCCGGGGGGCGGGCGTGCTGCGCAGCGCGCAGACGCTGGCCGAGACCGCGCGCGTGCTGGGCGAGGTGGGCACGCCGCCGCTGCCGGGGCGCACCGCGGGCTGGGAGTTCGCGAACCTGCTGACGGTCGCGAGCGCGCTGGTCGCGTCGGCGTCCCTGCGCGCCGAGACGCGCGGGTGCCACTGGCGCGAGGATCATGCAGAGGCGGTCGACGGCTGGCGGGGTCACCTGTTCCCCGGGTTCGCCGAGGACGGCACGACGACGGACACGTGGGAGGCGATGGCGTGAGGGACACGACGCAGGCGCAGCTGCTCAAGGCAGGGCTCGACCCGGACGAGGTGCAGCGCATCGTGGCGAACGCGCTGCGCGAGGACCTGGGGCCGGACCGGCTCGACGTGACCAGCGTGGCGACCATCCCGGAGCACCAGGTCGACACCGCGGACCTGATCGCCCGGGAGCCCGGCGTGCTCGCCGGGCTGGCCGTGGCGGAGCTGGTGTTCGAGCTGGCCGGTCCGGGGGCGGAGGTCACCGTGCACGCGGCCGACGGCGACACGGTGGCGCGCGGCGACGTGCTGGCCACGATCACGGGGCCGACCCGCACCCTGCTGTCGGCCGAGCGCACCGCGCTCAACCTGCTCTGCCGCATGTCCGGGGTGGCCACGCACACCCGCCGCTGGGTGGAGCAGCTCGCCGGCACCAAGGCGCTGGTGCTGGACACCCGCAAGACCACCCCGGGCCTGCGGCCGCTGGAGAAGTACGCGGTCCGCGCGGCGGGCGGCACCAACAAGCGCATGGGCCTGTACGACGTGGCCATGATCAAGGACAACCACAAGCTGGCGGCGGGCTCCGTGACCGCGGCGTACGACCTGGTCCGGGCGAACTTCCCGGATGTGCCGGTGCAGGTCGAGGTGACCACCCTGGCCGAGGCGCAGGAGGCGGTGGCCGCCGGGGCGACGTTCCTGCTCTGCGACAACATGTCCCCGCAACTGCTGCGCGAGGTCGTCGCGGCGGTCGGCGACCGGGCCGAGCTGGAGGCCACCGGCGGCCTGACGTTGCAGGTCGCCGCCGAGTACGCGGCCACCGGCGTCGACTACCTGTCGGTGGGGGCGCTCACCCACTCGTCGCCTATCGTGGACATCGCCTTGGACCTCCGAGCGCGGAAGTAGACGTCGGGTGCTGCTCTGTATCGACATCGGTAACACCAACACGGTGCTCGCCACCTTCGAGGGCGACAAGATCGTGCACTCGTGGCGGGTGAAGACCGACGCCCGCAACACCGCCGACGAGCTCGGCCTGATGTTCCGGGGGCTGCTGGCCGGGGACAACGTCGAGATCACCGGGGTGGCGGCCTGCTCGACCGTGCCCGCCGCGCTGCGCTCGCTGCGCACCATGCTGGGCCGTTACTACGCCGGGCTGCCCGCGGTGGTCGTGGAGCCGGGTGTGAAGACGGGCGTGCAGCTGGCCATCGACAACCCGAAGGAGGTGGGCGCCGACCGCGTGGTGAACACGCTGGCGGCGCACACCCTCTACGGCGGGCCGGCCATCGTCGTCGACTTCGGCACCACCACCAACTTCGACGTGATCAGCGCCCGGGGCGAGTTCCTCGGTGGCGCGTTCGCCCCGGGCATCGAGATCTCCTTCGACGCGCTCGCCGCCCGCGCCGCCCAGTTGCGCAAGGTCGAGCCCGCCCAGCCCCGTTCGGTGATCGGCAAGAACACGGTCGAGTGCCTGCAGGCCGGCATGTACTTCGGCTTCGCCGGCCAGGTGGACCGCATCGTCGAGCGGATGATCGAGGAGCTGGGCGGGGTGACCGCGGTGATCGCCACGGGTGGGCTCGCGCCGGTGGTGATGGGCGAGTGCCGCACCATCACCCATCACGAGCCGATGATCACCCTGATCGGCCTGCGCATGGTGTACGAGCGCAACGTCAGCGCCTGACCGTCCGCAGCACCTTCGTGACGTAGGGCAGCGCGAAGTTCTCCCGCCCGCGCAGGTCGGGGTGGGTCGCGCACAGTGCGAGGACCGCCTCGCGCAGCCGCTGCCGCTCGTCCTCGGGTGCGACGAGATACCAGGAGCGGGTGGCGATCAGGTCCAGCAGGCCCTGCGGGGTCTGCCGGACGCTGTGCCGGAACTCGGCCTGCTCGAACGGGGCGAACAACTCGCCGAACTCGGCGTTCTCGGGCCGGTGGAAGAGGGCCGACCGGATGATCACGTCGAGCTGCCGGACCCAGTCGACGCTCACGTCGCGGTCGTTGCGCATCGGCGCGAACACCCCGCCGGGGCGCAGCACCCGGATGATCTCCGGGTGCGCCCGCGCCTTGTCGAACCAGTGGTACGCGGTGCCCACGACGACGGCATCGGCGTACCCGTCGGGCAGCGGGATCGACTCCGCGGAGCCTTCCAGCGCGACGACGCCCGGGGTGACCGCGTCGAGCGCGGCGCGCATTCCGGGGTCGGGCTCGACCGGCACCACCTCGAAGCCCGCGGCCAGCGCCACCCGGGTGAGCTGGCCGGTGCCCGCGCCCAGGTCGACCACGCGACCGGGAGCCGTGCCGATCGCCCAGGCCAGCGCCTCGGCGGGATAGGTCGGGCGGGACCGCTGGTATGTCTGCGCCGCCGCGCCGAAAGAGAGCCGGTGCTCTTCGATGGGGTCCATGTGCGCCTCCCGTGTGTGTCGCCATAACGCCCGGCCCACCCTAGTGCCGCCCGCCTGGCACGAATTCGTCCAGGCCCCGCGGATCGATCGACAGGCTCATCCCGGGCCGCTCGGATTCGGCTGTGGGGCGTTTCCCGAATCGGGCCCACAGGGCGGGACGATCGCGCCCCCGGGGCTGCCGACCGCCTGCGCATTGGGCGGCCGGATAGGCCGGACGGCGCACAGGGTCATCGGTCCGTCGCTGAGCGCGAATTGTTCGCCCGCTCCACGGCTGGTGCCCGGGCGACTGCGCAGTGCGAGCGAACCGCTGCGGCGGTATGCCGTGCGTCCGGCGCGCAGGAACCGGTATCCACGGTGTCTCGGCAATGGCGCGGGGAATCCGTTTTCCCTAGTCAGAGGATAATCGACCGGGCGGCTGTCCGACTTCGCGCCGCGCCCGGCGTTGGTATGCCGAATAATGGGTCACGCCGGAATTGATCCGCTGTCAATGAGTGGCTATCCTGGCGAGCGCTTGCACTATGAATTCATGGCGCCCTCGACTGGCGGGGAGGATCCGGGGCGGCGAAGAAAGGATGACCGTATGGCCAGGCGCGAGATTGTGGTGCTGGCGGACGACCTCGATGGTTCCGAGGGCGATGTCCGCAGTGTGAGATTTGGATTCGAAGGCGCCAATTACGAGATCGATCTCGGCCCGGCGAACCACGACAAGCTGGCCCTCGCGCTGGCGCCGTTCGTGGCCGCCGCGCGCAAGGAGAGCGGTCGTCGTGGACCCGCCGCGGCTCCCAAGGCGAAGGCGCCGACTGCGGCCGAGCAGCGTGCCTTCAACCAGCGGGTGCGGGATTGGGCCAAGGGGCAGGGTGAAGCGGTCAACGACCGGGGCCGGGTGCCGGCGAAGGTGATCGAGGCGTACTACGCCGCGGGTCTGCGGTAACCCTTTGTAGGTTTTGCGGCGTTTGCCGGATTGGCGGTACGGCGCGAAGGTTGCGTGCTTCCTTCGCGTCGTACCGTTTTTCGTGTTCGGTGGTCCGCGCCGGGCGGGTCGGCCAGGATGTGGACACCGATATTTCGCTGTGCGCGTAGCGGTCCTGGATGCGGAACAGCCGCGAGCGAGGCAAGGTTGGCTCTGATGCCAGCCACGTCGGCGGTTTGCAGGGCAAGATGCCCCGTTTCCTCCGCTTTCTAGTCGACGGTAAGCGACCCGATGGTTACCCAACGGTGACCGGACGAGCGTTTCCGGCGGGCCGACATGGTCGGGGTCTGGCGTTAGAGTGAGTGAAACAGCTTCGCCGCCGCGGATCTCCGGCAGGGGTTCGAGGAACTGAGGCGTAGGTGAGGAGCGGGAATGTTCGAGCGGTTCACCGACCGGGCGCGTCGGGTGGTCGTCCTGGCCCAAGAAGAGGCCAGGATGCTCAACCACAACTACATCGGCACGGAGCACATCCTGCTCGGCCTCATCCACGAGGGTGAGGGCGTCGCGGCGAAGGCGCTGGAAAGTCTCGGCATCTCGCTGGAGGGCGTGCGCCAGCAGGTAGAGGAGATCATCGGCCAGGGCCAGCAGGCGCCGAGCGGGCACATCCCGTTCACGCCGCGGGCCAAGAAGGTGCTTGAGCTGTCCCTGCGCGAGGCGCTGCAGCTCGGCCACAACTACATCGGCACCGAGCACATCCTGCTCGGTCTGATCCGCGAGGGCGAAGGCGTCGCGGCCCAGGTGCTGGTGAAGCTCGGCGCCGACCTCAACCGGGTGCGCCAGCAGGTCATCCAGCTCCTCTCGGGCTACCAGGGCGGCAAGGAGCCGGCCGCGGCCGGCACCGCCACCGGCGAGGCCGCTCCGTCCACCAGCCTCGTGCTGGACCAGTTCGGTCGCAACCTGACCCAGTCGGCGCGGGAGGGCAAGCTCGACCCCGTGATCGGCCGCGAGAAGGAGATCGAGCGGGTCATGCAGGTGCTGTCCCGCCGCACCAAGAACAACCCGGTGCTGATCGGTGAGCCCGGCGTCGGCAAGACCACCGTGGTCGAGGGCCTGGCCCAGAAGATCGTCAAGGGCGAGGTGCCCGAGACGCTGAAGGACAAGCAGCTCTACACGCTCGACCTCGGCGCTCTGGTGGCCGGCTCGCGCTACCGCGGTGACTTCGAGGAGCGCCTGAAGAAGGTGCTCAAGGAGATCCGCACGCGCGGCGACATCATCCTGTTCATCGACGAGATCCACACCCTGGTCGGCGCGGGCGCCGCCGAGGGCGCGATCGACGCCGCCAGCATCCTCAAGCCCATGCTGGCCCGCGGCGAGCTGCAGACCATCGGCGCGACCACGCTGGACGAGTACCGCAAGCACCTGGAGAAGGACGCCGCGCTGGAGCGCCGCTTCCAGCCGATCCAGGTCGGCGAGCCCTCGGTGGCGCACACCATCGAGATGCTCAAGGGCCTGCGTGACCGCTACGAGGCGCACCACCGGGTGACCATCACCGACGCGGCCCTGGTCGCGGCGGCGAACCTGGCCGACCGGTACATCTCCGACCGCTTCCTGCCGGACAAGGCGATCGACCTGATCGACGAGGCCGGCGCCCGGATGCGCATCCGCCGCATGACCGCGCCGCCGGACCTGCGCGACTTCGACGAGAAGATCGCACAGGTGCGCCGCGACAAGGAGTCGGCGATCGACGCGCAGGACTTCGAGCGGGCCGCGCAGCTGCGCGACAAGGAGAAGCAGCTCCTGGGCCAGAAGGGCGAGCGGGAGAAGCAGTGGAAGGCCGGTGACCTGGACGTCGTCAGCGAGGTCGACGACGAGCAGATCGCCGAGGTCCTGGCCAACTGGACCGGCATCCCGGTGTACAAGCTGACCGAGGAGGAGACCTCCCGCCTGCTGCGCATGGAGGACGAGCTGCACAAGCGGGTCGTCGGCCAGATCGACGCGGTCAAGGCGGTCTCCAAGGCGATCCGGCGCACCCGGGCCGGCCTCAAGGACCCGAAGCGCCCGTCCGGCTCGTTCATCTTCGCCGGCCCGTCCGGTATCGGTAAGACCGAGCTGTCCAAGGCGCTCGCCGAGTTCCTGTTCGGTAGCGAGGACGCGCTGATCCAGCTGGACATGTCCGAGTTCCACGACCGTTACACGGTGTCCCGCCTGGTCGGCGCCCCGCCCGGATACGTCGGCTACGACGAGGGCGGCCAGCTGACCGAGAAGGTGCGCCGTCGGCCGTTCTCGGTGGTCCTGTTCGACGAGATCGAGAAGGCCCACCCGGACGTCTTCAACACGCTGCTGCAGATCCTGGAGGACGGTCGCCTGACCGACGGCCAGGGCCGCATCGTGGACTTCAAGAACACCGTGATCATCCTGACCACCAACCTGGGCACCCGGGACGTGGCCAAGGCGGTCTCGCTGGGCTTCCAGAAGTCCGAGGACGCCGAGTCGAACTACGAGCGGATGAAGGTCAAGGTCAACGACGAGCTGAAGACCCACTTCCGCCCGGAGTTCCTGAACCGCATCGACGACACCATCGTCTTCCACCAGCTCACCGAGGTGGAGATCCTCTCGATCGTGGACATCATGATCAAGCGGATCGAGAACCAGCTGCGCAACAAGGACATGGGCCTGGAGCTCACCGACAACGCCAAGAAGTACCTGGCGAAGAAGGGCTTCGACCCGGTCCTGGGTGCCCGGCCGCTGCGCCGGACGATCCAGCGCGAGCTGGAGGACACGCTCAGCGAGCGGATCCTGTTCCAGGAGCTCAAGCCCGGCCAGCACGTGCTGGTCGACTGCGAGGGCGACCCGGAGCAGATCGAGACGTCGAAGCTGACCTTCACGGCATCGCAGAAGGCGGCCGCTCCCGAGGTCCCCGAGACCCCGGCCGAGCCGGTCGGCAGCGACGCCGCCGCGTAACGAGCACGTTTACGAAGAAGGGGCACCGCGCGAGCGGTGCCCCTTCTTCGTAAACGCTCAGCCGATGTAGTCCTCCAGCAGGGCGGGCGTCAGGCCCGATTTGTAGATCGCGTTCAGCGCGCCCAGCAGGTCGTCCATCAGGGCGGGGCGGAAGTGCATCAGCAGCACGTCGCCGGGCTGCACGACCTTCTTGGCGGTCTGGTACCGCACGATGCCCTTGTCGACCGTCTGTGTCCAGAAGAACGCCGCCTGCGCCCCGCAGTCGTGCGCGGCCTTCAGCGTCGTGGCGTCCTTGTTGCCGAACGGGGGCCGGAACAGCGTCGGCCGTCGGCCGAACAGCTGCTCCAGCTTGTCCGCCGACCCGCAGATCTCCTTCTTCTGGAAGTCGTACGACTTGCCCTTCAGCGACGTGTGCGTGATCGTGTGGTTCTCGACCATGCCGCCGGCCTCCTGGATCGCCTTGAAGTACGCCGTGTACTTCGTGGCGGCGGGGGAGTTGAGGAACATCGTCACCGGGATCTTGGCCTGCCGGATGAACTCGATGACCTCCGGCTTACGCGACAGCGCACCGTCGTCGATGGTGATGAAGGCGACCTTGTTCGTGGTCGGCACCTTGAACAGCCACATGGCCGACGCGCTCTCCGGCACCTTGACCCGGTGCGGGGCCGGTGCGGGCCCGAACTTGGGGGCCTTGTCCAGATACCACTGCAGGGACTTGAACGCCGCAGGCGACGGCAACGCCGATGGGCTGGGCGAAGCGCTGGGGCTCGGCGAGGCCGACGGAGTCGGGCTGACGTCAGGGCCGGCGAAAATCGGGTCCGGGCCGGCGCTCTTGCACGCGGCAGGCGCGAGGAGGGCGGTCAGCAGGAACACGGCAATGGCGCGGCGTACGGGGGTGGAGGCCACGCCCGGACTCTATCCAGGCTGAGTGAATCCGCAATACCACGGAAAGCTCGGGGCCGAGTCAGAAATCGGCGGGAACACGCCCGGGCAGGCCGAAACGCTCCCCCCGGGGCACCACGAGACCGTCGGCGAGCAGGCTGTCCAGGGCCCGCTCCCGCTGCACCTGGTCCGGCCACACCACGTCCAGGGCCGGCTTCGGCACCGCCCCCGTCGCCTGCCGCAGCACGGCCAGCAGCAGCCCGCGCACCTGGCGGTCGGTGCCCGCGTAGCGCTGCGGCTTGCGGGACGGGCCCGCCGGCAGCGCCGCGCCGGAACGCCGCCACGCGCACCGCTCCCGCAGCGGGCAGGCCTCGCACCGGGGTGTACGCGCCGTGCACAGCACCGCGCCCAGCTCCATGAACGCCGCACTGGCGCGCGCAGCCGCCGGGTCCTCCCGCGGCAGCAGCGACTCCACCAGCGTCAGGTCCGCCGGGGTGGTGGCGGCGCCGGCGTCGGCCAGCCCGCTCACCGCCCGCGCCGCGACCCGGCGCACGTTCGTGTCCACCACCGGATGGCGCTGCCCGTACGCGAACGCCAGCACCGCCCGCGCCGTGTAGTCCCCGACGCCCGGCAGCGCCAGCATCTGGTCCAGCCGCCGGGGCACCTCGCCGCCGTGCCGCTCCACCAGCGCCGTCGCGCACGCGTGCAGCCGCATCGCCCGCCGGGGGTAGCCCAGCCGCCCCCAGGCCCGGATCGCCTCGCCGGAGTCCTCCGCGGCCAGATCCGCCGGGGCGGGCCAGCGGGCCACCCACTCCCGCCACACCGGCAGCACCCGCACGACGGGCGTCTGCTGGAGCATGAACTCGCTGATCAGCACCGGCCAGGCGCCGATCTCCGGAGCCCGCCAGGGCAGATCGCGCGCGTTGACGTCGTACCACGCAGTGGTCAGCGAGGCGAGTTCGGACATGCGCTCCACCCTACTGGTGCACAATGCCCGCAGGAGCGAGCGTCGAGGAGCAGGCATGACTGACGTGCACGGAGCCGAACTGGCCGTCACCGTGATCGGACCGGACCGCACCGGGATCGTCGCCGACGTCGCCGAGGCGCTGGCCAGGCTCGGTGCGAACCTCACCGACTCCACGATGACCCGGCTGCGCGGCCACTTCGCGATGACCCTGATCTGCACCGCGTCGGCCAGCGCCACCGAGGTCGAGGCCGCCCTGCTGCCGCTGTCCGCGGACGGCCAGCTGCTGGTGACGGTCCGCGACGTCGGACCCGACGAGCCACCGCACAACGGCGGCCTGCCGTACCTGCTCAGCGTGCACGGCGCGGACCGGCTCGGCATCGTCGCCGCGGTGACCCGGGTCGTCGCCGACGCCGGTGGCAACGTCACCGACCTGTCCACCCGCCTGGTCGGCCCGCTGTACCTGCTCGTAGCCGAGGTCGACCTGCCCGAAGGCGTGCCCGGCGAGCTGACCAAGCGGTTGGCGCACGTCGCCGACGAACTCGGCGTCGAGGTCAACCTGCGCCCCGCCGGGGCGGACGTCTTATGAGCGGCCCGCACACCGACGGCGACCGGCACGGCGAGGAGGCGGCGTGAGCATCGAAGGCTGGGACATCACCGCGCTGGGCACCGGCCGGGCGCTGCCCGTCGTCACCGCGCCGGAACCGGTGCTGAGCCGCGTCGGCGAGCCCGTCGATCCGACCGACCCGCAGATCGTGGCGCTCGCCGCCGACCTGGTCGCGACCATGGCCGTGTCACCCGGCTGCGTCGGCCTGGCCGCGCCGCAGGTCGGCGTCAGCGTGCAGCTGTTCGCCGTGGACGTCACCGGCCACCCCAAGGCGGCCACCCTGCACGGCGCGTTCGTGCTGGCGAACGCGGTGATCGTGGAGGCCAGCCGGTGGCGGCCGGGCCGCGAGGGCTGCATGTCCGTGCCCGATCTCACCGGCGACGTCAAACGCGCCGGGCGCATCGTGGTCACCGGTGAACTGCCTGGCAGCGGCCGCAAGGTGACGATCACCACCGATGCCTTCGAGGCCCGTGCGCTCCAGCACGAGATCGACCACTGCAACGGACTGCTCTTTTTGGACAAGGTGAGCGGGGCGCACGCGATCTATCAGCGCAAAGTCTATCTGTGACACGGACTTCGCCTACTGAGCGTGTCGCGTAGTGCGTGTCGTGATCGAGGGCGCTAGCGTGAGCACATCATGAGACTGATAGTGGGTCCGCTGCCCGCAGCCGTCTACTGGCGACGCCGCGCCATGGTGCTCGGTGCGCTGCTGGCTGCCGTACTCATGATCACGCTGGTGGTGCGGGGCACCGGCAGCGGCGGGGCTCAGCAGCCCACCGCCAACGGCACGCCGACCAGCGCGGGCGCATCGCCCGCTTCGGCAGCCGGCGAACCCCTCGCGTCCCCGGCAGCGTCACCGACCGACGGCGTCATCACGCCCGTGTCCGAGCTGACCCCGTCGCCGACCAGTGCGGGTGAGGGCGAAGGTGAGGGCGAGGGGGAAGTCGACCCGAACGCCTGCACGGACACCGAGATCAAGGTGACCGCGAAACCAGCCCAGACCAGCCTCAAGCGCGGCAGCGACCTGCTGATCACGCTGCTGATCAAGAACGTCTCGCAGCGGACCTGTACTCGTGACGTCGGTGCGGACCTGCAGGAGCTGCGGATCCTGAAGAGCACGGAGAAGGTCTGGTCGAGCGACGACTGCGGGGGGCCGCGGGGGCACGAGGTGCGGTCGTTCCCGCCTGCGCATGAGCGGTCGTACACGGTGGTGTGGAACGGGCATTCGAGTTCTGCTTGTGAGAAGTCGATCAAGCGGGTGCCTGATGGGCCGGTTCCTGCTGCTGGGGAGTATCGGCTGTATGCGCGGGTCGGGACGGCGATTTCCGCTTCGGTGACGTTGAAGCTTACGTAGGTGGGGTCGCGGAGCCGGGGGAATGCTCTTGGCGCTGGGGCCGCAAAGGGCGCGGCCTTTTACGCGCCTGCGAGCATTCCCCCCGGCTCCGCTCCAACCGTAGGCGCACGACCGCGGTGGTCAAGGTAAGTGGGGCAATCCAAGGTATGAGCGACAGCCTTACCGACCCACATGCCGTCCCCCGAGCAACGCGTAGCCGCCACCGCTAACGCCCCGAACTCATGTCACGGGAGAACACGGATCTCCGGTGTTCACCGTCCGACTCTTCGTCGGGGCAGACGCCGTCCTCTGTTACGCCCTGAACCGGGTTGGTGGGGCGGGGTGGGGAGGCTGTCGCTTTGTGGGAAAAGGGTGCCCTTTTTACCTGGTTACTTTGTGAGGGTGGCGTGGAGCGGGGGTTGGGGGTCGAGGGCGTAAAAGGCCGCGCTCTTTGCGGCCCCAGCCCTCGACCCCCAACCCCCGCGGAACGCCTACGCAGTCACGGTCTAGACATACCGCTCAAGGATCGACGTCTCAGCGAGCCGAGAGAGACCTTCGCGGACACCCCGGGCGCGAGCGTCCCCGACGCCGTCGACGGCCTGAAGGTCTTCGACGGTGGCGCCGAGGAGGCGCTGGAGGCTGCCGAAGTGGTCCACGAGGCGGTCGACTATGGCGCCGGGCAGGCGCGGGACGCGGGCCAGGAGGCGGAAGCCTCGGGGACTGACCGCGGCGTCAAGGGCCTCGGTGGTGGCGGGGTAGCCCATGGCCTTGGCGACCGAGACGAGGTCGATGAGTTCGCTGGCCGTCAGCAGGTCCAGTTCCACCAGTGCTTCGTCGACGGTTCTGGTCTTGCGGTTCGGGGGGAGGTAGTCGCGGATGACGAGGGTGCGGTCGGCGTCTACGCCGGCCATCATCTCGTCGAGCTGGAGTGACAGGAGGCGGCCGTCCGTGCCCAGCTCCACGACGTAGCCGGCGATCTCGTCGGAGATGCGGCGGACCATTTCGAGGCGCTGTACGACGGCCAGGGCGTCGCGGACGGTGACCAGGTCCTCGATCTCCAGGGCGGAGAGGGTGCCGCTGACCTCGTCGAGGCGCAGCTTGTAGCGCTCCAGCGTGGCCAGGGCCTGGTTGGCGCGGGAGAGTATCTGCCCGGAGTCGTCCAGGGTGTGCCGCTGGCCGGCCACGTAGACGCCGATGATGTGCATCGACTGGCTGACCGAGATCACCGGGTAGCCGCTCTGCTTGGAGACGCGCTCAGCGGTGCGGTGGCGGGTGCCGGACTCCTCAGTGGGGATGGAGGCGTCGGGCATCAGGTGTACGGCGGCGCGCAGGATGCGGGTGCCGTCGGCGGAGAGCACGACGGCGCCGTCCATCTTGCACAGCTCACGCAGGCGCGTGGCGGAGAACTCGACGTCGAGCGGGAAACCGCCCGTGGCCAGGGTCTCGATGAGTTTGTCGTACCCGAGGACGATGAGGGCGCCGGTCCGGCCGCGCAGGATGCGCTCGAGGCTGTCGCGCAGAGGCGTGCCCGGAGCTACCCGTGCCAGGGTGGCGCGCAACGGATCACCGCCGACTGCGGCGGTGTTCCAGGTGGTGTCGCGATCGATCGGCACGGGCACAGTCTACGGGGGCCGCCGGAGACTGCCCGTCGGCCCGTGGTGGAAGCGTCACTCAGCGGACAACCGCGCAGCCCAGTGCAGTGCCGTACGCAGATCGGACACCTCTTCGACCCGCATGTCCCCGGCTGCCGTACCCGTTGACGACGGTCCGCAACCGGGCGGCACCAGAGCGTATTTGAACCCGAGCCGGGCCGCCTCGGCGAGCCGCCGGGGGACCGCGCCGACGCGGCGCACCTCACCGGTGAGACCTACCTCACCGATGGCCGCGAGCCGGGGCGACATGGACAGGTTGAGCCCGGCGGAGGCGACGGCCAGCGCGACGGCCAGGTCGGCGGCGGGCTCCACGACCCGGATGCCGCCGACGGTCGCGGCGAAGACCTCCTTGTCGTGCAGCGCCATGCGCTCGGTGCGCCGCTGGAGCACGGCCAGCACCATGGCCAGCCGGGCCGAGTCGAGGCCGGAGACGGTGCGCCGCGGCGAGCCGGCCACGGTCGCCCCGATCAGCGCCTGCACCTCGGTGACCAGGGCGCGGCGGCCCTCCATGGCGACGGTGACGCAGGTGCCGGGGACGGGTTCGGCATACCGGGTGAGGAACAGTCCGGACGGGTCGGGCAGCGAGGCGATGCCGCTCTCGTGCATCTCGAAGCAGCCGACCTCGTCGGCCGCGCCGAAGCGGTTCTTCAGCCCGCGGACCAGCCGCAGCGAGGAGTGCTTGTCGCCCTCGAAGTGCAGCACCACGTCGACCAGGTGCTCCAGCACGCGGGGACCGGCCACGTTGCCGTCCTTGGTGACGTGGCCGACCAGCACGGCCGCGATGTTGCGCTCCTTGGCCACGGCGATCAGCGCGGCGGTGACGGCGCGCACCTGGGTGACGCCGCCGGGCACGCCGTCGTTGCCCGGAGCGGCGATGGTCTGCACGGAGTCGAGCACGAGCAGGCCCGGCTTGACCGCGTCGAGGTGGCCGAGCACCGCGGCGAGGTCGGTCTCGGCGGCCAGATAGAGCTGCTCGTGCAGGGTGTTCATGCGTTCGGCGCGCAGCCGGATCTGGCTGACGGACTCCTCGCCGCTGACGATGAGGGCGGGGCTGCCGGCCCCGGACGCCCACTGCTGGGCCACGTCGAGCAGCAGGGTGGACTTGCCGACGCCGGGCTCGCCGGCCAGCAGCACGACCGAGCCGGGGACGATGCCGCCGCCGAGCACGCGGTCGAGTTCGCTGACGCCGGTGGCGACAGCACGGGCGGGCACGGCGGAGATGGTGGCGATGGGCCGGGCGGGCTCGCCGGGGGAGCGGGGGGCCACGTTGCGCATCGCGCCGAGGGCCGGGCCGGTCGAGGCTTCGATGACCGAGCCCCACTCGCCGCATTCAGGGCAGCGGCCGAACCACTTGGGAGGCTGATGCCCGCACGCGTCACAGACGTATCCGGGGCGTGCGGGCTTCGCCGTCTTCGAGGAGGTGCTGCGCACAGTCACGTGCGCAACCTACCCCGTGGGTGTGTCAGTGGCCTTCGCCCTCGGTGCCGGGGCGGGTCGGCGGCGCGCTGGCGGGCAGGCGCGGCTCGGGGCTCAGCGGCGGCGCGAGCGGCACGACGGTGCCCGGCAGGGTCTCGATGACCACGCCGTTGGAGAAGGTCAGCTTCAGGTGCACGCCCTCGCCGTTGGGCACCGGCTTCTTGAGCCCGGTCAGGGCGAGGAGCTGGCCGCTGGCCGGGGTCAGCTCCAGGTAGCCCGCCGGCGGGATGGTGAGCTTCGCCGGGGCCGCGGTGGCCGGGCTCGGGCTGGCCTCGGGTTCCGGGCTGGCCTCCGCGTTCGGAGACGGGCTGCCGGACGCCTTCGGCGACTTGGTCGCCGCCGGGCTCGGGGACTCCGCCGCCGGGCTCGGGCTCGCGCTCGCCTTCAGGTCGGCCGCCGAGACGAGCTTGACGCTCGCCGCATCGTTCGACTCGAACTTGTCGAGCGTGATGGGCTGCTGGGTGTCGTTGAAGATCCGCACCTGCAGCGGAGCCGTCGCACCCTGCGCGTAGCCCTTCGGGCCCGCGTAGGCGAGCATCGCGTCGCGCAGGGCGACGCTGCCGCCGTTCGGACCCGGCACGGTCAGGCTGTAGCCGGGCACGGCCGCGACCTGGTCGGCGGTCTGGGAGTTCATGCCGGCGCTGCAGCCGGTCAGGGCCAGGGCTGCGGCGGTGGCACCACCGGCCAGGAGCATGGTGATCGAGCGAGTCACGGGCTCAGCGTAGTGTCCGCCGATCGAGGCCACGCAGCCGACCCGCCGCCGATCACAGCGCCCCGCTGAGCACCAGCAGAGCCAGGTCCACGGCGGCCACCGCGAGCAGTGCGCGGAAGGCGGCGCGCGGTGCCGCGTACCAGCCGATGATGATCAGGACGACGGCCGTGAGCAGCGCGCCCGCCCCGGCCCACAGCGGCGGCCGGGCTCCGGCCAGCAGGGTCAGCGTCGCGGCCAGCAGCAGTGCCGAGGCGGCGGCGAGGCTGCGCCGCGCGCCGAGCCGCTGGGGCAGGCCGCGGATTCCGGTGGCCGCGTCGTCGGCCAGGTCGGGCACCGCGTTGAGCAGGTGCGCGGCACCGGCCAGCAGGGCTGCTGCGGCGACCAGCCAGGCGGGCGGGGCTGGTGCGCCCGGCAGCGAGGTGCTGACGAAGATCACCAGGCCGGCGAAGGACACCAGGTAGGGCACGATCGACCAGGCCGTGGCCTTGAGCGGCCAGTTGTAGAGGTGGGCGGAGAGCACGGCGACCGCGAACCAGGCCCCCGCGGGCCACCCCCACCACACGCAGGCGGCGGCGGTCGCGGCGGCGGCCACCACGGCCGCGACGGCGACGGTACGGCGGCCCGCCGGGTCCCCGGCCAGCGGCTTGTCGATCCGTCCCACCGCCGCGTCGCGGGCGGCGTCGATCGCGTCGTTGGCCCAGCCGACCGACAACTGGCTCAGCGCGACCGTGCCCATGACCGCCGCGACGCCGCCTGGCGTGTGGCCCATGCCGACCGCCAGCAGGCCGCCGAACACGGTGACCGCGAGCGCGGGCAGGGGATGGCAGGCGCGCAGCAGACCCAGCGGTGACATCAGAACAGTGTCGCGCCTGACCCGACCCATCGGGACCGGCCGCCCCGCCCGTCCCGCCTTTTCGGGACCGGCCGCCCGTCCGCCCCGCCCGGTTCGGCACGGTGCGGCACCGCACCAAGATCGCTCGACTTGCCTGGCACGTGGGTGAAAGAGGCTTCAAGATACGCACGTCTGCCCGGCAAGTCGGACGGTCTTGGCAGGCAGGCGGGCGGGCGGGCGGCAGCGGCGGCGGCGGTCGGGGCGCCGGACGGGTCAGGGGCCTGGGAAGTGCTCGCTCGGCGGCAGGGTCGTGCCGGTGGGCGACGTGCTGGGAGGAGTGCTCGCGGGGGCGGAGACCGCCGGGCGCACCGGCGGGCCGGGCTGCGGGCTCTCCGGGGTCGACTTGGTCAGCCCTGGCCAGGCGATGAGCAGCAGGCTCAGCAGTGTGATCACCACGGCGACGCCGAGCACGATGAGCGGCAGCACGAGCGAGGGCTGATCGGGGTCGTCGATGTGTTCGGGCAGGTGCAACCGGCGTCGCCAGCGGGCCCGCCACGCGGCGCGCCGGGCGGCCCTGGCTTCGGCCCGCAGTTCTTCCCTGACCCGCTCCGCCTCTTCGGCCAGCTCAGCGGGGTCATCGGGAATGACGACCTCACCCCACTCGGGCGGGAGGTCCGGAAGGCCGTTGCCCAGCGTGCCCATCGCCGGCTCCTCGCGCGTTCAGCACCGCGTCTCTCTACTGTCCCGCGTCGTACAGACTCACGCTAGTGGTGCGTCGGAGGAGATTGAGGTCTGTTCGCGATGTGGACATCGACCCCACAGATGCCAATCAGTGCATAAAAGGTTACTCAGCGTAGCGGAAGAAGCGGTGCGGAGCAGTGTCAAGCAGAAGAAATACGGCTCACAACGGGGGTGAGCTGCGCTAACTGTGCAAGACGGGCTGGGACTGCGCGGCACGCCCGTGTTACCCTAGACACAGCGAAAGGGGTTTCGTACCTATGGATTTCAGTGTCGGCGAGACCGTTGTCTACCCCCACCACGGGGCCGCACTCATCGAGGCTATCGAGACCCGCACCATCAAGGGCGAGGAAAAGCTATACCTCGTCCTTCGGGTTGCTCAAGGCGACCTGACGGTGCGGGTGCCCGCCGAGAACGCCGAGATCGTCGGCGTGCGTGAGGTGGTTGGCGAAGAGGGCCTGTCCAAGGTTTTCGACGTCCTCCGCGCCCCGCACACCGAGGAGCCGACCAACTGGTCGCGGCGGTACAAGGCGAATCTCGAGAAGCTCGCCTCGGGTAACCCGCTCAAGGTGGCGGAGGTCGTGCGTGACCTCTGGCGCCGTGAGCGTGAGCGTGGTCTGTCGGCGGGGGAGAAGCGGATGCTCGCCAAGGCTCGGGACATCCTCGTCGGCGAGGTCGCGCTCGCCGAGAAGAGCACCAAGGACGGCGCAGAGGTCCTTCTGGACAAGGTGCTCGCCGAGGCGTGACCCGCACAACGGCAGTGTCATCTGATATCGATAGCCGCGACGTTCCTGCGCCCCACCGGCGCAAGGACGTCGCGGTTCTCGTTCCCGCCGCGGGCATGGGCGTACGCCTCGGCGGCGGAACCCCGAAGGCCCTGCGCGAGCTGGCCGGCGAGCCGCTGCTGGTGCACGCGTGCCGCAGGCTCGCCCTGGCTCCCTCGGTAGCCATGATCGTCATCGCCGCACCGCCGGACGACGTGGACGCGGTCCGCGCGCTGGTGCCCGGCGCCACGGTGGTGCCCGGCGGCGCGACCCGCCAGCAGTCGGTGGCCGCCGCCCTGGCCGTCGTGCCCGAATCCATCGAGGTCGTGCTGGTGCACGACGCCGCCCGCGCGCTGACCCCGCCCGAGCTGGTCGAGGCGGTGGCCGACGCGGTCCGCGCCGGCGCGGCCGCCGTGGTGCCCGCCCTGCCCGTGGTCGACACCATCAAACGGGTGGACGCCGGCGAGCACGTCCTGGAGACGATCGACCGCACCCCGCTCCGCGTGATCCAGACCCCCCAGGGCTTCCCCCGCCTGACCCTGGTCCGCGCCCACGCCGAAGCCGTCGGCGAGCACACCGACGACGCCGGCATGGTCGAGCGCCTCGGCCACAAGGTGCACTGCGTCCCCGGCAGCGACCTCGCCCTCAAAATCACCCGCCCCCTGGACCTCGTCATCGCCGAATCCCTCCTGGCCACCCACCCCCTCTAGTCGGTCGATCATGAACCTATGGCAGTGTTCGGCGGTGTGTCGCCACCCTGGCGCCGTGATGATCTAGGAGGCGGCCGGTGAGGGTCGGTATCGGGACGGATGTGCACGCGTTCGACGAGACCCGCCCATGCTGGGTCGGCGGGCTGCTGTGGCCGGACGTGCCCGGACTGGCCGGCCACTCCGACGGCGACGTGATCGCGCACGCCGCCTGCAATGCGCTGTTCAGCGCGGCCGACCTGGGCGACCTCGGGGCGAACTTCGGCGTGGACCGGCCGGAGTGGTCGGGCGCCTCCGGGGTCACGCTGCTCACCGAGGCGGCACGGCTCGTCCGCGCCGCCGGGTTCGAGATCGGCAACGTCTCCGTGCAGGTCGTCGGCAAGTACCCGAAGGTCGGCACGCGCCGGGGCGAGGCGCAGCGGGTGCTGTCGGCCGCGGCGGGGGCGTCGGTGAGTGTCTCCGGCGCGACGACCGACGGCCTCGGATTCACCGGCCGCGGCGAAGGGCTGGCGGCGATCGCGGTCGCGCTGGTGCTGCCACAATCTTGATCATGTGGCTGAGCAGGGCGTAGACGGACAGTTGGCAAACCCAGCCGGTCCGAATTAGACTCGCTCCAGATAACACGACCGTCGTGATCGGACGCCGAGGCTTACTCGTTCACTCGATGTCGTGCAGTCGACACGAGGAGGAGCTGATCCGGTCGCTCCCGTGACTGCCAGCGGAGCTGCCGTCGCGGAAGATACAACACCCACCCGCCTTGGGTGTTGATTGATTGTCCGATCAGCCACATTGCCTGCTCTTCCCTTGCCTTGCACAGCGGGTTCGCCGAAGCTTCAGGATTAGCGTCAGCTGCGGCTTATCGCGTCCGGGCACCGGTGTCTCTACCGGGCCCGCTTCCTTTGGTTGGGCGGGAGAAAACAACTGTGCGAAGGCTAGGTCGCACCACGGTGGCGGGGACTGCGGTAATCGCGGCCCTGCTCTTGGGCGTCGGTCCGGCGTCGGCGGTGCAACCGCCGCACGATCGGTCCGTGTCCGCGGTTCCGTCGACCGCGACACCGAACATCAATGACGGGACGGTCAACGCGATCGTCAAGGTGGACAACAAGGTCTTCGTCGGCGGCACCTTCACCGGGGTCACCGACCGAGGCACGGGTACGGTGCACAGCCGGCCGTACCTGTTCGCGTTCGATGCGACCACGGGTCTGGTGGACCCGACGTTCGCGCCGAACATCAACGACGAGGTGCTGTCGCTCCAGCCGGGCAGCCAGCCGGGCACGGTCTTCGTCGGCGGCCGCTTCACCGGGGTGCAGGCCGGTGGCTGGAGCAGGCTGGTCCTGCTCAACACCACCGACGGCTCCGTGGTGTCGTCGTTCAAGGCGGCGTCCTTCAACGGCGCGGTCAACTCGGTCAAGCAGTTCGGCGACCGGATCCTGGTCGGCGGCTTCTTCACCACGGCCGCTGGGAACGTCCGCAACGGCCTGGCGTCGGTGAACGCGATCACGGGTGACTTCGACCCGTTCGTGAACGTCTCGCTGACCGGGCACCACAACTACAACGGCTCCGGGGCGAGTTCCTCCGTCGGCGCCACCGAGCTCGACATCACGCCGGACGGCACCAAGGCCGTCGTGCTCGGCAACTTCAAGCAGGCCAACGGCGGCGACTACGACCAGGTCGTGGTGCTGAACCTGACCGGCGCCGCGGCGTCCATCGCCGCGTGGCACACCAACCGGTTCGACGACCGCTGCAAGGCCACGTCGTTCGACAAGTGGGTGCGCGACGTCGACATCTCGCCGGACGGCACATACTTCGTGGTGGTCACCACGGGCGCGCCCAACGCGGGCACGCTGTGCGACGCCGCCAGCCGGTGGGACTTCGTGACCGGCACGAACCTGCAGCCGGCCTGGGTGGCCTACACCGGTGGCGACACGCTGCTGTCGGTGGCCATCACCGGCACGGCGGTCTACGTCGGCGGCCACCAGCGTTGGATGAACAACGCTGACGGCAAGGACACCGCGATGCAGGGCGCCGTGGCGCGGCCGGGTCTGGCCGCGCTGGAGCCGGGCACCGGCATCCCGATGAAGTGGAACCCGGGCCGCAACCCGCGTGGTGTCGGCGCCTCGGCGCTGTACGCCACGGAGGACGGCCTCTACGTGGGCTCGGACACCCCCTACATCGGCAACTACGAGTACATGCGCGGCCGGATCGCGTACTTCCCGCTCGAGGGCGGCCTGACGCCGCCGGCCGGCGTGGTGGGCGACCTGCCGACGGAGGTGTTCTTCCCGAACAGCACCGTCACCGTGCCGGCCAACGACGTGCTGTACCGCGTCAACGCGGGCGGCCCGGAGCTGGCGGCGACCGACGGTGAGATGGCCTGGCTGGCGGACACCGCCAGCACCAGCCTGTACCGCAACTCGGGCAGCACCGCCAACACGATCGTGTCGAACACGATCACGGCGGACGCCTCGGTGCCGGCTTCGACGCCGATGGCGGTCTTCGACGACCGGCGGTTCGACCCGTCGGCCGCGCCGGAGATGATGTGGAACTTCCCGGTCGCCGCCGGCACGCAGGTGGAGGTCCGCCTCTCCTTCGTGGCTCGGGACTGGAACTACAGCTCCGCAGGTCAGCGCGTGTTCGACATCAAGATCGACGGTGTGGTCCGCGCGGACGACTACGACACGGTGGCGCAGGTCGGCTACAAGGTCGCGCACACCCTGAAGTTCCCGGTCACCAGTGACGGGACGGTCAACATCGAGTTCATCCACGGGCTGCTCAACCCCGCGGTGGACGCGATCGAGATCGTGCGGACCAGCGGTGGCACCGGCCTCGGTGTCGCCAAGCGCACGTACAACGGCACCACGGCCGGCGCACTCACCGGCGTCGGTGGCGCGGACGGCACCGTGTGGGCCAACCTGCGCGGCGCGTTCCTGGTCGACAACACGCTGTACTACGGCATGTCGGACAGCAACTTCTACAAGCGGACGTTCGACGGGGTCAACTTCGGTCCGGCCTCGCTGCACAACCCGCACTCCGACCCGCGCTGGGACGGTGTGCTGGTGGACGAGTTCGGGTCCACTGCCACGTACGACGGCAAGAAGACCGCGATCTACACCGAGCTGCCGAGCGTGCGGAGCATGTTCTACAGCAACGGCCGGCTGTACTACACGATCACCGGGAACAACTCGCTGTTCTGGCGCTACTTCAGCCCGGACAGCGGGGTCATCGGTTCGCAGCGCTTCCAGGCCAACGGCAGCGGCACCAGCACCTCGCTGGAGTGGCTCGGCACCTCGTCGGGCGTGCTGTTCCTGTCCGGCGGCTACGTGTACTGGTCGCGTACCGACGGCCGGCTCGTCAAGCGGGCGTTCGACGGCACCGCGTTCAGCGGCGTCGCCACCGCGGTCAGCGGTCCGGCGATCGACTCGGTGAACTGGACGTCTCCGGGCGCCTTCCTGTTCGGCTGAGCGAGCACCAAGCGGTAAGGCGGACCGGTCACCCTCGGGTGGCCGGTCCGCTCTCTTTGTGGGGACGGCCCGTTGCCGGTTACGGGCCGAACGGCTAAAGTGTGCCGAATGCCTGGGGTTAATTGTTGACAATAGACCCGTAATAGTGCGTGAAGTGGTATTCACGCAAGCGGTTACCGGGCTTTCCCGCGGTCGCCTGCACGACAGGCTCGCTTGCCGATTCGTGGCAGCATCCGGACGTATGTATGGCTTCTCGATCGCGCGTCGCGGTAGGCGGCGCTCGGTGCTCGTCGCGCTGACCACTGCGGCCACCCTCGCCGCCGTCGCCGTCGGCACCCCCGTTTCGGCGGTATCGGTCCAGCACGCCGCACTGGTCGGGCAGGATCCGGTCAACTGGACGCCGCACGCGCTCGACGGCACCGCCTTCAAGATCCTGGCGATCGGCGGCCGCGTCTACGTCGGCGGTTCGTTCACCCAGATCAGGCCGTCGAACTCGGCCACGGTGACCACCCAGCGCCGGCTGTTCGCGTTCAACGCCACCACCGGCGCGATCGACACCACGTTCAAGCCGGTCGTCGACGGCACCGTCCGCGCCCTGGTCGCCGCGCCCGACGGCCAGTCGCTCTACATCGGCGGCGACTTCACCAACGTCAACGGCGTGCGCTCCCGCGGCGTGGAGCGGATCAGCGCGACGACCGGCGCGTCCGTGTCCGGCTTCACCGTGCCGGAGATCAACGGCGGCGTCGACGAGCTGGAGTTGACCGGCAACCGGCTGCTGCTCGGCGGGCGCTTCCAGACCGTCGGCGGCGCGAGCCGGCGCGGCCTGGCCGCGCTCAACGCGGGCACCGGCGCGGCCGACGCCTCGGTGAACATGAGCCTGGACGGGGCGCGGGTCACCGGCTCCGGGGCCACGTCGGCGGTGAAGGTGACCGCCATGGACGTCACCCCCGACGGCTCGAAGCTGGTCATCATGGGCAACTTCAGCAGCGTCGCGGGCCAGGCCCGGCACCAGATCGCGGTGGTGAACCTGACCACCTCGCCGGCCACGCTGTCGCCCTGGACGACGACGCGCTACCAGCAGATGTGCGCGAACTCGTTCCCGACCTACATGCGCGGCGTCGACATCTCGGCCGACGGGACCTGGTTCGTGGCGGTCACCACCGGTGCCCGGCGCACCGGCTCGCTGTGCGACACCGCGGCCCGGTGGGACCTGGTCAGCCAGGTCGCCAACAAGCAGCCGGTGTGGGTCAACTACACCGGCGGGGACACGCTGCTGTCGGTCGCGGTCGCCGGGGCGGCCGTCTACGTCGGCGGCCACCAGCGCTGGCTGGACAACCCGGACGGCCGGGACAGCGCCGGTCCGGGCGCGGTCCCGGCCGAGGGCATCGGCGCGATCAATCCGGTGACCGGCAAAGCCTTCGCGTGGAACCCCGGAAAGGATCGTGGCGTCGGCACTGAGGACATCTACCCCACTACCGCAGGACTGTGGATTGCCAGCGATACCGATACAGTTCATGGCGAGTTCCATGGAAGGATCGCATTCTTTCCATTGCCGGTAATGTGATCGGATTGCCTTCCGATCGCCGATCACGAGAAATGTGATCAGGATCGGCAGTGAGATGTGCGGCGCCGTGGCGGACAATGCTTGTTCGCCACGGCGCCGCATACGGCTGCCATGAGCCAATACAGAGATCGCGGCACGGGCCGCGTGAACCTGCTCGGAGTCTGACTGTGGCCTACCCCGCGCGGAGCACCCGCTTCGCACCGCCAGAACGCTTGGACCCCCCTCGAACACGGCGAGGCGGCTTCTGGCCGCCGTCGCGTGGCCGCATGATCGTGGCCGCTGTCGTCGCCGCCTGCGTCGGTGTGGCACTGATCGGCGTGGCGATCGTGTTCGCCAAGGACAGCCCGCCCGAAACGACCACCCAGCGCATCCCCGTGGGCGAGGACGGATACGTGGTGCGCGAGGAGCCGGACACCGTGTTCGGCGGCCGGGACACCCTGGTGTCCGTCGCACGTCCCGACTACTACGCGGTGACATACCTGAAGTTCCAGGTCGCGACGCCTGCCGGCTTCCGCGTCCAGTCCATGTCGCTGCAGCTGCAGGCTGACGCGAAACCCCCGGCGTCGCTGCAGGTGCGCTCGGTGCTCAGCAGCGACTGGTCCGAGAAGGAGCTGTCGTACGCCACCCGGCCCGGCCTCGGCGAGGTGCTCGGCGGCGAGCCGACGGTCTCGGCGAGCAACCTGGTCAGCTTCGACGTCAGCGTGGCGGTGCCCACCCCCGGACAGGGCCCGGCCCGGTACTCGTTCGCGGTGACCAACGCCAGCGACAGCGAGACGCTGACCCTGTTCGCCGGCGAGCACGGTGCTGGTGCGCCGGCCCTGGCGGTGACCTTCATCGAGATCCAGGACACCGAGACGCTCGACGGGCACCAGCGCGGCGACGGCAGCGGCAAGCCGAACCCGTCCGGCACCGCCTCTCCCGGTGCGTCGGTGTCGCCGTCGGTCGACCCCTCCGCCTCGGTCACCCCGGGCCAGCCGAACCCGCCGGGCAACATCCCGGCCGGGCGCACGCTGTGCGGCGTCGGCTTCATCCCGAAGAGCGGCGAGTCGTACGCCCAGGGCGTGACCCGGGTCGACAACCTCTACGGCGGCCTGGAGGCGTTCCGCACGTTCTACACGGGCGCGCCGGCGGCCTGGCCCGGCAACGCCGGCAAGGCGGGGCGGACCGTGGTCGTCTCCTTCAAGTACAACCCCAAGGAGATTCTCGGCGGCTCTCGCGACTCCTACCTGCGCAACTGGTTCGCCCAGGCGCCTCGGGACCGCGACGTCTACTGGGTCTACTACCACGAACCCGAGGACAACATCGAGGCCGGCGTGTTCACCGCGGCCGACTACCGGGCGGCCTGGCGGCGCATCGCCGGGCTGGCCGACGCGGCGGGCAACCCGAAGCTGCACGCCACGCTGGTGCTGATGGACTGGAGCGTGTTCCCGCAGTCCGGCCGCAAGTGGAAGGACTACTACGCCGGCAGCGACGTCATCGACGTGCTCGGCTGGGACGTCTACAACTTCAACTTCACCAACCCGAAGTACCCGGACGCCGCGACCATGGTGAACCGGGTGGCCAACGTGTCGAAGGCCGAGGGCAAGCCGTGGGGCATCGCCGAACTGGGCACCGCGATCCTGCCCGGCGACTCCTCGGGCACGGGCCGGGCCGCCTGGCTGACCGCCGCGGGTAATGCCTCGATCAAGGGCGGCGCGCTGTGGGTGACGTACTTCGACGTCGACTTCACCCGGGCCGACTGGCGGCTGCTGGACGCGCCCAGCCAGAAGGCGTGGCGCGGGTTCTGCGACGCGTGAGGTGAGCAGCAGAAAGGGGGCGGGATCCGTGGATCCCGCCCCCTTTGTCGTGCAACGTCAGATGCCGCGGCCGCGCTGGTGCAGCCGGCGCAGCACGGTGTCGGCCGAGACGAGCCGGGTCGCCACCGCCAGCGCCAGGTAAGAGCGGGCCTCGCGGGGGCTGTGCCGGATGGTCTTCTTCACCCAGCGCATGGCGTCCTTGCGGTGCCCGCCCGCGGCCTGCGCGAACGCGATCTGCCCCGTGATCCGGGCGTGGCCGCGCGGCGCGCCCTCGAACTCCGGGTAGCGCTCCAGCAGCCACTCCAGCGCCTCGGCGATGGTCGCCCAGCGCGCCGTGAAGTACGACTGCCGGTGCCAGCGCACCCGCACGCCGACCCCCGGCGCGTTGGCGATCGGCGCCCGCCGCGCGACGCGCAGCAGCAGCTCGTAGTCCTCGGCGTAGCTGCCCGGGATGTTCTCGTCGACCAGGCCGATCCCGTCGACCAGCGCCGCCCGGCGGAACAGGAACGTCGACGGGTGCAGCTCGGTCAGCCGCGAGCGCAGCAGCTCGGGCAGCGTCACCAGATCGCGGTCCAGGGTGCGGTCCACGTCCTTGCCGTCGTAGTCGATGACGACGCCGATCGAGCACAGCTCGGTGGCCGGGTGGGCGTCGAGCATGGCGACCTGGGCCGCCAGCTTGCCGGGCAGCCACTCGTCGTCGTCGTCGCAGAACGCGACCAGCTCGGTCGCCGTCGCCAGGATGCCGGTGTTGCGGCCGCCGGCCAGGCCCTGGGTGCGCGTGTTCGTGATCACCCGGATCCGGCGCTGCGGGTCGTCCTGGACCAGGGAGTAGTCGGGCTCGCTCTGGTCGTACACGACGACGATCTCGACCGGGCCGGGGTAGTCCTGGCCCAGGATCGCTTCGATCGCCTTGCGCAGCAGTTCCGGGCGGTTGCGGGTGGGCACGACCACCGAGACGCTCGCCGTCATTTCCTTCTCCAGTCCAGGTAGCCGTAGCGCGCGCGGCCGAACCACGTCATCACGCTGAGGATGCGGCGCTTGCGGGGGGCGAGCTTGCCACGCCAGGCGGCGTCGAGCCGCAGCTCCAGCTCGCCGTTGGTGAAACGCATCGGGTTGCCCGCGACGGTGTGGGTGGTCTCCAGCCGGGCCACGGGCAGCCCGTCGGCGGGCTGCGTCAGGCACTCCGCGCCGCCGGGACCGAGGCCCGCGAAGGCCCGGATGCGGCGCAGGCCGTCCACGGGCCGGGCCACCACGTCCTCGTAGCGCAGCCGCAGCGTGGGCGTGCGCACCCAGCCGAGCACGTGGAACAGCGCGTTGTGCACCGACCACAGCACACCCGACTTCACCGTCGAGTACTGCGGCATGAACACCTCGGCGCCCACGATCTCCGGGCGGCGCACCTCGCGGCTCCACGAGTAGGCCACCGCGCGCCCGTCCCGGATCAGGTGCAGCACGCGCAGGTCGATGCCGCGCGCGTGGCGCAGGGCGAAGGCCAGCGAGGCGTGCTTGCTGGAGTCGACGACCACGCTCGCCCCGGAGACGTCGGCCACCGCGCGGTAGATCCGCCGGTGCAGCTCGCCGTACGCGCGCAGGTCCCTCTTACGGCGGTTCAGGAAGAACGGCAGGGACATCCGCAGCACGAAGCGCATCCGGTCGACCCGGTGCTTGAGGGCCATGGCGGCGTCGAGGTCCAGTTTGTCCCAACCGCCGAACGCCAGATCGCCCACCTTCGCCCAGAACGGGCAGTCGGCGAAGGCGCTGCCGCACCCGCAGCGCTCGTTGTCGCGCAGGGCACGTTCCCAGATGTGAGTCACCTCACCGACCGCGCACACGTCGGGGGCCTGGCCGAGGATCCGGTCGGTCAGCGTGGAGCCGCTGCGCCCCCAGCCACCGATGAACAGCACGGTGACCTGATCGGACGGTGCCGGCCGGGGCGTGCGCTTGATGAGGCCGTCCGCGATCGCGCCCACGCGCAGCGCGGCCGCGGTCGCCGCGGCACCGGCCTCGCTGCCCGAGATGCGCAGCCGGGTGGGCTCGGCCACCGCAGCGTCGAGCGCGGCCCGGAACTCGGCCTCGGTGCGGCACAGCTCGACCATGCCCAGGCTGCCCATTCGGGCGGCGAAGCGCTGCTGGTGGTCGTCGACGTGCTCGTGCAGCGTCGGGTCACGGGGCACCACGATCGGCTTGTGCCCGGCCCGGCGGGCCTCGGTGATGGTGGCGGGGCCGCCGTGGCAGACCACCACCGCGGCCTGGCGCAGCCGCTCGTTCAGCGTCTCGTGGTCGAAGAACGCGTCCGAGCCGGGTGCCTGCCGCGGGGCCGACGAGCCGTACTGCATGACGCAGGGCACGCCGCTGCCGGCGGACCAGCGCTCGGCCCAGTCCAGCAACCGGTCGAAGGAGTGCACGTCGGTGCCGACGACGACGAGCACGGCGTCGCGCTCCGGCCGGCGCGGCGCGGGCACGGTCAGCGCGGTGCGCTGCGACGGGAAGTCGGGGGAGGTGGTCGTCACAGCAGCGGCCCCACCAGTGTCGCGCCCTTGTACAGCCGCAGCTGCTCCTCGAACTGGACCAGCATGCGCGAGGTGAACGGCTTGCACAGTCGAGCCGTCAGGGTGCGCGTTTCCAACCGGTCGTAGACCTCCACGTAAACAGTGGGTATCCGCAGCAGTCGGGCGACGATGAAGAACGGCAGCGCCACGCCCGCACCGGTCGAAATCACCACATCAGGCCGCGATCTGCGCAGCATCTTCACCGCGAGCAGTGCGTTGCGCAGCAGATTCGGGATGTTCCGGGTGGTCGGGTAGTGCGCGTAGACCACGTTCTCCCCACCGAGCAGGCTGTGCGCGTCCTGCGTGGGGAACGTCACCCAGGTGCGGAAACGGTCTGTCCACCATGGACGCAATGCGTACAGCTGGGCGAGATGTCCGCCCGACGAGCCGACCAGCATGACATGACGTGCACGATTCGGTTCGCCCACCTCGGTTCCTTTCCTGTCGACGACCCGCAGCCTAGCGACACGATTTAACATTTCGTTGCGGACGATTGTCGGTAGCCTGACAGTGCACGTGATCTGACCGAACGGCAGGTTCGGCCGTCATACTCTTGACCCCGCAGATGCGATCGTGGCGTCCAATAACTCCGGTCTGACACAGAAGTGGCCGTTTGGCTGAGCGCGTGCCAGGCAGCGATGGCTAGGGTGAGGACCGTCTACCCAGGGCGTCTTCACCTGCGCCGCGCCGGTCGTCGGTCCTGTGTTCATGGGTTTGTTAACAAGGGGAATCAATGGCTACGAATGCGGCCTCGGTGCCGACGGCGAGCGTGGGCGATTACGTCGGCTGGCTGGCCCGCCGCTGGTGGCTTGTGGTCATCGCGGTGGCGGTCGGCGCGGTCGGCGGTCTCGGGGTGGCGGCGACCCAGCCCAAGGTGTACGTGTCCGAGACCAAGGTGCTCGTGATGCAGGTCGGCCAGGACACCACGACCAAGGTGAACCTCGACACCGAGTCCCAGGTCGTGCGCTCCACGACGGTCGGCGGCGCGGCCAAGAACCTCCTCAACACGGACACCCCGGTCGAGGAGCTGGTCTCCCGGGTCACCGTGACGGTCCCGGCGAACACCTCGGTGCTCTCCATCACGTTCGACGCCCCCACGGTCGCCGAGGCGCAGCGCGGCTCGCAGGCCTTCGCCCAGGCCTACCTGGACCAGCGCGCCGCGGAGGCGCAGAAGAACGTCGACGTGCAGGGCGCCGCCATGCGCGACGAGATCGCCGGCCTCACCAAGCAGCTCGACGAGGTTGCCGCGCAGCTGGTCGGCCTGGCCGCGAACTCCGCGGACCGGCAGAAGGCCGTGCAGAAGCAGCAGATCCTCACCTCGCAGATCAACACCCTGAACGCGCGACTGATCCCGCTGCTGGCCACCACGGTCAAGCCGGGCAACATCCTGTCCGCGGCGACCAAGCCCACCTCGCCGGCCAAGCCGGACCTGATGCTCTACCTGGTCAGCGGTGTCGCGATCGGCCTGCTGCTGGGCCTGGCGGGCGCGCTGGTGCTGGACCGCATGGACTCCCGGATCTACCACAGCCGCCAGATCCCCTACCGCAACGACGTGCCGGTGCTGATGGAGGTGCAGCGTGGCCGGGACAAGGCGGTGGCCGACGCGGCGAGCGCGCTGGGCCGCGAGTTCAGCCTGCTGCGCAACGTGCTGCGGGTCGCCGCCGGCGCCGCTCGGGGCGGTCGTCCCTCGGCCACCGACGCGCTGCTGATCTGCGGCGCGGCCCCCGGCCCGGCGGTCGAGTTCGTGGTCGCCAACCTGGCTGCGGCGTTCGCCCGGTCGGGCGAGCGGGTCGTGATCGTGTGCACCGACTCCACCTCGCACCTGCCCGCCATGCTCGGCGTGAGCCCGTCCCGCGGTCTCGGCGACGTCATCGCCGGTGAGGTCACCCTCGACAGCGCCCTGTATGCCGTGCCCGCGATCCGCGGTGTCTCGCTGCTGGGCGCCGGCCGCCTCGACCCGCGGGTCGAGCTGCCCGTCGCAGCCGTGTCCGACCTGCTGGCGCAGCTGCAGCAGCAGGCCGACCGGGTGCTGCTGGCCACCGCGCCGCCGAGCCGCGCGGTCGACGCCCAGGCGCTCAGCGAGATCGCCGCGTCCGTCCTGCTGGTCGTGGAGACCCGGGTGGCCCGCGCCGAGGACGTCGAGGAGTCGGTCGAGCAGGTCGCCCGCGTCCAGGGCCCGCTGGCCGGCCTGCTTGTCGTGCGCAGCCCGCGAGTCGGTCGCAAGATCAAGGTCAAGGCGGTCCCCAGCGCGGCGGTCGTCGACCAGCCCGCCGTTCCGGCATCCGCGGATCTGCCCCGGGCGGGCCGCGAATTCGACCAGACGATGGTCATCCCGCGCGTCGGCGAGGACGGCGACCGGATCGAGTTCTGGGCCGGCGGCACCACCGACAGCAAGGTGAACGGAAAGCGCACCTCCTCCTCCGACCAGACCACCTCCGCCGATCTGCGATGAAGCGGTCACTGCGCCTGGGTGCGGCGGCCGCGCTGGCCGCCGCGGCGTTCACCTCGGGGTGCTCGGTCGGCCCGGCCAAGCCGCCGTCGACGGCGGCTCCGGTCGAGCAGTCGCCCTTCACGCTGCCGTCGCCGGAGGCGGTGCGCCCGCGCGCCCCGCTGACCGGGCTGGAGACGGAGGAGGCGACCAAGTCGAAGGCCGCGGTCATCGTGCCCATCGAGGTGGGCACGGGCGCCGCGGCCCCGGTCGGGCTGGACAAGGCCGACGTCGTCGAGCTGGAGTTCGCCGAGGGCAAGCTGCTGCGAGTGGCGGCGGTGTTCCAGTCGACCCCCGCGGACAAGGTCGGCCCGGTGGCGGCAGTGCGCCCCGCCGAGATCAAGCTGCTGAACCAGTTGCAGCCGTACATGGTGCACAACGGCACGCCCAAGGGCTGGCTCGACCTGCTGACCTTGTCGAAGCTGGCCGCGGTCACCCCGGCGAAGAAGACCGGGTTCACCACCGTCTCCGGCCGGGTCTTCGTGAACACGGGCACGCTGCAGGCGTCCGCCCCGGCCCAGCAGAAGCTGCTGGCCTCGCTGTTCCAGTTCGGCCAGGCGGGCGAGCCGGTCGCGATGGGCGCGACCCCGGCCACCACGATCTCCATCGCGTCCCCCGGCAAGGCCGCGGTGACCTGGAAGTTCGACACGACGGCCCGGCGCTGGCAGACCACCCTCGGCGGGGTGCCGGTGGCCACCGCCAACCTGGTCCTGCTGACCACTCCGTTCAACAAGAAGGACGTCAAGGCGCTCGACCGCGAGGTCACCATGGCCGACCCGATCGGCAAGGGTGCGGCCCAGGTGTTCGGCGCCGGTCAGGGCGTCAAGGCGACGTGGAACAAGGACGGCTTCTTCGCCGCCCTCAACCTGCTCGGCCCTGAGCAGTCCGTGGTGCGGCTGACCCCCGGCCCGACCTGGATCCTGCTGCTGCCCTCGACCGCGAAGGTGACGGTCTCGTGAGCACCGCCGCCGGCCGCCTGCCGGGTGACACCGCACCCGGCAGCGAGGGCGTCCGCGGCGTGGCGGCAGCGCCCGAGCACGCCCGAGCGCTCCCGCCGCTCGCGGCCGTGCTGCACCGCCGCGGTCAGCGCGACCCGATCCCGGCCCGCGACTGGGCGCTGTTCGCGATGATCGTGCTGTACCCGGTGGGCTGGCTGCTCGGCCTGACCCTGGCCTGGGTGCCGCTGCTGGCCATCCCGATGGCGCTGGAGCTGTTCCGGCGCGGCCGGGTGCGCATGCCCGCCCCGGTCTTCGCCTGGCTGCTGCTGTGCTTCCTCGGCCTGGTCGGCGTGGTGATGCTCGACGCCACCGTGCCCAACGCGCTGCCGCCGGAGATGGGGCTGGGCCGGATCCTGGCCTTCGTCCGCCGACTGCTGGACATGGCCGCGGCGATCGTGGTGCTGCTGTACGTCGGCAACCTCACCGAGCGCGAGCTGCCGACCAAACGCGTCGTGAAGTTCCTGGCGTACTTCTTCGTGGTGCTCGTCGTCGGCGGTATCGCGGGCGTGCTCCTGCCGCGGATCGCGGTGACCACCCCGCTGGCCGAGGTGCTGCCGAAGTCGCTGCTGGCCAACGGCTGGGTGCGGTCCTCGGTGCGCATCGAGTTCGCCCAGTGGCAGACCATCGTGGGCGAGGCCCCCTCGCCCCGGCCCGCTGCGCCGTTCCAGTACACCAACGCGTGGGGGCAGTGCATCGCGGTGCTGCTGCCGTGGTTCGTCCTCGCCACGCTGTACAAGGCCAAGGGGCTGTGGAGCAAGGTCTGGCCCTCGCTCATCCTGGTCGCCGCGATGATCCCGATCGTCTACTCGCTCAACCGGGGCACCTGGGCGGGCCTGGGCATCATCCTCGCCTACCTGGTGGTCCGTATGGCGATCCGCGGCAGCATCATGCCGGTCGCCGGTGTGCTCGTCGCGGTCGCCATGGCCGGCCTGCTGGTGCTGGCGACCCCGCTGGGCAGCACCGTGATGGCCCGCATGGACAACCCGCACTCCAACGAGGGCCGGGCCTCGCTCAACGCCGCCGCCCTGGAGGCCGCCAAGGCCTCGCCGATCATCGGGTTCGGCGGGCAGTCGGAGACGATCGGCAGCGAGCGGTCCATCGCGATCGGCCAGAGCCCGTCCTGCGAGCAGTGCGGCAACCGCGACATCGGCAGCGACGGCCAGCTGTGGATGCTGCTGATCACGCAGGGCTTCGTCGGTGCCGGCCTTTACCTGCTGTTCTTCCTCTGGATGGGCTGGCGGTTCCGTCGCGACCATTCGTGGCTCGGCATCGCCGCGGGCGTCACCGTGCCGCTGGCGGTCTGGTTCTCCACGATCTACAACTCGACCGGCATGACCCTTGTGATCATGATGGTCCCGCTGGCCCTGCTCTGGCGCAACGAGACGAACCGGGTGTACACATGAGCCGCGCGCCGATCCTGACCACCGCCCGCCGCCCGGAGGCGGCGAAGTGAGCGGCGAGTTCCTCACCGAACTGGGCAGGCTGCTGGGCGACGACACCGTCGGCGCGCCCGCGGACCGGGTCTTCCTCGGCCGGGGCGCGCACGCCGCGGACGAGGTCTACACCGTGGTCCCCGCCATCGGCAAGGCCCGGCTGCTGGTGCCGCACGGCGACCGCCGCGCGGCCGGGGCCGCCATCCGGCACACCAGCGCCCCGCGTTCGGCCAAGGACCGGCTGCGCCAGCGGGTGCTCGCCGGGGTCTTCTCCACCGGCCTCGGCCGCCGCACCCTCGGTGACCTGTTCTTCCGTGACCGGCTGGCGGTGCGGGCCGAGCCGTCGCTGGCCGAGCACCTCAGCGGGCTGCTCGGCGAGCAGGTGCGGCTGAGCGTGCGCTTCGGGCCGCCGCGGGCCAACCGCAAACCCGTGCTCCAGCTCATCGACGGCCGGGCGCGCACCATCGCGTACGCCAAGATGGCCGTCAACGAGCTGACCACGACCCTGATCGACGCCGAGCACCGCGCGCTGCGCCTGCTCGCCGACCGCGACCTGGCCCCCGCCCGGGTGCCCGAGGTGCTGCACTTCGGCACGTGGGCCGGCGCGGCCCTGCTCGTCGTCGGCGCGCTGCCGGTGAGCCAGGACGCCCCGCCGGACGGGCTGACCCCGCTCAGCCTCGCCGCGATGCGCTCCATCGCGCAGGTCCAGGGCGTCACCCGCGCCAGGTACGCGGGCAGCACCTACGCCGCCCGGCTCGCCGCCCAGGTCGACGTGCTGGGCGAGCGGCCCGCCGCGACCCTGATGCGCCGCGCGCTGGCCGAGTGCGCCGGCGCCGAGCTCGGCTTCGGCTGCTGGCACGGCGACTGGAACGGCGGCAACATGTCCGTCCGCGACGGGCAGCTGCTGCTGTGGGACTTCGAACGCTTCACCCCGGACGTGCCCGTCGGCTACGACCCGCTGCACTTCGAGCTGCACGAGGCCGTCGCGGTCCGGCACACCGACCCGGTCGTGGCCGCCCGCGCGGTCGCCGAACGGGCCGTGGAACTGCTCGCCCCGCTCGGGGTCGACGCCGCGGTCGCCAACGAGGTCGCCGCCCTGTACTTCGTCGAGATCGGCAGCCGGTACCTCGGCGACGGTCTGGACAACCTCGGTCGGCCGATGGGGCGCGTCGACGAGTGGATCAACGGGGCGTTCGCCGGACTCGGCGGGCGATGGGCTTCTCTGGTGGGAGAGAACTGATGGCAGTCAAGAGCCGCGTACGCAAGTTCGTCTGGCGCAAGGCCGGCGCGCTCGCCCGGACCGCGGGACAGCTCACCGCGGACCGGCGCATGGTGCCGTCCTTCCTGATCGTCGGCACCCAGCGCGGCGGCACCACGTCACTGCACAAGGCGCTGGCGCAGCACCCGGCCTACCTGCCGCCGCGTTTCCGCAAGGGCGTGCACTACTTCGACATGGACTACCACCGCGGGCACGCCTGGTTCATGGGCCACTTCGTGAGCCGCACCAAGGCCGAGCGCGCCGCGCAGACCCTCGGCCACCCCGTGGTCACCGGCGAGGCCAGCCCCTACTACATGTGGCACCCGCTGGCCCCCCAGCGCATCGCCAAGGACCTGCCCGGCGTCAAGCTGATCGTGCTGCTGCGCGACCCGGTGGAGCGCGCCTACTCCGGCCACGCCCACGAGTACGCCCGCGGCTTCGAGACCGAGAAGTTCGAGCAGGCCGTCGCGTTGGAGGCCGGGCGCATGGCCGGCGAGCGCGAGAAGATGGCCGCCGACCCGAACTACCACAGCCACGCCGTACGCCACCTCGCGCACCTCGGCCGCGGCCAGTACATCGACCAGCTACTTCACCTGGAGTCCCTGGTCGGCCGGGAGCGCCTGCACGTCGTCGACAGCCACGACTACTTCGCCGACCCCGCGCGCGTCTTCAGCGGGGTGTGCGAGTTCCTCGGCATCCCGGACGTGCCCGGCATCGTGCACGACCAGCACAACGCCCGCCCGCGCTCGCCGATGTCCGACGAGCTGCGGTCCCGGCTGGAGGACCACTTCGCGCCGTACGACGCCCGGCTCGCCGACTGGCTCGGCCATCAGCCGAGCTGGCGGCGATGAGCGTCGACGCGCCGGCCCACGCCGGCGCCTACGGGGCCGACCGCGGGCGCGTCATGCGCAGCAGCCTGTTCAACCTGGTCGGGGCGGGCGTCTCGGCGATCGCCGGGCTGGCGCTGACCGTGGTGGTCACCCGCGGCTTCGACGCGAGCGTCGCCGGGGTGCTGTTCACGCTCACCTCGGTGTTCCTGATCCTGTCGGCGGCCGCGCTGCTCGGCGCGGAGACCGGCGTGGTCTACCTGCTCGCGCAGCAGCGGGTCCGGGAGGAGACCGGCCGGATCCGGGCCACCGTGCGGGTCGCCATGACCCCGGTCGTGGTGGCCAGCATCCTGATCGCGGCCGGGCTGTGGTTCGCCGCGCCGTGGCTGGTCGACGTGATGCTGCCGGAGGCCCCGGCGGGCACCGTCGCCGCGATCCGGGTGTTCGCCGTCTTCCTGCCCACCTCCACCATCACCGGTGTGCACCTGGCCGTCGGCCGTGGACTCGGCACCACCCGGCCCAACGTCATGGTCATGCGGGTGCTGCGACCCGGACTGCAACTGCTCGGCGTCGTCGCCGTGCTGGTGGCAGGGTGGACCAGCTCGGTGTCACTCGCCCTGGCCTGGGCTGTGCCGTACGCGCTGGGCCTGGTCGTGGCGGTGCTGTGGTCGGCGAAACTGCGGCGCAAGGCCGAGCGCTCCGGCGGACAGCCGGTCGAGGCGCCCACCCGCGAGGACTGGGGCCGGTTCTGGCGCTACGCCTCGCCGCGGGCCGGCACCGGCCTGGCACAGCTCGCACTGCAGCGGCTCGACGTCGTGCTGATGGCCGCGCTGCGCGGCCCGGTGGACGCCGCGCTCTACACCGCCGCCACCCGCTTCCTGGTCATCGGCCAGCTCGGCGGCCAGGCGCTCGGGCAGACGGTGCAGCACCGTTTCTCCGGGCTGCTCGCGCAGGACAAGCACGACGAGGCGAACAGCCTCTACCAGATGACCACCACCTGGCTCATCGCGCTGATCTGGCCGTTCTACCTGACCTGGGCCATCTTCGGCGGACAGTTGATGACGGTGTTCGGCGAGGGCTACACGGCCGGCGGCGACGCGGGCCTCGTCGGCGTCGTGCTGTCGCTGACCATGCTCGTCGCGACCGCGTGCGGCATGGTCTCCACGGTCCAGGAGATGGCCGGCCACACCGGGATCGCCTTCTTCCAGACCATGCTCGCCCTCGTGGTGAACGTGGTCCTCAACATCGTGCTGATCCCGTCCTACGGGATCGTCGGCGCCGCGATCGCCTGGTCGGCGGCCCTGCTCATCAAGAACCTGCTGCCGCTGGTACAGCTGCAGCGCAGGCATGGGCTGTCCCCCCTCTGCCGGGGCGGCTTCATCGCGATGGCGGCCGCCGTCGCGTGCTACGCCGCCCTACCACTGCTGGTCCGTGTCCTGCTCGGCGACCACCCGCTCGTCGGGTTCGGCTCGGTGCTCGTCGCGACAGTCGCCTATGCGGCGGTAGTGTGGCGGTGCCGGCACGTTCTGCAACTGGCCGGTCTGCGCGCGCTCCGGCGCCGTGGCAAGACCCCGGCACAGCCCTCACCCCCAGTGGAGTCCCTCGTCCCATGAGAAGAGCATTACCGGCTGCGGGGCTGGTGATGGTGCTTCTGGCAGTGGCGGCTGCCGGCTGCACGACCGTCGTCCCAGAGGACGAGCCGGCGGTGCCGGCCCGTCCCAGCCCCACCCTCAAGCAACTCCCCGCGGCCGCGTCCGGCCCGTTCACCACGACCGGACGTGGCCCTGCCGTGCCCGAGACGGGCGCCTGGTTCGGCGCGTTCGTGAACGCGCAGAACCGGCGCACCGGCGACCAGCTCGAAGCGATCGACAGCTTCGAGGACATGATCGACCGTCCGCTGGCGCTGGCCCACTCGTTCCACCCGTGGCAGGACGACTTCCCCTCGACGTACGACTACGAGCTGGTCCACCGCGGCAAACTGCTCATGATCTCCTGGGCCGGCACCGACACCCGGTCGATCGTGACCGGCGTCTACGACGAGGAGATCAAGCGGCGCGCGGCTGCCGTACGCGACTTCCGCACGCCCATCCTGCTGCGCTACCGCTGGGAGATGGACCGCCCGAACCTGTTCAACGTGGTCCACTCACCCGAGGACTACGTGGCCGCGTGGAAGCACGTACGCAGCATCTTCACCGAGGTCGGCGCGGACAACGCGGCCTGGGTCTGGTGCCCGCACGCCGACGGTTTCATGGACGGCCGCGCCCAGCCCTATTACCCGGGCGACGACCAGGTCGACTGGCTGTGCGCCGACGTGTACTCCGGCCCGGAGATGTACACCTTCACCGAGCTGATGGCCCCGGTCCTGGAGTGGGCGAGGCACCGCCCCCGCCCGCTGCTGATCGGCGAGTTCGGCGTGGTGCAGGGAGAGCCCGGCCAGCGCTCCGCCTGGCTCAACGAGATGCGGCTGGCCCTACCCCAGCACCCCCAGATCAAGGGCGTCCTCTACTTCAGCACCGCCACGGACTCCCGCCCCCGCTACGCCACCACCTTCGACAACGAACCCGACGCCCTCAAGGCCCTCACCATGCTGGCAAAGGACCCCTGGCTAACCCGCCAACCCGGCCACTGACCCCGGGCCCGCCTGCGTCGATCATGAACTTATGGAGGGTTTCGGCGGCGTGTCGCGGCCCTGGGGCCGTGATCGACTGGCTGGCGCTGCCGGGTGCGAGTCGGTGGTCGGTGGTGATCGCCGTTTCAGGTCAGATCGTGCGGTGGGGCCGCAGTTCTTGACCGGAGACGGCGATCTTTCCGCGGTGTGGGGACCTACCAGCTGTGGGCGTCGCGGGTAGCGACCCCATGAAGGCCGAAACCGCGCCTTCCCGAGTGGGAAGGCGCGGTTTCGTGTCAGCCTGGTTGGTCAGGCGGCTTCGATGATCATGCCGGCGGCGACGGTGCGGTTGGTGGCTTCGTCGATGATGATGAAGCCGCCGGTGGTGCGGTTGCGGCGGTATTCGTCGGCCATGAGCGGGATGGTGGTGCGCAGCCGGATGCGGCCGATGTCGTTGAGGCCGAGTTGGGTGGCGGTGTCGTCGCGGTGCAGGGTGTTGACGTCGAGCCGGTATTGCAGGCCTTTGACGATCGCCCTGGCCGTGCGGGTGGTGTGTTTGATGGCGTATTTGCCGCCGACGGTCAGGGGTTTGTCGTCCATCCAGCAGACGAGGGCTTCGATGTCCTGTGCCGGGGTGGGGGTGTTGTGCGGGCGGCAGATCATGTCGCCGCGGGAGATGTCGATCTCGTCTTCGAGCCGGACGGTCACCGACATGGGCGGGAATGCTTCGGTGACGGGTCCGTCGGCGGTGTCGATTCCGGCGATCTTGGTGGTCATGCCGGAGGGCAGGACCATGACCTCGTCGCCGGGTTTGAGGATCCCGGAGGCGACCTGTCCGGCGTAGCCGCGGTAGTCGGTGACGACGGTGGACTGGGGGCG